>JAITDT010000040.1 GCA_031282425.1 Holosporaceae bacterium | reverse complement strand
TTTTTACTTTTGATACAGGATTATCTCCGCAATATAGATCGAAGTTTCTTGCATAGTTAAATACTTGACGAATAACCGCAAGCGCATAGGTAATTGATCTGGGAGCTAATCCGGAATCTATCCAGTCGACAATAATAGAATCAGCACTATTACGAACAGGATTATTTATTGTTTTGATAATTCTTTCCGGCGCTTTAGAGGATTTTGAAATAATAAAATCAAATTTTCGCGTATACCCAGAACGGCCAATAAAAAATATTTGTTCGGAATACCGAATATCAGAGAGATCCAACCAACTTCTAACATCTTCGGAGAAAAGACTAGCAACATGCGGTTCTGCCAGATAAAACATGTCGTTTACGGTAAGGATAGCTTGAATGATAGAATGCTTTCTATAAGCAAAATTGTCTACAGTTGCAGTTACTTGCAACTTATTATCGACAAGAGATACTCCGTAGCCATTTAACACTAACAACAAGAGTTCTTGGCGCTTTGGGCTATCCAATGTGCACCCATCCTGTTTAAGACCTAAAATCGTGGCCCCATCGTCAGTAAGAAGATAGTAATCGTCCTCTGTCTTTTTAAGGTATATCTGAAATAGATAAAGATGACGAGGACCAATTTCTTGTCCGTCTGGATTATGGTGTGGAGGCCCGTCTAAATCAAGTCGAGCTAAACCAATTACTCTTTTACATCTTAGATGATGGTTGCGCTTAATTAAATTAATAGAATATCGCGTATAATCTAAAATAAATTCTTCACGATTGTTGACGCACGTAAATTTTAGAGTAAGATTGCTACACCTAATGAATTATTTCTCTTATTTTAATCGCATCCACTTATATTCAAGTGATGGATATATTCTATTTACGGGTGTTGCCCTAACCCAGTCCTGGACACGAGAGAACAAATTGTTAAATTCTCCCGAATTGCTCATCAACTCCAAGGGCGCAGTTTTTGTTCATTGGATACGCATTTACGCGGTTGAAAATATATTGTCTTGGAAAACTCGTTATTTTTGTCCAGAAAAATAGCATTGGGCGAAGAAGAAAAATAACCTTCGTCATCGGTAATTACAAAATTTTGGCTTTTGATGTTAACATCATATGTATTATCAGAGATTTTCGTAATATATTTTCGACAAGATTTTGAATCAAACCTCTCCCGCTTCTCAAATCCGAGCGACTTTGCCCAGGACGATGTCATTGATCGAAAATATCCGAGATGATTGAAGCAAAGAGCGTCAGCGGTTTTTATGCCAATGACTTTTGATCTTGGTGAAATAAAAATATCCGATGTCGGACTAAGATGGTAATAGATGCATCCAATCGCCAATCCCATAGCGCCTAAGAAGCGGATTCTGTGCTGGATTAGCGCTAATATCAATCCGGAAAAAATAAAAATAGCCATATTGGCGCTGGTTGGAGTGCGCATAATAAAATACGATCCAGGTAATTGCGCCGCCAATTCTGAGATCTTCATCAGTAACTGTACGCCATATCCCAAACACATAATAAATGGCTTTGCTGCGTCAAAGAGCATTAGCAATAGTGAGATCACTGCCAGCGGCATAATAAGAAACGACATGAGCGGAATAGATATTATGTTGGCGAGAATGCTATTGAGCGTCAGCTGATTAAACGTATACATCGAAAATATTGTAGTTGGTATTGAAGCGACAATGGTGGTCGCTAAAATGTCAAATAACATCTTCATAAATCCAGAAAAATTCCAGCGACGCTCATAGAAAGCAACAATAGCAATGACAGCTCCAAATGACATCTGAAAACTTGGAAATAAAATTACTTCCGGCGAGAATATCATTATAAGCGTTGCAGCAATGGCTACTGATCTCATGGAGAGAGCGCATCTTTCAGCGAAAATTGCACAGATGATGAGAGTGTGCATGATGAACGCTCGAATGGACGGTACAGAGCTTCCAGAAATGCATAAATAAAGCAAAACAACTATCCAAGAAATTGCGGCGGCGATTTTTTTTACATCAAAAAACATACAAATTGGTTGAAAACAGCAAAAGAGAACTCGAAAAAACCAAAAAACAAAAAATCCTATTATCCCCATATGCAGACCGGATATTGCGAGTAAATGAGCTGTTCCGGAGTTGGCAAAATTATTGCGAACATTTATGGGAACTCCGGATTTGTTTCCTGTGACCAAAGCCTTAGCGACGGAAGCTGTCTCTTGTGGAAGATATTTCTCGATTTTTTTATCTATGCTGTGACGCAATTGCTCAATGAATAAATATAGTGTCGCCGGCTTGGGTTCCTTAAGGATTTTTGGCGGTATTGTAATGTATCCGCGGGCGCTTATCCCTCTAAAATATTGCTGCTTTTTAAAGTCATAAGCTCCTGGAAAAGCTTGCGGTTGTAGAGGTGATAAAATGATGCGAAATAAGACTTCTGATCCTGGAACATGATCTTTTAAAGAAGCCATTGCTTTTTTCCCGCGCCAGCTCAGGCGTAATTTATTCAAATTCTTATGTTTTTTACTTTTTACATTGCTGACGATGAAGGTTAAACCTTTTTCAGTTTTTTCACAGGATTCTATCAACGCCGTTAGAGAAATTGGTTTTTTACATTCCTCAGACAACATATGCGTATCTACGACTTTTGTTCGCAACTGGGCAAAGAAAAATCCAGCGCTAATCGTAAGTAAAATATAGAGAATCCATTTGTTTGACTTTATAAATGCAATAAACGTTAATATTAATGCTAAAACAATAATATTAAATAGAAAATTTGGTTCTCTATTTAAGGAAAAATAAAAACTTATTCCTATGCCAACGCCAACTGGCACAAAATTGAGCAATCTATACTTTTCGCTTTCGCAAAAATCTTCGATGAAGTTTTGAATTTTTTTGCTATGCATTTACTCTCAAATACTTAGCGTATAGAATATAGTTAATTGTTTTATGAAGAGTAAAAATGGGTGTCGTTACGCGCTTTGCTCCGTCTCCGACGGGGTTTTTGCATATAGGCGGAGCGAGAACCGCTTTGTTTAATTGGCTATTTGCACGTCATTTTGGAGGGAAATTTCTGCTGCGCATTGAAGATACCGATAGAGAAAGATCTACAGCAAAAGCTGTCGACGCCATTGTCGACGGATTAAAATGGCTGGGGATAAACTGGGATGAAGAGCCGGTTTTCCAGTCCTCTAGATTGAGGCGACATGTGGAGTTAGCCGAAAGCCTGGTTACAGCAGGAAAGGCTTATTATTGTTACTGCTCTGCTGCGGAGCTTGACGCTATGCGAGAGGAAGCAAAATCTAATGGACTAACGCCAAAATACAACGGAAAGTGGAGAGATCGTGATCCAAAAGAAGCGCCAGTAGGGGTGCGTCCAGTTATTCGCTTAAAGATTCCTATGCTAGGAGAGACAACGCTAGCAGATCTTGTACAGGGAATCATAACGGTTTCTAACGACCAATTGGACGATATGATTTTGGTGCGGAGCGACGGTACTCCAACTTTTATGTTGTCTGTGGTCGTTGATGATCATGATATGGACATAACTCATGTGATTCGCGGCGACGACCATCTAACAAACACCTTCCGGCATATACAGATATTTAATGCCTTCGGCTGGGATATTCCACAATATGCTCATATTCCATTGATACATGGTCCCGACGGCGCAAAATTATCAAAACGGCATGGAGCTCTTGGAGTAGACGCTTACCGCACCATGGGTTACTTGCCGGAAGCAATCTGTAATTATTTGTTACGCCTTGGCTGGTCTCATGGCAACGATGAAATTATATCAAGAGAGCAAGCCATAGAATGGTTTGCAACGGAAAATTTGGGGAAATCGGCTTCTCGTTTGGATTTTTCTAAGTTAAATAATCTGAATGGCCATTACATGCGAGCGGCTGATAATCAACGTTTACTGAACGATCTTCTGGAAATAATAGAAGAAGATGTATCAGCCGAAAAGCGGTGTCGCTTATTGCGGGGAATGACCGGGTTAAAGCAGCGAGCCAAGACGCTGCTGGAGCTGCGCGATCTGGCGCGCATCTATACTGGCGATTTCATTCCAGCGCAGATGGATTTTGAAGACCTAGATATTTTGCGAATTATCTCTGTAAAATTAAGATCGCTAGAGGAATGGACGGAAGAAAATTTAGAAAAGCAGCTGCGCGAATTTTCTTTGGAAAAGAATATCCCCTTTGGTAAAATCGCTAGCTTGTTGAGAAATATCTTAAGCGATAGAAAAATTACTCCCGGCATACTTGATATGTTAGTTTCATTTGGAAGAGGAGAGAGCTTGGAGAGAATTAATGCTGCATTATCGTAGAATTAGCCTCAAAGGAAGCAATGTGATAATGGCATGGTTTCTATTTTTGTTGATAGTCGTTGCCTATAGCAGCGTCGAAGGCAAAGCCTCTAAAGAAACGAGGAGAGCGGCGCTAAACGATGTTAAGGCTGAATTGACCCTTGAAGAAGCATGGGGAGCGGCTCTTCGTAATAATAACAGTTGGCTTGCGAGTCAGGCCGATGAGCGCAGCGCCGAGGAGGCCAATACTCAAGCAAAATTATCGTTTTTACCAAGTGCTCAGGGACAGATAAGTAGCCAAAGAGGTAGAGCAGAAAATATCTCCACTGGAGAAAATATTGCGGGTGATACAATCACTGAGAGAAAAACTGGTAAATCGACAAATACGAGAATGGGAATAACCGTTTCGCAAAATTTGTTTAATGGTTTTGCAAGTGTTAATAGGATGAAGGCGATGAGTAGCAACGAAAGGGCTGCGCATCATAAGCTAAAATTTGAGGAACAAAAATTATTCATTAGAGTGTTGGACGCTTATACCAGCATCTGGGTTGGACGCCAAAAAGTTACAGCTTTGAAAAAGAAAGAAGAGAATCTAAAAAAGACGGCGGACTCGAAGAATAGCGGTATGGAAGCTGGCATCGGCACGCCGGCAGAAGTGGCACAAGCTAATGCAAACCATCAAAAAGCGATCTACGAAAGAATTGAAGCCGAGACCGAATTATTTACAGCAGAATCAGAGTTTAAAAAATTGACCGGCCTAAAAACCGATGGAAGCATAGAGCTACCAAATACAGAATTTCAACTTCCGGAAAGTTTGGATAAACTAATCTCCCGAGCTATGGCGTTTAACCATAGTATTATGGCGGCGAAATTGGAAGAGCAGACTGAGTATCATAACTTAAACGCTGCCAAGGGGGCGCTGTCACCAAGTTGTGATTTGGAATTGGGAGTATCGAGGTCTTTAACCAAAGAAAGGTACAATAACTCCATTAATAATTATTCTGCCACCTTACAAATGAATGTACCTATTTTCACGAATTCTCCATCTTCAGGAAATGCCTACTCTGCCATTGCCATAGCAAATCAAAAAGCGCTCAAGGCTAAATTTATAGCTGAAGACAC
Organism: Holosporaceae bacterium; assembly: GCA_031282425.1. Taxonomy (GTDB): domain Bacteria; phylum Pseudomonadota; class Alphaproteobacteria; order UBA3830; family UBA3830; genus JAIRMQ01. The sequence continues at coordinate 20,327 of JAITDT010000040.1, read as the reverse complement.
CATCCAGGAGATTGTAAAAGAATGCATTGTCCAATGGAATAAGTATATAGCAGCGCTTGCCATGATAAGAGCCAGTCGTTCTGCCGTTAAAAGCGCTGAGTTAAGCGCACAAAGCAATTTTGAAGAAAATGCAATTGGCACAAAATCCAACACTGAGATTTGGGTCGAAGAGAATCAATTATTAGATGCCAAGATAAACCTAGCAAACTCTCGGAAGCAACGAATACTATCCGCCGTAACAATTTTCGTGTTAGCGGGAAATAGCGATTTGCGATCGTTGTTTAGAAAGAAGTAATACTGAATCTAAAAGAGATAAGGAAGCAAATGGAGCACAAAAACTCAGAGATGTCATTAGACGAAGTGCTATCGTCGATTAGAAAGATGGTAATAGATGAAGAGCCGCCCGTTTTGGATCTAACTGATATGATTAGACCTGACGGAAGTATTGAAAAAGTAAGAGTAGATTCTGAAAATTCAGAAATGGGCGCTTTCTTGAAATTAGTTCAGGAAAACGCCGACGCCGTCAGCGAGAAGAACTTTAAATTTAATGAACCTCATCATCGATACCATCAAACAGAAAAGGAATCCGATAAGAAAGAAACTGTTTCAAAGTTGTTAAAGGAAACTTCCATCTCATTAATAAATAAATGGATAAACAATAATCTACCGGATATCGCAAAAAATGTAGTTGAGGAAAAAATTCGTGAATTACTCAAGAAGCAGTCGATTGAGTAGTAGATTTTCGTTGAATATCAGAAGGTTAGCGGCTGTAGTTTTTGCATTGTTTATTTTTGATGTGCAGGCGAAGTACAATGTTGTTAGGTTTACGCTAAAAAATGGTCTTCAGGTAATTTGCATTGAAAAAAAGTCTGCTCCGATTATTTTCTTTTCCATCTGGTATTATTGCGGATCAAAAAATGACGCAATTTCTAAATCTGGAGTAGCTCATTATCTAGAACATATGGCATTTTCCTCTAATAAAATGGAGTTCAGTGAATTATTGGAAGACATTGGAGCGTTAAAAAATGCGTTTACCTCCATCAATACGATTTGTTTTCATGAAGTTGTTTCGAAAAAAAACATAGAGATAGTTTTTATTTATGAAGCGATACGTATGATTTCGCTCAATATTGGTAACGATATTTTTCAGTCAGAAAAAGGCGCCATTCTGGAAGAGCGCAGCATGTGCGTTGATAACAATCCTGGTGGCGCAATGCAGGAATCGACATTAGCAAATATTTTCAACCGAGATACAGGTGGGATAGGAGTTATAGGATGGAAACATGAGATAGAAACTATAATTCCGAAAGATCTACAAGAATTTCATGATAAGTGGTTTGCTCCCAATAATGCTTTAATTGTTATATCCGGTGATTTCGAGTTGGATCACATAAAAAAACTTGCGGAGAAGTATTTTGAAAAAATTCCATCTAAGCGCACTGAAAAACCAAAGGAAGCTGGCGTTTTTCCAGAAACTGCTGTCTGCCTAAAAGAAATAGAATATGGTTCTCCAAAAAACAGATCTCTTGCAGCTGTGGAATATGTGTACCGCGTTCCTTTTTCCTCTCGGGAGAATTTGAGGAAATCCATAGCGCTTGACGTTGCAATTATGGCTCTGAATCAACCGGCTTTTTTTGTGAAAAAGATATTGAAGGATGTGATCAATTGTGCGACGCATGCAGCATTTGGATACATAGATAGAGTTTTTGCGCAAGATATTGTTGCCTTCGAAATATCGGCATCCTCCATTGATGCGGCTCACGACTCGGAAAATATGTGGCGCTACCTGCGAAAAAGACTATTGCATATTGGAATTTCACAATCAGAATTGGACGCCGTAAAACGACAATATCTTGTCTCATTGGCCTATAAAAAAGATGATATCGTAAAGATGTCTAATCATTTCGGATTGTTGCTGACAGGTGGATATTCGCTGGAGGAAATACAAGAGATTGACGATATGGTTCAGTCCATAACCACAAAAGAATGCAACGATCTTCTGCGTGACGTATTTACGCAGGAACCGCACGCTATTTCTAGGATCGTGCCAAAGGGGTATGACCGTGAGTAAAGTTTTTCTACATTTTCTATTGGTCGCAGGTATTTTCCTAAGCGTTAGCGGCAGTGAAAAAGCGCGATCAGTGAAAGAGCTAATCAGTCCTCGCGGAATTAAATTCTGGCTGGCGAGAGATAGTAGCGCCACATTGGTGTGTATAAACATCGTTTTTAAAAATGCCGGCTCCGCTCACCAAGAACGAAGCAAGGCTGGGGTGCCGGTGTTGTTTTCTAGCACAGTTCTTTGCGGATCGGGAAAATATTCCAAAACACAATTTGATGAAAAATGTTGTAATTTAGTCATTGAAATATCGTCTGCGGCAAATGAGGATAATGTTTGTTTTTCTTGCACAGCGTCGAAGTTGGTTTTGTCCGAAGCCATTGATCTGTTTAATATGGCAATTACATCTCCCAACTTCGAGGAAGATAAGACAAAAATGATACAAAATGGTATTGGATCTTCATTGCAAAATTATGCTGCTTCTCCGCTCGAAATTGTCTTTTTCTCGATTATGCCATCGATAATTTTCAAGCTATATCCATATGAACGTGGAAGATATGGTTCGGAGGAAGATTTCTTTAGATTATCAATAGAAGACCTTCGGCGCTTTAAAGATAAATTCCTAGTGACCAGTAACGTGGAACTATGCATGGTTGGAGATCTTTCAGAAGAAGAAGCTGTGATACTGGTGGACAAAATCTTTTCTGGAGTTGAAGAAGGCAATCCGTCGCCGGATAATCTAATGGACGTTACGCCTCAGCTAAATTCTGAAATAAAAAGATATTATGCGGGCGGCCCCCAAAGTTCGATCTTTTTTGCACTAAAAACAGAACCGCCGAAGTCATCAAAACGACATGCCGCTATGCTTCTTTATAAAATTTTAGGCGAAGGGTATGTTTTTAAAGGAAGAATTCTTTCAAAACTTAGAACCGAGAGGGGATTGATTTATAGTGGAACTGTATTTCCAGTAGATTTAAAACATTCCAGTTATATTTTTGGCGAGTTACAAACGGACAATTCAAAGGCGCAGCGTGCTATTGAATTATTGAAAGCTATCATTAAAGATCTGCGAGAAAATGGCATAACAGAAAGAGAGCTACGATTTGCTAAAAACAACATAAAAGGAAGAATGGCTGTAGCTCTACGAACTTCAATGGATATTTGCAATTTTTATATTCACAAAAAGTTGCAAGGATTTGGTACTGAAATTTTGTCGGAAGAGCTCGAAAACATTGAACGTCCAACATTGGTGGAAGTTAATTCACTGGCAAGGGAGATTTTAAATGAGGGGCAAATGTCGTTTGTGGTAATAGGCGGAATGACGAAATGAAATTTTTTTCACGAATATCAACGCTGTTATTATTCCAATTAAAACTGCTTTTGCCATTGTTTTTTGTCTCGGTATTGGGAAAAAATCCCATGTGCGAAAACAAGAAGTATACGCTAGAGAATAGTGTTGACGTAACTTTGCATGAAGATTTTCGCACGCCGCTGGCGATAGTCGGCATAATTTTCCATACGGGATCATTTGACGAACAACTGTCCCAAAAAGGGATTACAGAGTTAATTGCTGCAAATTTCATTAGCCGTGAAACGCACATAAAACTTCTTGAGCTCGGCGTATCCTATCAGGTGAATGTCTATGGTTCGCACACAGAAATTATTGCAAAAATAAATCTGCGAAACATAAAAGAATTCTTACAGATCATTTGTAAAAACGATTTTTCTCCGAATGATTTGGAAATTATGAAAAAGCAGATGATTATCAATAATAATCTTGCCCATAGTTGCTTCGAAGACGCTGTTGCAAATGAAATTTTTGCTAATATTAGCTATAAAGGCTGTAATATTAGTGCTGCGTTCAATGAAAGAATCCTATCATCTATTTCGCTTGAGGATATGAGGGAATATTTCAGACAGCACTATGAAAAGTGTCGTTTATCTGTGATTGTGAGCGGAGCAATTGGCGAAAAAGACTTGCGACAGGCATTACAATCAACCGTGAACAATCTTCCGTCTCGGCAATCTCACACTGCCAGTGTATGTACAAATCAGATTCAGAAAGAGATATATATTGAAAGCAAACACATTGGTAGATCAGTGCAATATTTTTACAAAATCCCTTCGGAAGATTTAGTTTTTGCCGAAGCATTTTTTCGTATATTTCATTATGAACTGTTTAATTTCTTTGAAAAAGCAAACCAATTAATCTCAGACTATGAAAGTTTTTATGTAATCAGCAGTGAAGATTGCATACGACAAATTGTTTTGTGTCCGAAATCGGACGTGTCCTTGGCGACCATCCGACAGATGTATGATATATTCGTTGAGCGCATTTGTAAGCGAGAAATTCCGACAAGTATTTTTTTGAAAATTCAACAATTGAAAGAATTTTCCAATCAATTTTTATTGGCGGATTTGAATGCGATATATCGCAAAATTAAGAGCGATAATTTAAATGGATTGAATACAGAAATGTCATTGAAAGATTCCAAATTATTCAATGTGTTAGGTAAGAAATTCCTAAAATCAAATTTGATTTTGAAAATCATTACTCGCTATAAACCGGATAAATAGAAATGTCTAAGAAATTAACAATAGCAATTGTTTTGGCGGCAATCCTTGGTGGTTTTGCGGTCATGTTCTTTAGAGGGGAAAAACAATGCGTTACGATCAATCCAGTCGCCAACAATATCGGAGTAAAGGCATATCAAATACAAATGAAAAGCAACAATGTATTATACATGAAATGCAGATTTAAAAACGCCGGTGTATTACATAATAGCTCTACCAAACATGGCCTCTCCGTTATTGTTGGGGATCTTTTATGTAGAAAAATCAATGGACTGTCTCCAGAAGAGACTACTGATAAATTAAGAGAGCTTGGCGTTGAAAAACTATCTATTCTCACCGTTGAGGATGATTTTATCATATCTTTTTATGTGTTGAAGGATAAAACCGACGCCGCACTGCAGTTTTTATCCCCGATATTTTCTCGGCCGGAATTTTCCACAAACGATCTGGAGTTTATAAAGGAGAAATATCCATCTCTTCTGGAGCTGGAAACAGCTCGTCCACAGGAACTGCTTTGGGATAAACTTCTAAGTATGCTGTATCAAAATCATAATTACGGACGCAATAATACAGGTACAGCTCAGGCCGTTGCCGGCATTACGGCGGAAGATGTGCGAGAATTCATAAAAACTCACTTTTTAAAAAATACATTAGAATTTTTCGTCACCGGAGATGTTGCTTGCACTGAAATTGCCACCTATGCCGAGACATTGTTTGGGAAACTGGCGGAACGACATTCGGTGGAATCTTCAGATAAAGCAAACGATCTATCATCTTCTCCAATGTCCGAAGAAAAAGACGCTACCATTTTCAAAAAAAATATGGGCAACGTCGTGGGCGTAATCATCGGAGTTCGCATTGATAATCTGAGCGAAAAGGAGAGAGCGGCTGCTCATATAATAATTGAGACTCTGTTTGACAGTAAAATCGGAGATTTCCTTCTAGGACTGAGAGCGAAAAACATAGCCTATGACGTTAATTATCATTTTTTGCGAAGAAATTTCTCTAATGTTTTTTACTTCTTAGTTTATATCGATAAAAACGACCTCAAAAACTATAAAGAATATATGGAAGATAAAATGTCTGCCTATCAGAAAGAGTTAAACCTGAAAGATTTTAGACGCACGCAAAATCTATTGGTAATGCAATCTAAAATTGGATTTGCAGATATGGCGGAGATCGACAAAAGGATTGAGTACAATTCTCTACTATTTGCAGAAGTGACTCAGGCAGTTTTGAACGATACCGCTAGAAAGCTTTTCAACAAATCATACCGGAGAGTCGTTTACATTGGCTCATAAATTTATTGAGCTTAGAAGACATGCCGATATCGAATGCGTATGTGGTACACTTGAAAAAATGTGAAAGTATTTATGGATAACAAAAAGCGAGGATATCTTTTTTTCGTTGCCGGTGTTTGTCTCTACTCGTTTTCCGACGCTATAATGAAATACTTTATGCCGCTCTATGGAGTACATCAGGTTACATTTTTTCGCACAATCTTCCGATTTATATTGTTTTTATTGATGGCCGTTTACCGCAGGGTTAATCCTCTAAAAACGAACCGAATCAAAGAAAATATTTTACGAGCTGTCTTGGCGACCTGCGGTACTTACTCATTCATGTGCGCCTATAATTATTCGCCTATGGTAGATGTATTTGTCATTGGCCTAACAACCGGTATTTTTGTAATTCCACTGAGCATATGGATTTTGAAGGAAAAATTTCATATCCAAAACGCGGTCGCGATTCTCTTGGGATTTTCGGGGATATGCCTGGCGCTAAGACCGAACGGAGAAATATCTCAATTGGGGATTTTATTTGCCGTTACGGGAGCTATTATATCTGCGCTGAATCAAGTACTCGTTAAAAGATTGGCTTTCACCGAAAGCGAGCTAACTATAATTTTTTATCATCATCTGCTTTTAGTAGCCATATCTTTTTTTATTGGAGCCACAACGCTGAAGGCCATTCCCGCAAATCATGCAATGATCCTATTTTGCGGGGGATTGTTGGGGGCATTCGCCCAGTATTTTATAATTCACGCATTTAAGTTATCCACTAGCTCGGGATTGGCCTCCGCTGGATACGTCATGTTAATACCAAACATAATGTTCGATTTTTTTCTATACGATAAAATTCCGGATATATGCATAATTAGCGGATTAGGGCTAATATTGCTAGGAACATTAAGAGCCTTCAGAGTGCAATCGCAATTATAGAAACGCCGCCTAGTTCATTGGTCTTAATTATTTGCTTATTTCAATATTAAATTTAGCAAAATTATTTTCTTCTGAATCTACGGTAATTGTTCCAGAATGATCCTGAATAACCTCCAGCGCTGTTGATAATCCCAGTCCAGGTCCTGTTCCCTCCGGTTTGGTAGTAAAAAATGGAACAAAAATCTTATCGACGATATCGGATTTTATACCAACTCCGTTATCATAGATGGTAATTTCCACGCTGGACGGTTGGTTTTTTGTTTTCACCATGATTTTCGCTAAAGATATGTCTTCAAATTTGTTAATAACCGAATAAAAAGCGTTGTCCAGTATGTTGTATATTGCTTTACTAAAAGATTGCGTCGATATAAGAACATGAGGCAATGTATTATCGAATTCGGTATCTATCTTGGGTAATGTGGTAATGCCATTTCCCTTGTAGGCTGCAAACAGCATTGTTATGGTCTGAGAGATGATTTTATTGATGTTACCCGGATGCTTTTTCCCACCGGAAGTGCTCGATTGATCCAGCATAAACCTTATAATTTTATCGGCATTTTGCCCATATTCTGATATTTTCACCACATTTGTTTGAAATTTCTCTAGCTTCTCTAGAAGAAAGGTAAAAAGCTCCTTTGGTAGGTCGTTTGGAGTATTTTTTATTTTTTCCAATACATCGTTGCAGGTTTCAGCGCTCACCGCCGCAAAATTAATCACAAAGTTAAGAGGATTTTTTAATTCCTGAGAAATTGAGCTGACCAGCACGCCCAACGACGCCATTTTTTCTTGAGCAACTATTTGTTTCTGACCTTGTTCTATTTTTGCAAGATAGGCAATTTCCTTGTCATGGGCTTCTTTTTTAGAGATGCAGTTAGATAATCTTGCTTTCAAAAGCGTTTGATTTAGAGGTTTTATCAGATAATCTTCCGCGCCGGCCTCTATACATTTCACTACCAGTTCGCTATCGCTATCGCTGGAAATCATGATCACCGGAATAACCCTATAAAGATTATTTTCTTTCAGACTTATCAAAAAATCATAACTACTAACTCCATCGATAAACATATTTAAAAATATGACGTCGATGGTGTTGGCGGATAAAATCTGTAGCGCCAGCTTAGAATTTGCCGCCGTAAGAACCTCGTGTCCATATATGGAAAGCCTTCGCTTTAGAAGAGATCTGGTGTTTTCATGATCGTCAATAATCAAAATTTTCGCTGGTTTTTGGATGAATTTTACATCATTTGTATTTTCCATATTTTTTCCGTTCGTTGAAGAGCATTTTATACCCATAAAGTTAAAGATACTCTAAAATTCCGATCTATTTACCGAACCTTAACCTTTTCTCATTATCCTGCTCAAAATCGAGCTGAAGTGGAGGTGATTGTGAGTGAAGATGCAGAGAATGAAAAAAACGCTAAAAATTCATCTTTTTCAATTGAAACTAATGACTCCCAAACATCAAAAACTGAAACGCAGAAAACTGTAGCCGCGCCGACGGTAGAAGCTTTAATCGACGACGATGCGCTGGAAGATGATGATGAAGAAATTATATATTCTTCCTGCAAAAAAATTGAGCAAGAAATTACCGCTTTAATTGCAACCGGCCATATGTTTAAGGCGCATACAATTGCCAAGAAAGCATTTTCAAAACATCCGGATGATATAGATCTTGCTCAAGCCTACGCCTTAGTTCTGCTAAAAACCGGCGCAGTAGATGAATCTCGAAAACTCATATACCCTATTTTAGGAATCACTCCCCAAAAAGACGAAGCGACGGAAGCCGTAATGATCACCATAAGCGACCTCTTGAGCAGCAAATTTTTAACCGAAGGTCGTCCAGATATAATCGCAAATATTGGGCATATTTTCAAAGAATCATGGAAATATTCACATCATTGTCGTGATCTCGAGATATCACGAGAATTATATCTCGCTTCTTTTAAAAAGGATAAAAAAACGCGCATCGGTATGCATGCCGCTTGGTTATCCTGGTTAACTGGCAACGATGTGCAAGCAAAACTATTGGCGGAGGAAGTTTTAAAATTACTGCCGCCATTTGGGCTGGAAGCTTCCTTCGACGAGTTGGTGAATTTGGCGGAGGCGCAGCTATTGATTGGTCGAGAGGACGATGCTTGCAAACTCTACGAAGAAGCTATGAAGCAGAGCGATAAGGTAGATTATATTTCAATTGTAACCACTCGACAGCAGCTATATTTTTTACGAGAGGCGGGTTTTAAGGTTCCCCATCAAACGCTCGAAATCCTAGTTCCGCCCACCATCGTTGTATTTACCGGTCATGCGATAGACCATCCGAGTTTTCAGGTTTCGCTATTTTCGCCGCAAATCGAAGCTGACGTAAAACGTGTTATCGCGGAAAAATTACATGCTATAAACGCCAAAATTGGATACAGTTCAGCGTCTTGCGGAGCGGATATCATATTCATGGAAGCGTTGCAGAATATGGGGGGAGAGATCAATATTATTCTTCCATTTGCTATCTCAGACTTTATCGAAACCAACGTAAGGCACGCTGGTCCTCGCTGGGAAAAAAGATTTGAACAAATTTTAGAAAACGCTCACTCTGTCAGCTTCGCCTGCGAGGATAAATATCTTGGCCACGACATGCTATACAGATTCTCCAATCATGTAATGCACGGCAGCGCCGTTATGCGCGGAAAATTCCTTACCTCCGATCCTCACTTGATGGCGGTTTGGCACTCCAGAACAGATCCCATTCCCGGAGGTCCGGCTGATTTCATAGATCGATGGACAAATATCAGCACTTTGCATCTGATAGATCTGGATGAATTTGGCGAAAGTAACAATAATGTTGAAAAAATAGATCCATCGCTAATAAAGCCGCAAAAATTTTCGTTAACTTTCGATCCTTTTATATCCAAATCTCCCGATCGTGTAATAAAATCCATGATGTTCTCGGATTTGTCTGGCTATAGCAAATTGCAGGATGAGCATATCCCATCGTTTCTGGATTTCCTTGAAAAACTCAACAATGCCATAGAAAAAATTGGCGTTTCGCTAGAATCTCTCAATACCTGGGGGGACGCCGTTTTTGCCGTTGCCGACAGCGCCATGCGAATTGCGGATTTTGGCCTTCGATACTGCGACATCATCGAAAACTTGGGGAAAAAATATCCGGAATTTCCATTTCCCATCAAGGCGCGTATCTCGTTACATTCGGGGCCAGTATTTCTCGCCCAGGATCCATTTATAAAAAAGATAAATTTCTACGGCGGTCATATCAATAGAGCCGCGCGCCTAGAGCCGGTCACAGCCGTCGGCCAAGTCTATGCTACCCAGCAATTCGTAGCGCTGCTCTATGGCGAAACCAATGACGAGCGTAACGAATATGCCCAAAAAGAATTAAAATATTACGAAAGATACTCCACCGAATATGTAGGCGTAATCTCACTGGCCAAAAGCTTTGGTCAGCAGGAAGTTTATCATCTTCGCTGGAAATGAATAGCAGCAAAATCTAAAAAGTACAGATTCAAGACTAGCTCGAGTTAATTACTTAGGCTGTAGGTGATTTAGGATATTTTTTACTTCGCAAACATTGCGGCAATTTTTTGACACGTAAGCATTCCTCGATGAATTTTCCCATTAACAATGAACGTAGGAACCATGGCTACTTTAAATTTCAACATGGAACGCTGTTGCTCTTTCATTAATCCTGCAGAAATCCTTGTGTTGCCGATGCATTTTTCAATTTCTGTTTTGTTGTACCCAAAATCAATGAACATTTTTCTTAAAAACTTTGCTGGATCTTGGGATCCTAACCATGATTTTTGCCTTTCAAAAATTTTTTTGTAGAGAGTAAGAATTTTTTCACCGGAATTTCCACCAAAACATATTACCAATATGGAGGATTCCAGCGAACCTAGATCATCCAAATATGGTCTTAGGTATACTTTAGTTACGCCTGTATCAACGTACTTTTTTATAAATGTCGGAAGTTCTTTTTCGTGAAATTCGCGGCAACTTTGACAGGTGGAAGAAAAATACATTATCACGGTATTGGGAGCATTTTTATTACCCAAGATCACTTCTTTTAACTTAAATTCATCCGGGATAGACATGCTTTCGAGACTTTCGGCAAAAGATTTATCATTTTCTTTGTGTTTTTGGGAAATTCCGAATAAACTTTCTACGGGAAGCATTAATAGCAGTACTAATATAATACGCAATCTTGTCTGGAAAAAACAGCCGTTCATCATATATTAAATCTAAAGTGAAATATGTCTCCATCTTTTACAAGATATTCTTTTCCTTCCAAGCGGATTTTTCCAGCTGTTTTCGCTCCAGATTCACCATTATACGCTATATAGTCATCATAGCTGATTGTTTCGGCACAGATAAATCCGCGCTGAAAATCCGAATGAATTACGCCGGCAGCGACTGGCGCTAGAGTACCCTTTACAGCAGTCCAAGCATGCGCCTCGAGCGGACCAACGGTAAAAAATGTTATTAAGTCCAAAAGAGCATAACCGCCGCATATAATTCTAGCCAGCCCGGATGCAGTTAATCCAAGTGATTGAATATATTCTAATTTTTCGTTTTCATCATGAATTAGGGCTATTTCCGCTTCGATAGCAGCTGAAACCGTAACGACAGCGGAATTTCTTCCGCTAGCAAAATTTTCGACTGCCTCGGTTAGAGAATTTCCAGAAATAATCTCATGTTCCCCAACATTGCAAACGTATAATACAGGTTTTCGTGTAATTAAATTCATGGAATTAACAAAGGCAGTTTCATCTTCCGATAAATCCAGTAGACGCAGCAAATTTCCTTGCTCCAACCAGTCCATAAGTCTACGCAGAATCTTCCTTTCCTGTAATAGTTCGGTTTTTTTTGAGATAGTAGATTCTCTTTTTTTTAGACTTTCCAAATCTGCCAATATTAATTCTGTTTCCACAACCTCTATGTCTCGAATTGGATCGACGTTTCCATTCACATGGGTAATATCATTGTTTTCGAAACATCTTACTATGTGCAAAATTGCGTCTGTACTTCTTATGTGTCCCAAAAATTGGTTTCCCAATCCTTCGCCAGTGCTAGCTCCTTTCACAAGTCCGGCAACGTCAACTATTTCTATCTGCGTTGGAATAATTTTCACGCTTTTGGCGATTTCAGCAAGCTTAAATAACCTTGGATCCGGAACTCCAACTCTTCCGACGTTTGGTTCGATGGTACAAAACGGATAGTTCATGGCCTCAGCAGCTGCCGTCTGAGTTAATGCATTGAATAAAGTTGATTTTCCAACGTTCGGAAGTCCGACAATTCCGCAATTAAATCCCATAAGAACTTATCCAGAGCTATTTCACAAACAAATATAACCAGGTCTGCATGCGTTGGCTAGATTTACTTCATTCCCCGAGTGATTTTGATGCCAAATTTATTATCAACGCTACGCTTAGATGTTTTCCCCTTCAGATCAAAAGCTTCCTGTGCAAATGGATCGTGCGCGCCGCTCAGCGGGGCAATAGCGGTATTCATACTTGCCCCAGTGAACTGAGTAGTTGGAATCATATCGCATAATTTTTCACGTATAGTATCGTTGGAGATATATTTTGGCGGTTTTGTCGAAACTATTGTCTCTCCGATGGAGCCCATAAGCGAAAAAGGGAAAACTAAAGTTTCGGCTGCATTCTGATTGGTAAGATATGCCTGCATGGGCGCTACAATTCCGTGAATTTTCACACTATCGCCCATTCGATCATATAATCCCTCGAATGATATTCCCATGGCTGGACCAATGGCTCTGCCGTTTTTGATAGTTATTTGATTATTGCTAATAAAAAGATCTCCCCGGCAGCAATTAAATCCCACCGAGATATTGCCGCTATCTGACTGGCAATTTGTTGATGAAAGAAGAACTAGTTTCTGCAATTGACGATTATCCTTGACGATGAAGTCGTTTATTTCAAACGCTACCGTCAATGGTTGAGGCGCATTTTTAGATGACTTTGTTACGCAATTTATATTTCCACCAACGATGGTATCAGCAATTTTAAGATATTTAAAGAATTCTCCGGCATTTGACGCTGATAGAGACAGTACTGTATCGTCTGTTTTTTCCATGTTTTTAGCAACCAGCGCTAATGTGGTACCGTCGCCAATTACGCCGTAGCAAGTTCCTCCTGTGATTTTTCCGTTTTTTATATTTAGATTTCCTTTGGCATTTTTAATCTTATGGGTACCGGAAATAATCATTTCTTTTAGGTTTACGTAGGCAGATATGGCTGTGTCCTTATCGATTTTATCGAAGCTGCGGAAAATTTTACCCACGTCTAACCTATCTCCGATGGCGGAACAAAGAAGAACATCCTGATCGCGCATAATGTTTATTTTGGCAGAATTATCGTTTACCACGAACTTTTCTAGAGAGCACTTCTGTAAATTTCCTTTTTTATCAAATGACATTTTCCCATTGATTTTATTGTTTTTTGTATCCAACGATATTTCTGAAAATTCCAGGTTTTCGCCATTATCCAGAATATGAGCAAGAACGCATCCTTCTTCTTTTTTTAATTTTACATCTCCAAACATGGGAATGGCAATTGTCGCATCATTTAGGTCCAAATCTACGTCATGCTCTACGGATTTGCCCTTCCAATGGGAGTTGATTTTCAATATATAATTTCCTGCGCAAATTTTATTAACACTTGGAATTAGTGCGGCCAGAAAATCCGAACTTGAGCGACAGATAAGGTCCATATTTCCCGAGCTATCGCTACGATTCTCATCCATCTTTAGGTTAACTTTATTGCGATCAGTGGTTACATTTCCGCTTAATGATAATTTTTCGCTGCTCCAGGAAAGAGTTAGCTCTTTTTCATTGTCGGCAGATTTAAGCGTGCACTCTCCCTCAATAATTCTGAAAGGAAGACCATTCCTCAATCGATTGTCTCCTTCTACGCGCGTCAATTTCATGTTAAAGTTTATATCTTCGTCTATATGCATTTTTTCAAAAGGTAACGACGCTAGCCTTGAAGAAATATCTCCGGCATAGGAATACGCATCGTTTGCGGAAATGGTGGCGTTTATTTTTCCAGTCCAGGAGTTATCCTTGTGAGAAATAAAGAAAGAGCCATTATTTATTTTGGTCTTTTTAAAAATTGCATTCGTTAGTTTTATATCAAAACCTTCATCGGAAATAACTCCCGTTGCATCTATGTCTGTTACAATTTGATTGTCCAATGGAATTTTGGCGTTTTTTATTTTGAAGATTCCATGACCAATGGTCAACCCAGAGCCAGTTGTAATATTATCGAATGTCACTGTTCCGTGAAGATCGGTTTTGAAAAATTCCAACCTAAATTCCGGTAGATAATTCTCAAATACGGCAATGGCAGATTTTGAAATATTTCCAGGAAGGATCGTTTCTATTTCCTGCATATTCATATTGGTCAAACTGAGTGTACCGCAAACATCCAATGTATCTAAAAGTTCAAACTCGCGCAGAGGAATATTTATTCCAGTCAATTGGAATCCTGAATTTCCATAAGAAATATTAATGGAATCGATTTTAGCATTGTTCTTGGAAAAACTGCCGGAAATGCTACCGTTATCAATTCGTTTTCCTAAATTTATGGAAAACATATCTCTCATAGGTAGCTTTATGGATCCAGACGATCCGATCAAATCAAACTGCCCTCCCGTAAATTCCGTTCCTTCAAAATCCAATTTTAGCGTGCCGGAAACCGGAATATTATGTCCATCAATGATCGCAAGTATCCTGTTATCCAGCGGAATGTTTCTTTTTGCAAAAATCGATCCTATAGCAAACGGATTTATAGATTCAATTTTAACGTCATATGTAAATCTGTTTTCACTACCTAGTCTTGTTAGGCTAATGTTGGAAATATGTTTCTGCTCCGGTATTAATACCGTACAACCTATTGTTTCAGGAAATTTTTCTCCGATTTTGTGTTCGCAATATACGTTTTTAAATCTCCAGTCTACGCCGTTTTCGAAGGCGGAAACGTCAGCGTTTACGATTCTAACCACAGTTCCTTTATTCAATAATTTTTTCATGTTATCAAGGATGGTTATAGGTGCCAGAAGTGCTTTGTCGTTTTCTCCTTTTTCAAAATTTGGATTTATGGAAACTTTTTTAAAATCATCGGATATGCCAAGACCAATCTTGGGATTTATGAGAGAAATTGTTTTTGCCACCAATCTACGCTGCCTAAGCGACTCTACATAGTCTGGGAGAATGGAGATCATCGGTATTGTTAGATCATCCCATCGTACCTTCGCTACTGCAATTTCGATAGCGCCTTCGTTAACATTCCATTGTAAAATAGCGGATTTCATAGATAATTCCGACTCTGGAAGAAGCTTTTCCAAGCTACCCTGTAACTGTGAGGACACAAATGTATTTTCGAAGGAACTGAATTGTAAGAATAACATAAAACACAGCAACGCCACCAATAGGCCAGCAAATGTGCCCATAATTAACAATGAGATCGTCCTCATAATTTTCCAAATCCGGCGTGATAATGGTTTTACTATGAGTACAGAGAAAGATTCCTTAGCGTAATTGCGCAAAGAAAAATCCAACTCCAAATTTTCTTCTAGAAGGGGCGAATTTTCTTTCGCTTTTTCCGCTACTTTTTTCCTGCCTATTAATCTTACAGCATTACTAAAAAAATTCATTACATCAAATCCGTTAACTACGGCCGATTCTGTACTGGAATTTTTTTACGAAAAGTTAACAACGAAAAATTTTTTATTTTTTATCTACGATTTTGAGAAAATCATCTTCAGAGATTATCTTTATGCCCAGCTTTTTGCCCTGATCTAACTTTTGCCCTGCATTTGTTCCGGCTACAATTAGAGATGTTTTCGCAGAAACAGAAGAGGTTACTCGTCCTCCAAATTTTTCTACCAACTCTTGAGCCATTTCTCGCGAAAATTTTTCAAAACTTCCGGTAAAAACGATGGACTGTCTCCCAAAAACATCATTTTTAGGTAATTCCATGGCGGTTACTTTTATAGCTCCTGGAAAAATTCCATCTCCACAAAGCTCTTCAATAGTCTTTAAGTTATTTTCATTGGAAAAAAAATTATCGAAGTCATTGGCGATGGAACTACCTATTCCTTGAATTTCGCACAGTTTTTTGCATTCCTTATTTTCAACGCATTTAAAAAGATTATCGTAGGTTTGAAAAAAAGCCGCGATTAGTTTAGATACTGTCCGACCAACTTGCGGGATTCCCAGTGCATAAACGAATCTGTCCAACGATATTACTCTGGCTGCGTTTATGGATTCAAAAAGATTTTCAACGGATTGTTTGCCCCAACCATCAAAATTTTCCAGACAGATTTCTGCATTTTTGGCTTTCATGCGAAAGATATCGACCGGGCTTTTTATGATTCCGTTTTTGAATAAAAATTTGATGTTTTGCTCCCCTAGCCCATCAATATTGAAAGCTAACTTTGAAACAAAGTGTATTAATCTCTCTACCAATTGCGCTTCGCAATTAAAATTTACGCATTTAACGGCGACTTCAGTTTCCTTCTGCGCAAGAGGAGAACCGCAGCATGGACAGATCGTAGGAAATACAAACGGCGCGGCATCCGCAGGCCTCTCTTCCAGAATTGGATAGAGGATCTGCGGAATTACATCACCGGCGCGTTGTATCATAACGCGATCTCCGATGCGGATATCTCGTTTGCCAACTTCGTCTTTGTTGTGGAGAGTTGCCCGTGAAACTACTACGCCGCCGATCGTAATAGGTTTTAGCTCCGCTACAGGCGTTATGTTTCCCGTTCTCCCGACCTGCGTAATGATGTTTAGGACGACGGTCTGTGCTTTTTCGGCAGAAAATTTATAGGCGATGGAATGGCGGGGATATTTTGAAGTGGCGCCCAACTTTTTTTGTAAAGACAAATCGTTTACTTTATAGACTATTCCGTCTATATCGTACTCCAATTCCGCCCTTCGCTTTTCAATTTTCTTGTAAAATTCAAACGCATCCGACTGATTCCCACAGAGCATTATCTCGTCTGATACGGTAAATCCATATTTTTTCAAGGTATTTAGCACATCCATTTGCGTAACAAAGTTACTTTTTTCGGAAATAATAGAGTAAGCGAAAAAAGTAAGTTTTCTGGACGCGGTAATTCTTGAATCCAGTTGTCGTAGAGATCCGGCAGCGGCGTTGCGTGGATTCGCAAATAATTTCTCGCCACCTTCGGTGCGTTGTTTGTTCAACTCTTGAAAATGCGATTTCAGCATCACAATTTCGCCGCGGATTTCCATCTCCTCCGGACAGTCGTCGATTTTTGGAGGAATGCAGTTTAAACTTACGATATTGGCTGTTACATCCTCCCCAACGCTACCGTCGCCCCGCGTTGCTGCAGAAATCAACGCACCATTTCTGTAGCCGAGCGATACTGACAATCCGTCCAATTTTGGTTCCAGAACCAGCTCAAAATCTTCGATGTTGGATAATTTTTTCACTCGCGTGACGAAGTCTGATATGTCCTCTTCGCCATAGGCATTTTCCAGCGACAACATAGGCGTTGTGTGCGACGTTTTTCGAAATCCTTTTACCGCAGAAGCACCCACCCTTTGAGATGGGCTTCGAGATGTGCGTAATTCCGGATATTCTTCTTCTATTTCCAAAAGTTCGCGATAGAATGAATCGTATTCCGCATCGCTTACAGCTGGATCCTCAAACATGTAATATTGTCTGGAATATGTATTCAATAAGCCAGACAATTCTGCATGACGTTTTTTTTTATCTAAATATTTGTCCATTTTCTCAGAAACTGCGTTTTTTCCAATGATATTATGAAAAGTCATCCAGCATTAGCGGTATTCCATCACGAATAACATAGGAAGTCCCGGATTCCTCGCATACCAGTCTATCAGATTCCAACTTTAACTGCCCGCCACTTTTGGGACATACCAATATTTTTAGTAAATCATTGCTAATCAGCGGAGTTTCCTTCATATCATTGGTTCATATTGTTGAAAAAGTCCATATTATTTTTCGACGCTTTTAATTTATCAATTAAAAATTCCATACCGTCGGCTGTTCCCATCGGCATTAAAACCCTTCTCAGGACCCACATTTTGGATAAAGCCGCTCGATCCACCAGCAATTCCTCCTTGCGCGTGCCTGATTTTGTTATATCGATCGCTGGAAAAGTTCTTTTATCAGATAATTTTCTATCCAGAACAATTTCTGCATTGCCGGTTCCTTTAAATTCTTCAAATATAACATCGTCCATTCGGGAGCCAGTTTCCACCAGAGCCGTTCCTATGATGGTTAGGGAACCGCCCTCCTCGATATTACGAGCCGCTCCGAAAATTCGTTTTGGTCGCTGCAGCGCGTTCGCGTCAACTCCACCGGTCAGAACTTTTCCCGACGATGGGCAAACTGTATTATACGCTCTGGCTAGCCGGGTGATGGAGTCCAGTAGAATAACAACGTCCTTTTTGTGCTCCACAAGTCTTTTGGCCTTTTCGATGACCATCTCAGCCACTTGCACATGGCGGGTAGGCACTTCATCGAATGTCGAACTAATTACTTCCCCTCTGACGGATCTTCGCATGTCCGTAACTTCCTCAGGACGCTCATCAATCAACAGGACAATCAAATAAGTCTCTGGCGAATTGGTTGTTATGGCGCGCGCAATATTCTGCAACATGACCGTCTTTCCAGTTCTTGGCGGCGCGACTATCAGCGCTCGCTGGCCTCGTCCCAGAGGACAAATTACTTCTATGATGCGGGTGGTAAGATCCTTTTCTAGAGGATTATCTATAAATTCCAGCTCCAGTTTTGAATTTGGGTATAGTGGAGTTAGATCGTCGAAGTTAATGCGATGCTTGACTACATCTAAAGTGTCGTTGTTCACGAAGTTCACTCGTGAAATTGCAAAATATCGTTCTCCTTCTTTGGGGGAACGGATCAATCCCTCCAAAGTATCCCCAGTTTTTAGACTATATTTTCGGATCTGCGACGGAGATACGTAGATATCGTCCGACCCGGCCATGTAATTTGCCTCCGGAGAGCGTAAAAATCCAAATCCATCTTGGAGTACTTCGAGCACGCCTTCTCCTATGATCTCGACCTCATTTTCTGCAAGCTTTTTAAGAATGGCGAACATTAGATCCTGACGCTTTAACGCCGCTGCGTTTTCCAATTCCATATTTTCAGCAAAACTTAGTAATTCAGAAGGCGTTTTTACCTTTATATCTTTTAATCTCATGTTTTCTCTTTAATTTTTGATGATCTTCCAAAACAACCAACATCTACCGGAAGGAAATCTTTCTTCGCTAAAAAACAAAACAGTAGATGGTGCCTAGGGCCGGAATCGAACCAGCCACACGAGGATTTTCAGTCCTCTGCTCTACCAACTGAGCTACCTAGGCATCCTCCATATTCGTATAAATTAAATTTCATCTGTTGTCCATAGTCGTTTTTGTAATTTTTTTTTTGTGAAATGAGTGTGATTTATAGAATCGGCGGTAGGAGCAATATTTTTATAGTGCAAAAATTTTTGCCGAAGTTTCTATTGATTCTGCAGATACTATACGGTAGCATCTTCACGTCATTGTCCCCATCGTCTAGAGGTCTAGGACATCGCCCTCTCACGGCGACAACACGAGTTCGAATCTCGTTGGGGACACCAAAAATTCTTGTAATGCATCTATCCTGTTAACCTATTGGTTACAAGTATATTTTTTAGGAAGTTTCAAAAAGCCATTTCATCAGTTTTCGGGATTGTATTAAGTTGAGCGAGCATTTTTCGTACTATGATCGCAATCATTTTACAGTTTTTCTCCTGTTTTTTGGCGTTGTAGAAATTAGCGATGGATTCGTTAAATTGTCGTAGGAGAGCGAAATCGCAACGTTGCTAAGGAAAGTCGCGTCCGATCAGGAAAGCATCGGCGACAGAATTGCAGCGCTCGATAGGGTTACGGAATTATATGACAATGTCTCAGCGTTGGAGAATCAGGTCAACAAACTGTTGCAGTGAGGTGGTAGGTGCTAAAGCTTATTTACGCCTGCGGCTGTTTTTGTTTGTATGACTCTGTTGAGTCGTCACGCGGGATTAAAAATCTGACGGAACGCATTCCATTCGAAAATACCGGCGTTAGGACGGAGTCCCTGAAAAAGCTTAGATCGCTGCTGGAGTTTAAACGCGAGCCGGTAAACCACAGGATTGAAACTCTGACGAAGCGCATTCCGTTCGAAGACGCCGACGCTTCTGTTATTAATGATATGACTGGTGGTATTGATCGTGATTTTGCTGCCGAGAATGCTCGCGGTGTCGCTGGATTGCCTGTAGTGCCAATACCATAGGAGTGAAATGATGAAGAAGTTTTTATTGTTATTTTGTTTATCAGTGGTTGGTGCGGCGGCGTATGAGACGGAAGAAAGAAAGGTCTCGAGTGCAGACGATGTCGCTTGCTTGGTTATGGGCTATGGCAA
>JAITDT010000050.1 GCA_031282425.1 Holosporaceae bacterium | reverse complement strand
CCAACCAAATAATATAATTATTAGAAAAGTTAACCTCCTTAAGGCATTACTACATATCCTATCTTTCGAAAGCTTCTCCTCGAATACCTCCACAAAATATATAAGATCGGGTATTTTTTAAAAACATTTGAAAATTCTATCAAGTTCTTGAAAAAGTTCTTTTCTTTTTTCTTTCTCTTCTATATTCAAAATTATGCTTTCCCTTGGATTATTATTACATATTATATCATTTTTGAGTAGGGACGAAAATCAGTCTAAAACTGTTTTGTATTTCAAAAACGCGGGGCAGGAGCGGGCTAAAAGTCCAAATTTCTATTTTTATGAGTTTCATTCAATTCCATCTATCCCCTGAAATTTCAATGGCGGGAGTGACGGGACTCGAACCCGCGACCTTCGGCGTGACAAGCCGACGCTCTAACCAACTGAGCTACACCCCCGTAAATACAGCGGTATGCTAAGGAAAAGGCTCAGGAGTGTCAATACTAAAAACGGCGAATGAACTGTCCAATAAACATAGAAAGCATCAAAAAATCTCCAATCTAATCGATTCAGCGCCTTTATTTAGATGAATACGGCTTTCTGCCATATTTAATGGCTGCCAGCTGGCTCTCCAATGGCAGGCAGATCAATTTGACCCTTGTGGAGCCCTTTTTCCGAAATCCCAGAAGATCTGCCGCTCTTTGACTAACGTCAATTATTCTGCTGTTAGTTTTTGCAAAAGGTCCTCTATCATTAACCAACAATTTAATTTTCTTACCGTTTGCTAAATTTTCCACGAGAACCAAGCATGGTAGAGGAAGAGTTCTATGCGCCGCAGTCAGTTTATTTTTATCAAATATTCGGCCGGTCGCCGTCGGCTTTCCATGACAATCGTATCCGTACCAGCTGGCTTCTCCAACCGCCACATACCGGTAATGCGTTTGTGGATAATATGTAACGCCCCTCACTGTGTATGGTCTCTCACTTCCCGCATGCCAATATCCTCGTCGACGTTCAGGACTGGAACAGGAAACTAACAACAATAACAAAAAGAAAATTATCAATTTATGGAATCTAGCGATATTATAGATGCAACTTCTTGTGGGAAATATCATTCTGCCTAAACAAACGATGAAAGATTATATAAATTCTATCGAACCGCTCAATGCGAGAAATACTATCATAGAGGAGCGAAAAGTAAAATATAAAACTACGGAAAAATTTCAAAGTTCAGATCTAAATATTTGCTTAAAGGGAAGTCAACCGCAGCCTATGAGCAGAAAGTTTTCCAGAAAATTTACCCACGAAAGGATAATTGACCTGCATGGATTGACGCAAAACGAGGCCTTCGAAAGCCTGTTAAACTTTTTTATACGATGCCAATCTGAGAATGTAAAAAGAGTAATTGTAATAACCGGCGGTAACGCCATGAAAAAATCAGTTATTCGCTCTGCTTTCCCAAGATGGGTCACGGAATCGTTCGGCAATTATGTCGTATCCTGCTCTCAAGCGAAAACTCGGCACGGCGGACAGGGCGCGTTCTATTTACTCTTGAAAAAATGCTGATCACATAGAACGTCTTTTAAACCTCATCGGCATTTGCACGGATCAGTTCTTTGATTTCTCGTTGCTTTCGCAGAATTTCTTCCGTAGAAAACGACTCTTTATCCAAATTTGGCAGTTCCGGCGTTTCATATCTGGAGCAGGCAACCACAAACAATATGAGAAAAAACATTGGCATCGTTCAATTATCCATCGCTTTAATTTTGCTCAACAACCTCGTTTTTAACGTCTCTAAATTAGATGACAGCGGTTTTTCTATATAGCATTTTTTTCGAATATTTCTGTCAGGATACACGTTCGGATCGTTTTTCAAATTTTCATTTACGTATTGTGTCGCCTTTGTTACCGCATTGGCTCTCGATGTGACATTTGTGACTTCCGCTATCACCATCGGATGAAATAAAAACTTGAAAAATGCATATATATTATTGATATGCGAGGCCCCTATCGGTATCGCCGCTACATCCACCCATAAAGGAGCTCCTTCCCGAGGGAAAAAGAATTTTATGTTTGGATTGGAGTTGTCCCTTCTGACTTTCAGAATATCTCCAGATGTGCCTAATACCGCGCACGCATTCCCGCAAGCCAGGTCTTCAAACCCAAACGATGAAAATTTTGCTATATATGGTCTTATCTTTTTCAAATGTTCAGCCGCTTTAATTATATCTTCCTCTTTTTCGCTTTCAGGATTCAATCCCAAATAAGCCAGCGTCGCTGGGAATAGCTCGTCCGGAGACTCGTACACCGAAATTCTATGCTTACTCAGCTTCTTCGCGTTTGCTGGATCAAATATTATGGAGAGGGAGTCCTTTGGCGCGTTTCTGGCCAATTGTTCCACCAGTTTTTCATTCATTCCTATGCCAGATATACCAAATTGAAATGGAATGGCGTAGCTATTGTCGATATCATATTCTGCCAGCCTCTTTAGAATATCCTCATCAAAGCACGACATATCTATTCGATTTTTATCCAATTTTTGATAAATTTCTGCTTTTAATTGACGAGAAAAATGCGGCCACGCCGTTGGAAATACGATGTCGTATTTTACCTCTCCGGCCAACAATTTTGCCTCCAAGATATCGTTGGAGTCGAAGATATCCATGACGACTTCAATGCCGCTTATGCTTTCGAATATTTCGATTAATTCCTGCGGGATATAGTCCATACCGGCTATAATAAACAGCCGCCTATCATCGTTTAGCGGACCGAAATCCTCTTGGGACAATGTTTTATAGAGTGCAGACTCGCTAAAGTCTTTCTGTCTCTTCTGAAAAAGAAAGGCGCATAACGCGCCTAAAAATAATACGAAGAGATACTTTTTCATTCCGCCAATGGCACATCTGCAGCTATGTCGATACGGTCTTCTTCCTTTTTAGTCTTAGCATATTTATAAACGCCGTAGGGTATCAAAAACAGATAAAGCATTACTAGAATTGTTAGGGTTAACCATATTTCCGTTATTAGGCAAATTACGAAAACGCTTATGGCTAACAGCGTAATTACGGCGGACCCTTTGTTTATCTCCAGTATTTTAGATGAGAAAGTCCTGATGGTGCTGATCATCAGCCCCCCAGACACAAGTAAACATCCGGAAATAAACCATGGACTCAAAAAAGCGTAACTATACGTTTGAAAAAACAAAATTATCGGAGTTATTGCCAGGATCGCTCCAGCCGGCGCCGGAATTCCTTTAAAATACTTCTTTTCCCATGCGGGTTTTTCTTCATCCTGCAACATATCCACATTAAACCTTGCCAATCTCAAAGCGCAGCAAACCGTAAAGAACATACACACGCCCCAGCCAATGCTTCCTAGCAAATACACGGACTTTAGGAACAAAATAATGGGTGGAGCGACCCCAAAACAAACTAAATCCGACAGCGAATCCAGCTGCGCTCCAAATTGTGACGATTGGCCGAATTGTCTTGCAACTTTCCCATCCAATGCATCCAGCAAGGCCGCCACAAAAATGCAAAGCGCCGCCAATTCCCATCTGTGAAATAACGCAAATCTAATGGACGTTAAACCCACACAAAAAGCGGAAATAGTAATAGTACTGGGTAAAAATTTAATCAAAATAGTTCCTTTTCTAGGAGGACAAGATTCGCCTTCCATATCCATGCTGCTTTTTGTTTCATTATTTTTTATGATGTTCTCTACCATTTTTTGTTCCTTTTTCTTTCAATTTGGCCAAAACGCTCTCTCCGGCAACGGTTACCTGCCCTTCTTCGATCAATATCTTAGCATCATTTGGTAAATAAATATCTACTCTACTGCCAAATCTTATTATTCCTATTCGCTGTCCAAGTTCCAAGTTTTGCTCCTCTGCGATATCAGAGCGAATCCTGCGAGCCAGAAGCCCCGCTATTTGAACAAATACAATGAGCGTGCCATCGGCCATACGCATGAAGGTAGCCTGTCTTTCATTGTACTCGCTAGCCTTATCCAGAGTTACATTGAAAAACCTCCCGGGAATATAAAGTATTTTTTCTACGATACCAGCAACCGGAGCCCTATTTACGTGAACGTTAAAAATACTCATAAATACGCTGATTTTCGTCCATTCGCCAGACAATCCCAATTCCTCTGGCGGAGTACACGGCAAAACCTTAAGCACAACGCCGTCAGCCGGACTGATCACAGCGGAACTAACCGAAGGATGAACTCTCTCCGGATCCCTAAAAAACACCAAGCATCCCACCGTTGCTAGGAATCCTAGCCATCCCATATTGGTACCAATGCTTCCAAGACATACAGCTATTACAGCCACAATCCCAGCTATTTTATATCCGTCTCTATCAAATGGCAGCTTGATATTCATTGTAACTCCTAAGCTTTTCTGCAGGATTATATTTCTTTTTTTTGCGTAAATAAATAATGATTCGGCAGTTGGGATTGTTTAACAAATATAATGATACGAGCAAATTTCGGTTGGCAAAAATAAAAAAGATGAGAGCATATAACCTTTACGAAATTTGTAAAAAACATCTTCCAATTATATAATATCAATCATCCGATGGGGTGGATAATGAAAGAATTTGACGCCAATGTTTATGTGAACGCCAAATCATGGCCATTCGAGGAAGCGCGCAAATTAATATCCAGAAAAAATATAGAAAAAAAAGGATATGCATTGTTCGAAACTGGATACGGTCCGTCTGGATTGCCGCATATAGGTACTTTCGGAGAAGTCGCTCGTACAACGTACGTAAGGCATGCTTTCGAACGTCTGACCGGCATAAAAACAAAACTTTTTGCCTTTTCCGACGATCTAGATGGTTTGCGCAAAGTTCCGGATAACATTCCATGTAAAGAAATGGTGGCGAAGTACATTGGATTTCCGTTAACAGAAGTTCCAGACCCATTTGGATGCCACCAAAGTTTTGGCCATCACAATAATTGTAAACTGATGGAATTTTTAAATTCATTCAATTTCGAATATGAATTTTTAAGCGCCACAGATTGTTATAAAAACGGAGTATTTAATGACGTTTTACAAAAAGTTCTTATTCATCATCAAGAGATTTTGGAAATTATGTTAGCTAGTCTTCGGGAGGAAAGAGCCGCGACCTACAGTCCATTTTTACCGATTTCACCGAAAACAGGGCGAGTATTGCAGGTAAAAATAGAGGAGTATAGAGTTCGTGACGGAACTATCGTATTTCGGGACGAGGATGATAGTTTGACGGAGCTTCCAATAATTGGCGGTAATTGCAAACTACAATGGAAAGTGGACTGGGCAGCTCGCTGGACAGCTTTTGGGATTGACTATGAAATGGCGGGAAAAGATCTTATCGATTCTGTAACGCTGTCCAGTAAAATTTGCAAAACTCTGGGAGGAACTCCTCCAGATGGATTTAATTATGAACTGTTTTTGGATGGAGAAGGAAAGAAGATATCGAAATCCAAGGGAAATGGGCTTAGCCTCGATGAATGGCTAAGATATGCGCCGCAGGAAAGCTTGGCGAACTTCATGTACGCTTCTCCCAGAAGTGCGAAAAGGTTATATTTCGACGTTATTCCAAGATATATTGACGATTATGCCGCGCATTTAAGAAATTTTAAAAATCAAGAGCCGGATAAACAGGTTAATAATCCAGTATGGCATATTCACAATGGAAATCCTCCGCTGCCAGAAAGCGAAATATCGTTTTCTCTTCTATTGAATTTAGCAAATGTCTGCAATGCAGACGACGATAACATTCTATGGGGATTTATCAAAAAATATTTAAGCTCCGCCTCACCGGAAACTATGCCTTTCCTGGCTAAGCTGGCGCAACATGCTGTCAACTATTATCATGATTTTGTAAAATCAAAAAAGTGCTATCCGGTTCCAACCGGTTTGGAAAGAGAATTTCTATATGATTTGCTTTTGGAGCTGAACAAGCTAAATGGGACGGAATCCAGCGATGAGATTCAAAAAACCATCTTTGAAATTGGAAAAAAGCGAGAATTTCCCGACCTTAAATCATGGTTCAATTTTCTATATCGCCATCTATTGGGGCAAGAGGACGGTCCGCGGATGGGATCTTTCATTGCTCTCTATGGAATTGATAATACTAAGAAATTGCTGGAAAGCGCCATTGCAAGGAAGTAGATGAGCGAGAAAAAATTATGTCAGATTTTGGAATGGTTTTCTGACGCTGGGGTGTCAGATATAACGGCCGACATTAGTTTGTCCTGCAGTGAAACGCAAAAAGAGGCCTTTACGTTGCGCGATCTGAAGGAGATGATCGCAAAAGTGGATACTCCGCTACGAAATTGCGCTCTTAATATGGTTTTTGGTACCGGAAATGAAAACGCAGAGATATTGCTGCTGGGAGAAGCGCCTGGAGCTGAGGAAGATCGTCAAGGAGTTCCATTTGTGGGGCAAAGCGGACAATTGCTGGATAAAATTCTAGCTGCTGTCGGGCTGGATAGAACAAAAGTGTACATCACCAATATCCTCCCCTGGAGGCCGCCGGGTAATAGAACGCCCACTAATCAGGAAATTGAGTTATTCCGCCCCTATGTCCTTAGGCATATATCTTTGATTAACCCGCAGGTGGTCATATGTCTTGGGGGAACCGCCACTAAAGCGCTTCTGCAAACGACACAAGGTATCATGCAACTGCGGGGCGTATGGACAAAAATTGATAAAATTTCCGCCAAAATTCTTCCAACTTTTCATCCGGCGTATCTACTGCGTTCTCCTTCTCAAAAAAGAGAAGTTTGGCTTGATTTTTTAAATGCTATAGATTTGCTGTAAAAACCGCTGGCATAACAGCTCGGCATGACGATAGATTTTTTTCAAAACTGTGATTTTGATGAATGGATTAGATTTTGTCATCATGGGCATATATCATTTTCGTCTAGATTTTTCCGTGAGGTTGTCGTATAAACAACACGGAGTTTAATTTAGGGGTTATGGTATATTCATTAAAATTCAGAGAAGAAATTATGGAGTACATAGATGGATTTCACACGTACGTTGAAGTTGCGGAGATATTTCATATTTCAGAGAAAACGATTAGGAATTGGGTAAAACAAAGGAAGAAA
>JAITDT010000015.1 GCA_031282425.1 Holosporaceae bacterium | reverse complement strand
ATCACAATTAATCAAATTAATTTCCCTACACTTTTTTTTGTACGTCTTTGCAGGCCCCCCCCGCCCCCCCCCCCCACGACAAAATATATCTTTTCTAGAGATAAGTAGTTAGATGATTTTAATGGTATAAGCAAGTCTAGAGCAATGATGCAATATTTATGAGGATATCTGTCCTAACAGATGAAACCAGTTGGTTGAATGATTACAATGTGCGGTTATTACGTATGCTTCGGGAAGAAGGATATGATGCGCGCGTAATTCATTTTAAAGAGGATTTATCTGCAGGGGGGGGGGGGGATATTGCTTTTTTATTGGATGTTTTCAATTGATTGGAAGGGAGTATTTAGCATTACACAAGCATAATATAGTGGTTCACGAGAGCCTTCTTCCGTATGGGAAAGGATGGTCTCCTGTGACTTGGCAGATTCTCGAGGGAAAGGGTATTATACCCTTCGTCTTATTTGAGGCTGTAGAAGAAATGGATGCTGGAGTGGTATATATCAGAGATGAAATACATTTGGATGGCACAGAATTAGTAGAGGAGATTAGAGAAAAGCAAGGAAACAAAACCATAGAAATGTGTATGTTTTTGTAAGAAATATGCATACCTTGAAAGGCGAGAAACAGGAAGGTGAAAGCACGTTTTATAGAAGACGTAAGCCAGAGGATAGTGAGCTTGATATCAATAAAACAATAAATGAGCAATTTAATCTGCTTAGGATAGTAGATAATAAAAGGTATCCGGCTTTTTTCATAAAGAATGGGGTTAAATATATTTTGAATATAAGGAAAGATAATGGATAGTACCTTCGTCATTGCAGAAATGTCATGTAATCATTGCGGAGATTTGAATTTAGCTAGAAAAATTATTGATTCTGCTAAAGAGTGTGGAGCTGATGCAATAAAACTGCAAACCAGTAAAGCGGAAACTCTTACAATAGATTGCTGTAATGGGCTGTTTAAAATGTCGGGAGGAACACCTTGGGATGGCCGGTATTTATATGATCTGTATAATGATATTTGCATGCCATGGGAATGGCAAAAAGATTTGAAAAATTACGCAGAGAGTATTGGACTAGAGTTGTTTTCGACTCCGTTCGACATAACGGCGGTAGATTTTTTGGAGTCCATCAACGTCGTTCGCTATAAAGTCGCATCTTTCGAGGCAATAGACTATAGCCTAGTGAAATACGTCGCCTCCAAACAAAAACCCACGATAATTTCCGTTGGGGTGTCTTCCGAAGAAGAAATGCAGGAGGTCGTAAATGTATGTAAATCCGTGGGAAATAATGATATCACCCTGTTGAAATGTACGTCTGCGTATCCTGCGAAATTAGAGGACATGAATCTACTGACAATTCCTGATATGATACAAAAGTTTGGCCCACAGGGAGTAAAAATAGGTCTATCAGACCATTCTATGTACATTGAAACAGCAGTTGCAGCAGTGGCTCTTGGCGCAAAAGTTGTTGAAAAGCATTTTACGCTGGATCGCTCCCTTGGTGGCGCAGATGCAGCGTTTTCCCTCAACCCCGCAGAGTTTAAGGCAACTGTAGATGCCATTCGAAATACTGAAAAAATCCTCGGGATGGTTGATTACTCCGTAGATGAAAAAAATAGAAAATTTGCCAGATCTCTTTTCGTATGTGAAGACATCAAAAAAGGAGAAAAGCTAACGAAAAAAAACATTCGTTCCATAAGACCTTCCGATGGACTTCATCCAAAGTGCTATGATAGCGTGCTAGGAAAAATTGCGAACAAAGACTTGGAGCGCGGAACACCACTAAGATTAGAGGATATTGAGGGGTAGACGATGTCTTGCATAGCTATAATTCCTGCGCGAGGAGGTTCGAAAAGAATCCCCAGAAAAAACATCGCAAGTTTCCTTGAAAAACCAATTACTGCCTATTCCATCGAAGCTGCACTCCAGAGTGGTATTTTTGATGAAGTAATGACTTCGACGGACGATTCAGAAATAGCAGATATTTCATTGAAATATGGCGCAAGGGTTCCATTTTTTCGCAGTGTGGAAACGTCGACAGATATGGCAATGACGGCTCCTGTATTGATTGAAGTATTAAATAAATACAAAGAATTGGGGCAAAAATTTGAGTACTGCTGCTGCATATATCCTTGCGCGCCGTTTGTTACGTCTCAGCGACTAAGGAGCGGAATGGAGTTGCTGATTTCCGAAAATGCCGACAGTGTACTACCAGTGGTGAAGTTTTCCTATCCTCCTCAGCGCGGTTTGGTAATTCGCGATAGTAAACTGCAGATGATGTTTCCGGAAAATCACGATGTTAGATCGCAGGATCTGGAGCCGATGTATCACGATGCTGGGCAATTTTATTGCATGAAATCCAGTAGCCTGATCAGAGAAGGCAAGCTATTTTGCGCAAACACTCTGCCCATGGAATTGTCAGAAATGGAGGTCCAAGATATCGATACAATCGACGATTGGAAAATCGCTGAGATGAAGTACAGAATGCTGAATCATGTATAATTCTCTGATCATAGGAACTGGAAAAACAGTTTCGGGAATCGGTCCTACCGGCCGTCCTTACAGGTAATGATATTGAGGTTTCTATATTTTCTTCTATGCTTTTGCATTGGATGCACAGAAGTTTCCGTCTCAAAGAAAAACTTCCATGAAACTAATAATGCAGAAAGATTTCAAGAAGTATGTCGTCGAATTGGAAATTTGAACATGACTGCCGTTGCTGTCGGCAGCGCAGTTAACGAAACGTCTACTACTGGTTTGAGAATTCTTATCGAAAAATACGGCATTAACATTCCTGACGCTGCTTTGGCTAATAGGGATATTTTTGCCGGAGCGAGTACGGACGATCACAGATTGAATTACTTGCTGGACGCCATCAATTCAAATCATAAAATTATTTGGGCAATGCGCGGCGGATACGGAACCGCTCGTATCATAGCCACCCTTGATTACCTGCCGAAGCCAAAGTCTCAAAAAACTTTTGTCGGATTCAGCGACGCTACGGCCTTAAATCTTTTTATCTCACAAAAATGGCCCAAATGGCTGGTTATTCACGCTACGGTTTTAACTTTCTTAAATAAAACTGATTTTGAAAACAAGTTCGACATATTGCTGAATATCCTTGAAAATAAGATCGATCATTATGATGTAGACGGAGTATACCCGTTAAACGACAAGGCCCTCGCCCAGAAAAGTATCACTGGAAAACTGACCGGCGGCAATTTATGCATAGTTGTTTCAAGTCTAAAAACCTGTTGGGAAATTCAGACTGATGGGAAAATACTTTTTTTGGAAGATACGCATGAGATGCCGGAGCGTATATATCGCGCCATGTACCATCTGAAGGAAGCGGGGAAATTGTCAAAGGTGAAAGCTGTGATTTTTGGGCATTTTCATGCAGCTGGAAATCCTAAGAAATTAGAATTGTTTCTCAAAGGTTTTGCTCAAATTCTGGATATTCCGGTCTACATAACGGATAAGTTTGGTCATGGAGTATACAATGTACCTATGATATATAACGCGAAAGCAATAATTCATGATAATAAAATGACCATTAATGTTAAATGATTGTTAGAAATACATAGGACCATGCCCAGGAAGAGGTGATTCACGAACTTGCTATCAAAAATATCATCTATTATCTTCAATCGTCAAAGCCTACATGGAGGGGGTAAGATTTGAACTTACGTAGACTCTCGTCGGCAGATTTACAGTCTGCTGCCATTGACCGCTCGGCCACCCCTCCCAAAACGAGGTATTATATGCCATATTTATCCCCATGTCCATTTTGTTTTTGGGAACTAAAGCATTCAAAACCGTTCTATAAACAGTCGCAAAGAATCGGCACAACTTTTTTTCGTATTATGGGCGCCAGCATGGTGACTTTTTAGCTTCATCAATTATTTGAAACTTTTCCGTTGCACTTTAACAATCCAAAAGACTCTATTTTAGCATCTTTTTATTTTTATCAGGCAATTTTACTAAAAAAGTTCGCAGATCCACTAAATACCCCGCTGCTCTGCAGCGGGTGATTATTTATTCGCAGACTTGGCAAGAACGTCCCCTTAGGGTTCCGTCCGCAAGAGCGTTAGCAACGAATTCCTTGCAGCTTTGAGATAAGGATGAAGTGCGTCGCGTGACGGGTCGTTCTTATTACCTTTATGCTCTAGCCGTTGCCAGAGATCGTCCAGCGCTTCCTGAAGGCTGTTTGTGAGGATTTTCAGCCGTTCAGCGTCCGCAGATTTCTCAGCGATGGCTCTCTTATAGTAGCCTGCTAGAGCCGCGTCGGGTTGCCCGAACGCCGGTTCGACCACGGCGGAACTATCCCCTCCGTGGATAAGACGGGCGAATTCTCCGAGATCTTTTGCAAAATTGGCAAAGTACAGACTCAACGCTCGACCTGACGCGGTATCGGCCCTGGTACGTGATTTTGGCCCGGGTTTGGATCCAGGAATCTTCGGAATAGCGGCGGCCGCTATTTCCCCGGCTGCTTTTGCCACCTTGCCTGTCCATAACACATAATATCCTATCCGGAGCAAATCGTCCGGATCCGAACTCATAAGGAAATGTCGGTTTTGACTTCAACACTTCAAGATCTGGCGTCGCACCTCCCGCATAACCAGAAACCGCCGCCAGTAAAATCATCATCGTAGTTATTTTTATTGTCTTTTTCATTTTGGTTATTTCCTCAGGTGTATTCTGCATTATGCGCAAAAAAATATTTAAATAAAGGTTAATTTTATGAAAAAAAAATTACCCCTGTTGAAAAAAAATTCCGTATCTCACAAATATTGGCAAAAACAGCAGACATCTGCCTAATAATCAATAATTTTCGCAACTGCATCTGATAGGTTTATCTTTGCATTGATTATTTTATTTATTTCTGAAAATATTTTTAGAGAAAAGACCGTGATTTTGTTCAAACAGAGGAATTGCTTTGGATGTAAATGCAAATTCATGCTCAATTCTATGAAAATCCTACGCGTTATTATGACAATTGAAACAGCGCTAGAAATGTATTTCATTCAGCTGAGTGAAGCGATTGCTTACGGCTTCCGTGATCAATTGCAAGATGTAGAAGAGGAGAGGCCGGGATAAATTTTGAAGGTGCTTATGCACGGAGAATGAATCACACGCCACGTACGTCACAATAGTTACGTTGATTTACGACAATTCTGATAGTGCTATATATACGCGAACGACCTATACTTCGAGTAAGTTCACCTAACGAACTGAGTAGAGTGGGATGGAAGCCTCAGCATCGGTGATCGACGAACTGGAATCGGTGTACTGTTCCATCCCATCTTCCTTTGAATCGGGAAGTTCCAGGAGTGCTATTTACATCTTCAGTTCACAACCCGTTTGTGGCTGCAGTAGCACTCCACAATTTTTTCATGGATTTTGCCTTATGAGCCCAGGTTGCTACATCGAAACTCTGGTAGTAACTGCAGCATTACGAATGGAGTTTGTCTACGCGTACTGAAAGGTCTTCCAACCGATGTCTGAGTTCCACTATTTCAGCTTCCAACCGGGCAGGATCCTCCGGTTTCTGAGCTGCACCGAACTCTCGGGTTGCTCGAGACGACTCCGACGTTGAATTCGGGTCGTTAGTATCATATGGCACCGCAGGTGCTTCAGGATTTGCCCCTTGCAGCTGCCGCAGGTTTTCTGCTATTAAAGACCAGTGTCCTGCGTACCTATTCTTTTGGGCACCGAAAACGGCAGTAATACCTCCTGGAAAGCGGAATTCCTTCAAGAATTTTGAACTTTTTTGCAACCGATCTCCGAGTGCCCTTATTTCAGCCACAAACTTCATCAGATCGGGATTCGTCGAATCCTGAGCCGCCCTGAACTCTGCGATTGCTGCAGGTGACGGATATTTAGTCGGCTCCTGCAGGTATATCATTAGCTGAGGCAGATTAAGGGCTTTTGCCCAGTCTGGCAAATCAGCAATGATGAAGGTGAAGTAATTGCAGTTATCAGATAGTATTGACGACAACTCTTTAACTGATAAGCTGGGGTCCAGTTCTTTGTAGAACCGGTGGAATTTCTTCGCAATTTCTTCGTCTGTCAGTCCTTTCGTGCTGGGACCACGATGAGGGTTCAGTCCGTCCCTGTGGCTCATTCCGTTTGCACTGTAATTCACAGCTAGCAAAATCATCATCGTAGTCAACTGTATTGTCTTTTTCATTTGGTTGTCTCCTCAAATATATTTTACATTATATATAAAAATATTTAAATAAAGATTAATTTTTTATGGAAAAATGCATTTGTTGAAAAAAAAATTTTCGTATCTCATAAATAGAACGGCAGACATCTGCTCAACAATCAATAATTTTCGCAACTGCGTCTGATAGGTCTTTCTTTGAATAGATTATTTTATTTGTTAGAGAATGCAAATCCTGAAAAAATCCTTTCATCACAATGAGCATCATATTTCTGCTCGTCTTATTTTTTTTTATTTATTGAAATTTCCTCTGCCAACATATAAACTTAAATCAAATGGATGGATGTAATTTCTATGGCTGGTAGTATCAATAAAGTTATTTTGGTTGGGAACTTGGGGAAGGATCCGGAAGTGCGGGCGATGCAAGATGGATCTAAGGTTGTTTCATTTTCTTTAGCGACTTCGGAATTTTGGAAAGATAAAGTCTCCGGCGAGCGGAAGGATAGAACTGAGTGGCACCGTGTAGTGGTATTTAATCCAAATTTGGCGGAGATATGCGAAAAGTACTTGCACAAGGGCTCGAAGGTGTACATCGAAGGGCAGCTGCAAACAAGGAAGTGGCAAGATCAGTCCGGTAATGATAGGTATACCACCGAAATCGTGCTTTCTAGATTTAGAGGCGAGCTGGCGCTGCTGGATTCGCGTAATGATAGTTCGGGAACCGCCGACGTTACGATGGACGCAAAGCCCAGCGCCGTGGAGCTAGACGACGACATTCCTTTTTGATTGCTAAACTCTTCGAGAACCCAAATGGAGACCTCTGCTAATGGCTGAAAATGAAGATGGCATAGTACAAGTATTTCTCGAAGACGAGATGAAGCGCTCGTATCTGGACTATGCCATGAGCGTTATCGTGTCTAGGGCTCTTCCGGATGTGTGCGACGGATTGAAGCCTGTTCATCGGCGAATTATATTCAGCATGGTCGAAAGCGGTTATGATTACAATAAGCCGTTTCATAAATCCGCCAATATAGTCGGAAATGTCATGGGTAAGTATCATCCTCACGGAGACGCCGCCATATACGAAACTATGGTGCGGATGGCGCAGCCGTTTTCGATGCGGGAAATATTGATCCAAGGGCATGGAAATTTTGGATCCATGGATGGGGATTCTGCAGCAGCTCCGCGATATACGGAAGCAAGGCTTTCCAAAATTGCTCATGCAATGGCGGAAGATTTGTACAGCGGCACTGTAGATTTTCGACCGAATTACGATGGATCGCGACAGGAGCCGGTTTTGCTGCCAACGAGATTTCCGAATCTTCTGGTCAACGGCGCCGGAGGTATTGCCGTTGGTATGGCAACGAACATTCCGACTCATAATTTGGGAGAGGTTTTGGATGCATGCATTCAACTGATAGACAATCCAGATACAACTCTGGAAGAGTTGCTGCCGATTTTCAGTGGACCGGATTTCCCGACTGGCGGCATAATTATGGGACGCGGCGGAATACTGTCGGCCTTTAAAACAGGACGTGGTTCGGTAATCATTCGCGGGCGCACAAAAATAGAAGAAATACGCAAAGAGCGACAGGCAATTGTAATCACAGAAGTGCCGTATCAGGTTAATAAATCAAAATTAATAGAAAGAATTGCGAGCTTAGCGAACGAAAAAATACTAGATGGAATAGCCGATCTGCGAGATGAGTCAGATAGAGAAGGCATTAGGGTTGTGGTTGAGCTGAAAAAAGACGTCAATGCCGACGTGATTTTGAATCAATTATACAGGAATACCCAGTTGCAAACAACTTTTGGGGTCAACATGGTGGCCTTGCATAACGGTCGTCCTGAGCTAATGAATCTGATGGAAATTCTGAATGCGTTTATAGAATTTCGCAATGAAGTGGTGGTGCGACGAACGCGTTTCGAACTGAATAAAACGCGAGATCGCGCGCATATTTTGATTGGTTTGGCCATCGCGGTCGCAAACATTGATGAAGTAATTAAAATCATAAAAACTAGTGAAGATTCCACGGCGGCAAAGCACGCCCTTTTGAAAGAAGATTGGTCGGCTGAGGATATCGAACCTCTGATCCGGCTTGTCGATGATCCAAATAGCATATGCATAGACGGAAGATGTAAATTAACGGAGGTTCAGGCTCAGGCAATTTTGGATCTCAAGCTGCATCGACTGACGGGTCTTGAAAGAACAAAGATTTCCGATGAATTAGCTCAATTTGCAGAAAAAATAAAAGATCTTTTTGATATTTTGGGATCAAGCGAAAGAGTCTTTCAAATTATTCGAGACGAGTTGGTTTTCATAAAGGCGGAGTTTGCCACTCCACGTAAAACTTTAATTATGGACGGTGAAACAGAGCTGGAGGATGAAGATTTCATTCAAAAAGAAGATATGGTTGTTACCGTAAGCCATAGTGGATACATAAAGAGAGTTCCCCTGAATACCTACCGCGCCCAGAAACGTGGAGGAAAAGGGAAAATCGGAATGACCACAAAAGATGAAGATTTCGTACATGATCTTTTTGTGGCCAATACCCATACGCCGGTTTTATTCTTTTCCACCATCGGTATCGTTTATCAGATGAAGGTCTATAAATTGCCTCTTTCTACGCCGCAATCAAAAGGCAAAGCCTTGGTAAACCTATTTCCGATGAAAACCGATGAAGCTTTATCTACGGTTTTAGCCCTACCGGACGATGAATCTACGTGTAATTCCTACGATATCATATTTGCCACTTCCCATGGAACTGTGAGGAGAAACAAGTTAATAGACTTCGTTGACATAAGAGCTAATGGAAAAATTGCGATGAAGTTAGAGCCGCATGAAAAGTTGATATCTGTTGCCCTATGCAAAGAAAATACCGACATATTAATTTCATCCAAATTGGGCAAATGCGTTCGTTTTCCCGTAAGTGATTTGCGCGTTTTCAACAGTAGATCTTCAACTGGAGTTCGAGCAATAAAATTGCTTGGCGATGATGAAGTCATAGCAATGACGGTTCTCAATAATGGAACATCAGAAGCTAGCGAACGTGAGGAGTACGTCAAGTATTCCAATTGGTTGCGGAGAAATAGCGAGGAAATCATTCAGGATCAAGTAATGGAAGCTCCAGCAAAGTATGAAGAGATGAAAGCGGTGGAGCAGATGTTAATTACAATTACCGAGAAAGGTTTCGCCAAAAGAACTTCCTCATTTGAATACAGAACCTGCAGTCGTGGAACTCAGGGAGTTAAAAATATTGAAATGAATTCGAAAAACGGAACAGTCGTAGCGGTTTTTCCCGTAGAAGAATCAGACGAAGTGATGTTGGTCACAGATTGTGGTAAATTAATTAGATGTCCTGTAGATGGCGTTAGAGTTACCGGAAGGGCCACGCAAGGGGTAATTTTATTTCGAGTGGAGAAGGATGAAAAAGTCGTATCTGCTGTTAGACTTGTCGAAGGTAGTTGAATTGGAATAGAAGATGGCGTCAATTATTTTAAAAAGTGTTAGCAAATCCTTTCGCGATAGCCAGATCATTAAAAATGTTGATTTAACCATTGAAGATGGTAAATGCGTCGTACTAGTGGGGCCGTCTGGCTGCGGAAAGTCAACGATGCTGCGATTAATATGCGGTCTAGAAGAAGTTGACGATGGAGAAATATTCATCGGCAATCGAAATGTAAACGACGTGCCGCCAGCCAGCAGAGGGATTGCGATGGTGTTCCAATCTTATGCGCTGTACCCGCATATGACTGTTTTTGAAAATATGGCGTTTGCGTTACAGGTGCGAAAGCTAAAAAAAGATGAAATAGAAAAAAGGGTAAATAGCACCGCAAAAATCCTTAAAATAGAACACCTTTTGAATAGAAAACCCAAAGAACTTTCCGGAGGACAAAAACAGCGGGTGGCCATTGGGCGAGCAATCGTTAGGAATCCATACGCTTTCCTTTTCGACGAACCTCTATCCAATCTAGACTATTCGTTGCGATGCCAAATGAGATACGAGCTTGCAAAGTTAAAAGAGCAACTCCGCACTACGATGGTTTACGTTACCCATGATCAGGCAGAAGCCATGACGCTTGCCGATAAAATCGTTGTTATGAAAGACGGATCGGTGGAACAAATCGGCACGCCGCTGGAATTGTACAATTCTCCAGCAAATACTTTTGTTGCAAAGTTTATAGGTTCGAGTGAAATGAACATTTTCCCCGTTTCATTTGTTAATAATGTTAAGAATGTATCAGTATTTCAGACAGAAACGCAGGAACAGATATCGCTGCAATTGAAGAAAGAGTTTTCATCTTCCTATGATGTCAGAAAAAAATATTATCTTGGTATTCGCCCTGAAGATATCGAAATATTGTCGACAGATAACGGCGTATCTTTCGAAAACAAAATAAATGGAACGGTGGTGTTATCGGAAAACCTCGGCGGAGAAGAATTTGTTCATGTGGCGTTAAAAAACGGCGTTCTGATAACCGTAAAAACACGGAAAATGCTTAATAAATCAAGTGCAAATGGTGTTTGCCTTGGGTTTAGCTCTGACAATTGTTATTTGTTTGACGACAACGGAGACATTATTTTTGGAATTGAATCTAACTCAAAACAAGCAAGCATTATCAGTTGAAATATAGAATAACTTCCATCACCAATAGAATTTGGAATATTCAGGAAAAATTAACCGAAGCGTCTGATATTGTTGAAATTCTTGCAAAAAATAGAGAAATAGCACTGGACGCATTCCTAAATACATCGATTAAAAATTCTCTTCCGGATCCATTTGTTTTTGTTGACATGGAGAAGGTGGTTCATCGCATAGTTGACGCGATAAAAAGTAGGCAAAAAATAGCTATTTTGGGGGACTATGATGTCGATGGGGTCTCTTCGGTTTCCATTTTTATTAAATTACTAGAGCACATTGGAGCCGATTATACTTACGTAATCCCCAGCAGAGTAGATGACGGATACGGCTTGAATATAGCGAATATTGAGAGACATAAAGAATGCCTAATAATTGCCGTAGATTGCGGTTCCAGCTCCGTTGAGGAGTTGGCATACGCCAAAAATAACCATATAGATGTAATAGTCATCGATCATCATCGTATGTCAACAATTCCCGAGAGTTATGCCCTGGTTAATCCTCACAGACCAGATGAAAAAGGCACGTATAAATACCTTTGCGCAACTGGATTGGTTTTTATCTGTATCGTTGGTGTTAACCGCCTCCTGAAAAAAATTGGATTCTACGCAGAGAATGTAGCGCCTAACCTTTTGGAATATTTGGATTTGGTGGCGCTAGCTACGATATGCGATGTCATGGAGTTATGCGAGCTAAACAGAGCGTTTGTGCAATCGGGATTAAAAATCATACGACAACGTCAAAATCTTGGAATAGACGCACTACTGTCGATGCATAAAAGCGCTTGCATTAATACCGAAACCATATCTTTTTTTCTAGGACCTAGGTTGAACGCCGCCGGAAGAATGGATCAGGCTGATTTAAGCGTACGATTACTTACTACAAAAAATCCAATCGAAGCAAAAAGAATAGCCGTGCAACTGGAAAACCTTAACAACGAACGGCGAACGCTGGAGCAAGAAATGGTGACCGAGGCTATTTCATTGGTGAAAGAAGATCAAAATTTCATTTGCATCTACAATCCCAGTTGGCGTCTTGGCATTATCGGAATCATCGCCAGCCGACTGAAAGATAAATATCAAAAACCGGTTATTGTGATTTCCTGCGATCCTAAGGGAATGGGAAAAGCTTCCTGCCGATCCGTAGAAAATGTAAATATTTCAGATATCATAAAAAAGGGGATTCAGCAGGAAATCATAGTTTCCGGCGGTGGTCATGCGATGGCAGCTGGATTTTCCATTAACATACCCAAAATAAGAGATCTTCTGGAATTTTTAGCAACAAATATAGAACGTAAAACGTCTGTTCCAGAACTATATGCCGACTGCATAACGCCGCTAAATTTTATAACCACTGAATTTGTCGAAACGATATCGGTTTTGGAACCATTTGGCATGGGAAACAGATACCCAAAATTCGTTATTCCCAATGTAAAAATAATATCGGCAAGAGTCGTCGGAGAAAATCATATTGCGTTTTCTCTTGTGGATGAAAATGGTAACATCGTGCGAGCGATTTCTTTTCGAAGTTTTGGAACTTCGTTGGGAAATGTCCTTCTGGAAGAAGCTTCGTATGTCTGTGCGCTGGGATCTGCAGTGATTTCATGCTGGAACAATCAAAGATACGTTAGCTTTCAATTAGAAGATATATCCCAAAGCGTCATGTTAGAATAAGTAATTATTACTCCAAGATAATTAAAATGTGCTTTTTCTTTCCACAAGAGAGCTTAAGCGTTGCGCCTACCGGTAAATCATCCGGAACTTTATAGTCGTCGGCAACGGTCTCGTCGTTTATATATACTCCATTACCTCTAAGTAAGCGTTTGGCGTCTCCTCTGCTGGCACACAGACCGCTTTCAGCCATGATATCCACAATAGAAATGTTTTTGCTATTGGATCTTTTAAGATAATATTTGGGAACCGTCATGGCAGATGAAAAATCATTCTCCGCATTCTCAAACATACCGGCAGCGGTATTGTGCACATCTGCTAACGAATCCCTGCCATGCGTTATGACTGTTATCTCATCTGCCAGTATTTTCTTTACATCATTTAATTCTTGCCCCTCTAGTGACTCCATTTTCTTAATCTCTTCAACATTTAAATCGGTGAATAGATACATCAGCTTAATCACGTCGGCATCGTCGACATTTCTCCAATATTGCCAGAATTCATATGGCGATAGCATCTCTTTCGACAGCCAAACAGCTCCTTTGGCAGTCTTTCCCATCTTCTGACCACTACTGGTAGTAAGAAGCGGATTGGTAAATCCAAAAACTTCTCTTCCGAGCTTTTTTCTGATCAATTCAACGCCGCATACAATATTCCCCCATTGATCTTGCCCTCCAAATTGGATACAGCAGTCTTTTTTGACGCACAACTCGTAAAAATCATAGGCTTGTAATACCATATAGTTGAATTCTGAAAAGCTTAGTGAATTGTTTGCCGTCAATTTGGCTTTTACAGATTCAAACCCTATCATTCGATTGACGGAGAAATATTTCCCGATGTCGCGCAAAAATGGGATGTATTCTAACTTATCCAACCAGTCGGCGTTGTTGAGCATGATGGCATCCGATTTTCTATCACCAAACTTCAAAAATGGGACAAGGCAAGACTTTATGCTACTCAAATTAACGGCGATCTCCTCGTCTGTTAAAATTGGACGCGTTTTATCCTTGAAGGACGGATCTCCTATTTTCGTCGTCCCTCCGCCAGCCAACACTATGGGTCTATGGCCATGCTTTTGAAATAACCGGAGCAAAAAAATGGGAATTAGATGTCCCACATGCAAGCTTTTGGCAGTAATATCAAACCCCAAATAACCGCGTCGTCCAGCGACAGTCAAAAATTCATCTATCGCTTTCAGATTCGTTGATTGATAAAAAAAACCGCGAGCCGCCGCTTCATTCAGGAAAGAGGATTTGTATGTCATCCGCGATACCATAAGCTTTACATGTTTGCTACACTTCTAGCGTACTTTATACTTAGATGTTCCGTAACACAATTCTTAATAGTGTCCAAATGATCTTTGAAAGAATGATCGCAATTAGGAATGATGCGATAGTCTATCTTTATACCCTTTTGATTATTTAGCTTTTCTACCAATTTATTTACATTATCAATAGGGCATACGTGGTCGTTTCCTCCATTTATCATCATACCGGAAACTGGGCAGGGCGCCAAAAAGGAGAAGTCATAAAGATTTGCCGGCGGACATACGGCGACAAATCCGTCGATTTCCGGGCGTCGCATGAGTAGCTGCATTCCAATTAAAGCTCCGAAGGAAAAACCGGCGATCCAGATGGAACGCTCGCCCTGATTTACCGACTGTATCCAATCAAGAACCGAAGCCGTATCTGTCAATTCCCCTTCACCGTTGCTGTAGACCCCCTCGGATTTGCCAACGCCTCTAAAATTAAACCTTATGGCTGAAAATCCATTTTCCACAAACGCGTTATATAATGCAATGGTAACACGGTTGTTCATGGTGCCCCCCTGAAGCGGATTCGGATGCAACACGATTACCAATGGAGCCTTAGGATTCCTGCTATGATGATACTTTGCCTCGATTCGTCCAGCACGTCCCATTAAAACTATTTCTGGCATTGATACCTCCTTTTTTAAAACATAACCCATTCTGTATCATCAAATAGTATCTTTTGGAGAATTACACAAGTATTTTTTGGAAAAGAATATTTTGCCACCGTACGAATACAAAAAGCCACGTCGAAAAATAATTTCTTTAATAAGGACGAAGTACGCGTCGGTGGAGTATCGCAAACAAAAAAACAAAAATAACGATTGAAATTTCTTTAGTTAAAATTTATTATATATGCAAAATTTGGAGTTATCATGAAAAGTAATAATGCTGCGCTTTTGGATGATATTTACGATTCTGATACAATTGAATCCACAGTTGCTATGTTTCGTAATTTCTCTCCAGAAAAACCAATAAGTAATGCTGTTGTATATTTTTGGGAAAGCCATACCAAAAATGACGGCGTTAAAAAGAAAATACAGTCTACGATAGATTTAATTTACAAAGAATTCGATATACCAACCTGCGAAAAATATGAGATTCATACTGGTTATCTAAGCCGCTACAATTATCTACCAAGACCATTAGACAATTGCGTGCTAAACGAAATAAATCAGGCGGTGCTTAGGGGCAAAGAGGAACAGAACGAATGGCTCAGCCTTTATGCGCCGGAACTGCCGGAATTTAAAAAAGTAGATTGGCAAGACTGCATTTCTAGAGAAAAGAATCTTCACTACGATAATTGCAAAGACCTTGTAATAGAAAAAAAAGCCAGTAATATAGACTTCGCCACTGCTTTTCTGAAAAGTGTTGTCGACTACGCCGAAAAACATAATACCGATAAAATAAATGGTGAATTGTATATCTTGGAGGAGATTTCATGGATATTGAGTTTGCCATTATTACATATAAACAAGCCCATCTACTTAATTCATGTGGGAAGCGACAATCCAGCTATTAAGGCGTTATTTCACAATTTCCCCAATCTTCAGAAGGCTGTAAAATGGCTGTCTCCGCATTTTTGCAACAGTATTTTCCTCAATACAAGTGATTTTTTAATGGACTATAGAAATGCCGCTCATATGGGGCATTCTTATGCCATGGAAAATAAAGACCTTTCAAATAGCGTGAAGTTATTCAAAAAAGAAGAGATTAAAAGCAAAGTGGAAACAGCGCCTAAGCCAAGGCAAACAAGTAGCGTAGATGAAATCTTACTACATACCGTTATTGAAAAATTTCCAGGGCATGTCTATTGGTTAAATTGTGAAAATGTTTATTTGGGTTGTAATAGTTTACAGGCGAAAAGCTTCGGATTGAAATCTTGCGATGAAGTCGTAGGGAAAACTAACTTCGATCTGTTGCCTTTTAAAGACGCTACAGAACTAAATAAAATTAATAAAATCGTCATGGAAGGAAAACAACCTTATGATGGAGAAGAGCATGCTGAAATGCGGTGCAAATCTGGGTATTACATAACACAGAAAATACCGCTGCTGGACAACAGCGGCAAAGCCGTAGGTTTATTGGGAATATCCATCGACATTACGGATCGCAAAAAAGCTGCGAATCTGGAAGTTAAGAACAAACTGCAGGAAATGAAAATAGAAAAACAAGAAGAATTTAAAAAATTTACAGCTAGAGTGGTGCACGATATAACATCGCCGCTTATCAGTCTTGAGCATTTTGCAAAACATTGCAAAGGTCTTCCAGAGGATTACTATGCCACGCTAATGAGCATAGTGACAAGCATCAGAAATATCGCAGGCGATTTATTGAATAGATATATGCAAGATCGCGACGAAATGTATGCGGAGCAGGAGCAATATATTTTGGTTCCTATAGCGCTATTTGAGCTGATAAATCAAAAAAGATATCAACATGAGGGATTGAAAATTAAGTTGAATTATTTGCCGGATCCAGTCGCGAAATTTCCTTTTATAAAAGGGAATCTGTCAGATTTCGGTCGCATGATATCAAATCTAATAAACAATTCCATAGAAGCTTTTGATGGTGAAAATGGTGTCTTAACGATAATGACCGAATTAGAAGATGAAAACATAAAAATCATAATAAAAGACAACGGGAGAGGAATGTCCCGGGAGTTTGTCAGTAAAATCAACAGCGGTATGCCTGTTGGGACAACAAAAAATGGAGGACACGCCATAGGATTGGGGCAAGTTGCAAATACGCTAGAGCTCTACAATGGAAGAATGCTTGTGGAGTCAGAAGAAGGAACAGGAACAACTGTAACCATTAATTTTCCTCTAGTGGAACGACCACGCTGGATTGCAAATCAAATTGTTCTTCACAAAGGC
Organism: Holosporaceae bacterium; assembly: GCA_031282425.1. Classification (GTDB taxonomy): domain Bacteria; phylum Pseudomonadota; class Alphaproteobacteria; order UBA3830; family UBA3830; genus JAIRMQ01. The sequence goes on along the minus strand of JAITDT010000015.1, from coordinate 483 downwards.
GGCACTGTTATAATCGTATACGAGGAACGTTCTATTCATAACATCTGGGAAACTCTACTAAAAAAGTATTTGGAAGATTTAAATTTGGTTTTTTTCGAAAATTGCAAAAAAGCCTTTGAATTTATTGAATCACTGAACGACAAAAGCAACTTATTTTTGCTGCTGGATTTAAAATTTAAAAACAACAATCTCCATGAGTTAAGCATGGTACTGCAGAACCATATGAAGGATCATTCTCTCATCATAACAAATGTACACAGTAAAATGATATGTGAGTTTGTGGAACGCGCAGGAATGCAGATATTGCCAAAACAGTACATATCTGAGATTCCAATAAAGGTTGAGTGAAATTCTTTAATACGCAGCTATATCATTTTCACTTAGAATTCACCGCAGCCATAATGGCAAGTTCTAGTGTTTCATATAAATGGGCAGTATATCTGACTTTATTTTTCATCCAATCCCAAAAATGTTCTATTGGAT
>JAITDT010000018.1 GCA_031282425.1 Holosporaceae bacterium | reverse complement strand
TGTATAGTTTGCCGAGCAACCCCAAAAGCTTCAGCTATATCTTTAGCATCTATCATTTTTTCTAATACATTTTTTTTATCAGACATAACTTCTTTTTTTTATTTTTACATATTCATTCGATGAATTAAGCCTAGAGAAGGCATTTGCGAAAGTAAATCCTGAACGCACGCTGATAGTTTTGGAAAACACTGGAGGATATGCAATTGGTTTTGAAGAACAAAATCCTCAGTTTGCTTTTCATTGACTCTTTTCATCTCATAATTCTCCTCTAATACCTCCTCCTTAGGTAAAAAAGCGTCTATCACGTTGAATTTTAGAATGTAGAGGAGTTTGTTCTTAATTCTTCCGCTCCAATACCACGATTCCCCAATCCTCTTGCAATACGCTCTAAACGTCTTCAACGTCTTGAGCTTCACCTCTCTACAACCTCCTATCAGTCGCCCGATATCTTTGTTCAGCTGACTATCCCAAAAAACTCTCCCCCAATTCCTCTTCATCATTCCCAGCGCTTCCAAAGACGTGTAAATGGGACTCCTGCGCTTCGGTGAATTTCTTTTTTGAAGAAAAATTTATGTGGAGCTTAAATTCATCATATAAGAAAAACAATAAGATAGATCGTTAGTTAACATCACTTCTTCAATAATTCTTGCTTGCAATAGCGACATCGGTGGTATTATCTCATTATTGTGAAGAATACAGCGACGGAGTAGAGTAACTTTTTAGTATTCTAACATAGTAGATAGAGTTTTAAATAGGAGTTTGATATGATTAAAAAAGAGAAATGTAAAAGTAAAGAGAAAAAGATGAATAAAGTCAATTGCCCCCCCCCCCTGTATGGCAAATGTTTTGGGTAAAATTAAAGTTCTTTATCAGAAAAAATTTTTACAAAAACTGCGTATGTATTGGGATGAAAGCTGAAAATTGTGACTTTTGTATGAGGCAAAATAAACCTAAAGGTACTGATGCTTATATAGAGGAAGTCAATATGGTTATAGCCATGAGAAAGGGACTAAAACCTAAAGATTTTTGCACCTATTATGCAAAGAAAAGCGAAGTTAAAATTGTTTCCCCTAATTCAATTGTTGAAAATTTTGCTAAAATGCCCACTTTTTATTAACAGCATTATCTACTTCAAGGGAAAACAAGTATCTGCATCTTGAATGCTCGGGCATGAATTTATTTATAAAAGAATTATACAGCGCTGCTAGGAATACTCTCTGGGATCGTATTTTTCGCTTGCTAAAACTAAAAGAACGGCATCTTTTGAAAAGCATTTAATTTCTTTCCATGTCATTTTGTTTAAATATAGAGCCACTTCGGGTGAATTTAGAGCAAACGAATCGTAGTTGAGTCCATCGGCTGCTACATTTACCTGACATTCTCCTCTTAGCGCAATCAATAGGAATTGTGATTTTTGATTGACATGATCTCCTCTTGTTCCATTAACATCGTTGTCATACATGAAAAATACTCGTTTCACTTCAAAGGGACAATTAACTCCCCCTTCAAAAGCTATCAGCTTCCCGCGGGTATCCTCATGTTTTTTCAAATTTATAACGCGATACCTTTTTTCAACATCTTCATACAAGTACAGCAACAGACGTAAATTTACTGCGCCTATTTTTTTTATGGATTCATTCTTTTTCCGCAGTCGAAAATTCATGAATAACAGACGCAACATATATGGAAGATAGAGCCGCTTAAAATAAGCGCCACACATCCTGTAAGCTAAGAAATAATCGCCTTTTATTTCGCTGTTCGAAAATTTTATGTTGTGGAAGTGATAAAAGCAAATATCATGCTGTTCATCCGTATAAATGTTGCGTACCTTGAGTTTGAGACCTTTCATCATTTCATACCTGCTCATATTCCAGGGGGCGACGCCACCACCGAAATTTCGCAACTCATGTACGCAATCGAAACGTTGAAGCCAATCGTCCAAATATTTCTGATCTCCAAATTTACCGTCTACTGCGTTGGCAAAACACCACTCAAGACAGGCGTTTCTCCACCAATTTAGCACCTGTAATCCTGCATCGTCGTTTTTAAATGTGATAAATTGCACGCAATACTTTCCCAATATACTCGTTTGATCATACTTTGGAGCATAGTTGTGCGGCGTTATTAAAACGGATTTGTTTTGCATCTCATCGATTAATACACTAGGGTTCGAATAGAAATACAAATCTGCATCCACATAGGTGCAATGATCCAGTTTGTAATTTTTTAGGCAGTACAAAATTATTGCTGAAGAACAAGTCCAGCAATATTCTGCAGGCGTGCGCGTGGATTTGACTTTCAGAAGCTCTGGATCTTCGAATTCTTTCAAAGAAACTACGGTTGTTTTCTTTGGAGATAGAGCGCTCAGAGTTTGGTAAGAAATATCATCAAAAGCAAAGATGTAAAGATGAAAATCGTCGCAATGTTTTTTCAAACTCTCATACATCACCATGCCATAAGTAATGAAATTGCTATCAAATAGAGTGCAAAAATTAAGCATGGCACCTACACGCTAATATTATATTATCAAGGTATAAGTCATTATTTTTAGGTAGAACGAGCGATAGCATAATTCCCATAAGATTAAAAAATGAGCATAACATATTTATGATTATTCTGTTGATTCTGCGATTTTTGCCTATAAGGATTTTGTATATATAATCGTTTATTAATTGAAAGATAATAGTAATATCATTCGCGGTTTTATAAGACTTTATTATTTTAAAACCATGTTTCTTTAATAAATATTCTATTCCAAAGCTGGTATAACGAGCAAAATCCCCAGGTTGCTCATGTTCGTCCCATACAAAAGGAACAGTTAACAATAGCATCCCCCCCCCCCCTTCACACAGCGCGAAATTTCCGATAAAAATTCATCTGGATTAAAAATATGCTCTAAAACTTCACAGACAATAACGCCATCATAAGCTTCGTTTCGAAACGGAAATTTATGTCCGTCATATATAAAATCTTGAGATTTATGTTTTATTCCGGAAGCAGAATCTGCGTACTCTAACCCATGATAGATATCTACGTCGAAAAGCTCTCTATATGGTTTAGTTCCACAACCTACGTCTAAAACTTTGCCATGGAATTCTCCAGCTAATTGGCTTATTCGTTTATATAAACCTCTTCTTGCGAAATAAAAAGGATTCGTAAAAATTCCTAAAAATCCAGGATTAAAATCCTGCTTTGCAAGAAGCTTTTTAAACATGGGATTGCTTCCTTTTCAACAGGTATCCCTTGAATTTTGATGGAATCTCGCTAATCACATCGATATAATCATCAAAATCGGCCACCACTAAATATTTAGATTGTACGATATCCAAAAATTTTTGTTCGTCCAAAAACCACGCCGGATATGACGCGTCGTAAATGCTAGGATGTACTCTTTGTACAGTTAATCTATCTCTATTTTCTACGCTAAACGCCGTTCTGTCAAAAATTACATATGGAACGCTTTTGTAGATAAGCTTTCTCAGCCATTCATATGGATTATCCAGGTACTGAATTACACCGCTGGCAATCAATACGTTCGCGCCCATTACATCATCAATGGAGTAGGCAAAATCCAGTATTCCGTCAGATATCTTCTCTTTGCCAACTTTTACATAATACTTCTGCTCAACCACCGTCCATTTTTTTATTTTAATTGGCTTTAAAAACTCTTTATTTTGAAAATAATGGGATCCAAGAGCGCCTCCAAAATCCAACACGCTTAGTGAATTTTCATTTTCGATAGCGATTTTCAATAAAGACACCAGCAATCCACGTGAATATTGAATTTTATCAAAAATAAAACTATCTCTTTCGAAAACCGCTTCTCCATTTTTTACTTTCAATGTAGAAGCTAGCGTGGCTTCAAATATGTTGCTCTGAGCATAGTCGCCACATAATTTCTTCACGTCGTTCCATGAAGAGTAATCGCCGGAAAAACCATACGGCAACTCTTCGGTACTTTTTATAGGCTCCTTTATACGTTTTTTATAAGAAAATTTTATGCATCCTAGAATGGTTACATTTCTTCTATTCCCATGTTTCTCTTTTTTTATGAGCGACCATTTGTTGCTATTGCCATTTAGAAAATTTTCGAAAGCTTTTCGACATTTTTTGTTCTCAATAACTTGTATTTTCTTTATCTCCCCATAGGAAGATACAAGTTGTATATCAAGCGAATCGCTTTTTCCACAATGAATGCCACTGCCGTCGTTTCCTGTGTTGTGTACAAATGATTTTCCCGAATATAAACACAGTTTGTTTTTTAGAAAAGCACTAGCGTGCCATCGGACAGCCCATGAGCTATTTTTTCCAGATATTTGATCCTTCAACATTTGTGTGTACGGATATTTGTTGTTAAAGTTAAATTCTTTTTCTAAGCTTTTAGATTGAATTTCTTGAAGTAACTTCCTTCCGTCAGCTTCAAATAAATCCCATTCTTTTTTCCAAGTCGCCCATCCCCAGCAATCTGCTCCCCTAATAAAAAAAGTCTCTGGTAGTTTTTTTATTGGATAAACATAGCCTGTTATACAGGCGATATCTTGGTCGCTTTCATAAAGTTCTAAAGCGTCGTTCATATACCGGAGAAAATATCGCGACGTAACCATATCGTCTTCCAAAACGATAATATTTCTATATTCGTTCACAATTTTCGTAACGCCATCTATTACTGAATTCGCAAGACCTTTATTATATTCACTTTCGAAAATCTCAATTTTTCTGAAACCAAAGATTGTTTTGAGATATCGTCTTACTTCTTTAACCTTATTCCAGTCTTCGTCATTTCTTCCTCCGTCGGAAAAGATAAACAACTCACTTCCATTGGCAAGTTCATTTAGTCTAAGGGATTCTACCGTTTGTTGCACATGTAACAGACGATTATAAGCAAACAACACGACCGGAGCTAACTTACGCATTTCTCACATCAATTATACAAAAACAAATTGCCCACGCTGGCGATTATGCTACAATAAGACCATAAAATAAATTGGCAATGATTAGATTTCTAGATTTGCACAAAATTAACGAAAGATATCGCACGGAAGTGAATTTAGTCATCGAACGAGTACTAAGTAGCGGCGTTTACATCCTTGGAGAGGAAAATGATATTTTTTGTAAAGATTTCGCAAATTTCTGTGGAGTCAAGCATGCCATAGGCGTTGCCAATGGAATGGAAGCCTTAAATCTCATCATCAAAGGATATGGATTGAGCGCCGGTGACGAAATCATCGTTCCTGCCAACACTTATATTGCTAGCATTTTGGCAATTTCCGAGTGTGGATGTACTCCCGTGCTGGTAGAGCCGAGCATGGATACCTACAACATAAATCCAGATTTAATTGAAGAGAAAATTACGTCACGCACAAAAGCAATTATGGTTGTTCATCTTTATGGACAAGTCGTTCCGATGAAAAAAATTTGGCATCTGGCTAAAAAATACAATCTTAAAGTGATAGAGGATGCCGCGCAGGCTCACGGCGCCATGTATGCCGGACGAATGGCTGGAAACCTCGGTGACGCCGCTGGATTTTCATTTTATCCGGGAAAAAATCTCGGTTGTTTGGGAGATGGCGGAGCAATCACCACTAATGATAATGATCTGGCAGATAAAATCCGAGCCGTTCGTAATTACGGATCGCACATAAAATATCATAATCTATATAGGGGTATTAATTCACGGTTGGATGAAATTCAAGCGGCGATTTTGCGTGTAAAATTATTGCATCTGCAGACGGACAACGAACGCCGCCACGAAATCGCGAAATACTACCGAGAAAACATAAAAAATGAATCGATAATACTGCCGCAGGTTGGGGATGAGTTGGTTCATGTTTGGCATTTGTTTGTAATTCGTGTACGAAACCGCAAAAAATTTCAAAACTATCTGGCAGAACATGGCGTACAAACTATGATTCATTATCCTGTCCCTCCCCATAAACAACCGGCCTATAAAGAATGGAATCATCTCTCTTTTCCCATAACCGAACAAATACATAACGAAGTGGTAAGCCTTCCAATGTCTCCAGTTTTAACAAAATCAGAAATGAACAAAATAGTAGAATTGCTAAACGATCCGAGTCTTAATTCTTTTTAGAAATTCGCTCAAGATACCATTCCACTGTCTTGGCAATTCCGGTATCAAAACTTTCTTCAGCTTTCCAATGAAGTTCCGTTCTCAGCTTTGTGGCATCAATGGCGTAACGGCGATCATGTCCCGGCCTGTCTGGCACAAAAGTGATTAACTTGCTATAATTCCAGGATTTTCGCTGATGTCGTGCATCCAAAAGTTCGCAAATTTTATAGGCGATCTGCAAATTACTTCGCTCATTACGACAGCCGATATTGTAGGTTTCTCCAGAACGCCCCTCGTGAAAGATTAAATCTACGGCTCTACAATGATCCATCACATACAGCCAGTCGCGAATATTTTTTCCATCTCCATAGATGGGAATCGGTTCTTCCGCCAATGCATACCTAATGATTGTAGGAATTAATTTTTCACTGTGTTGTTTCGGCCCATAATTGTTGGAGCAATTTGACGTAACAACGTTCAAATTGTAGGTGTGAAAATATGAGCGAACCAGCATATCTGACCCAGCCTTACTGGCGGAATATGGACTATTGGGCGCGTAAGCTGTTTCTTCGGTGAAATATCCAACTTTTCCTAGAGTTCCATAGACCTCGTCGCTAGAAATGTGATGAAATCGATTAGTCGTTGATTGGGGATATTTTTTTCTAAAAACCTCCAATAAAGTAGCCGTTCCCAAAACATTGGTTTCGACAAAAGATAGAGGATTGGCAATGGAATTGTCCACATGACTTTCAGCCGCAAAATGGATTACATCGGAAATATCATATTTCTCGAAAATTTCCGATACCAAAGACGCATTACAAATATCACCTTGCGCGAAAGTATAATTTGGTAGACTTTCGCATTTCTTCAGATTATCTAGACTTCCAGCATAGGTTAGCTTATCTAGAACCACAGCATAATAATTGGCGTACTTTTCAAAAAAATATTGAACGAAATTCGATCCGATAAACCCGGCTCCTCCGGTAATGAGAATATTCCTAAGCATTTCACTTTTCGCTAATTTTCATTAGGTATTTTTTATAGTCGGAACCGTCCCTGTATTTGCGAATCAGCCTTAAGAACTGCGCATGATCAATAAATCCATGATTCAACGCGATTTCTTCAATGCAGGAAATCTTCAAGCCCTGTCGCTTTTCAAGCAATTGCACAAACTGGGCGGCGTCCATAAGACTATCCGGAGTTCCAGCGTCTAACCATGCCGTTCCACGGCACATTCTCAATATTTTTATGCGACCTTCATTCAAATATTCTTTATTCAAGTCCGTAATTTCCAACTCACCGCGATCTGAAGGTTTTAATGCTTTTGCCTTCTTCACTACATCTGGAGTATAGAAATATAACCCTACCACAGCAAAATTTGATTTCGGTTTTCTAGGTTTTTCTTCAATGGATAGGGCATTGTCATCTTTGTCGAATTCGAGAACAGCGTATCTGCTTGGATCCGGAACGTGGTATCCGCAAATAACGGCTCCCTCGTTTTCATGCGTTACTGATAAAAATTCATTCAACTGATCTCCCATATAGAAAACGTTATCTCCGAGAATTAGACAAACACTGCTGTCTCCTATAAAATCTGCCCCTAAAATGAATGCCTCCGCAATGCCGTTTGGGTGATTTTGCACTTTATAAGAAAGCTCTAATCCGATTTGAGCGCCATCTCCAAGTAATTTTTTAATGCAGATGGTATCTTCCGGAGTTGATATTATTAAAATCTCATTAATTCCAAATAACATAAGAGTAGCCAATGGATAATAGATCATTGGTTTATCATAAACAGGAAGTAGCTGTTTCGATACTGCCTGCGTCAATGGATACAAGCGACTACCGGATCCTCCAGCCAACAAAATCCCCTTATACTTTTTCACAATATATCTCCCATTACTTTAAATTTATAACACAGAAAGATGCATGTGAAAGTTTCTATCTTTGCTGGGTAATTCTCAATAAGTATTTTTGAGGAGTCGAGTCGCTCTATTTATGATGTATGCGGAAATTAGACGCATTATTGCGACTATCTGTAGAGGAATTTGCTCAGACCTCGACATAGCGGCGAATGCTTCGTCCACAAGTACATTGTGTTCTTCTTGGAATGATTCCAAGGAAATTTCCTTTGAAAAAAATCTACGGCAACAGTAATAATTTTGACAGCTCGTATGCCAGGAATCGCCTCTGCCAGAGGGACTTACCCCCCCCCCCACGCGTCAGGAAGTCACTAATTTTTGTCAATAACCGCATCTTAACCCCATAAATTTAAAATAATTATGATGGAAAAAAGTGAAAGATCAGTTAATAGAAGATGATTTTTTTCAGTTAGATATCACTCGATAAGTAAAATGTAGTTCTGAAAATACAGCATAAATTAGCAGCTGGACGTCCAAATGATGCGAAAATTTGTCGTGCGCTGTGCTATCTTCGTAGATGTATTGTATTTGCACGAAAAACTCATGAAATTTTGTTTTTTTTCTTGAGAATTATGTAAAAAATATTGAGTATCGGTAATCCTCATGTTAAAACATGCCTCGCCAATAAGGTAGAAAATGAAAAATATAAAAATTTTAGCGGCTGCAGTGGGATTGATGATGATTGCGTGGCCTAAAGCGCATGGAATGCGAGGAGTACCTCCTATTTGCGATGTGGTTTATGTTATTAGAGGAACTGAACCGCTACTGCAGCTTGAGCATAGTATGTGGTCTGTATGGCGCGCGGGTAGAAGCGATGGCATTGTTCCACGTTTCACTGTTGTTTGTTGGGATGTGCCTGAGCAGCGAATAGTTGAACTTAACGACTGGTGTAGGCACTTAGGAGTAGAAGCGCGTTTTCAAGCATTTGATCCTGCGTTAGCTGCAGGATTTCCGCCCGATGGACGCAATCAGGCGACTGTTATGAAAGCTTTCTTACATCTGTACGTTAATGCTCAAAAGGTAATATACCTGGACACGGATACGTCTGTTTGCGCCGGAGGCCTTCGGGAGTTGTGGGAATTTGAATTAGGCGACAACACTTACGCGGTTACTTCGGCACCACACCTCAGCAATAATAGGGCAAGTCCATGGAGACCGACATTTCGTATTGGATTCGAGGTGTGTCCCGTTGACGAAGGCGTACTTATAATTAATCTTGCCGACGCGAGCAAATTCAGAGACGTACAGGATCGATGGAAAACAATTAGGGAACGCACAAGGGATAGGATAATCCGAAAGGAAATGCTGTTTCAAGTATCATCTGGCACGCCGTTGACACAAATTAATCCCAGTGAGGTTGAGCAACGCGTTAACGCCGAGATGCAAAACATGCTTATTTGTTTCGAAGGCGTGTTGTCAGAAATGAAGAAAGGCGTCGTCATGCTGCCGCCTGAAGCTAATACGGTTATAAATATGCGACTTCCAACAGGGTATGGGAATGATAGTACGCCAAAAACAGAAGATTTTATTCGGTCTCGTAAAAAGCATTGGTTTACCGATTATTTACCAAAGAAATATAGTTACAAAGATAAAGAGACTTATGATCTTTGTATTGAACTTTGTCTCCGAGGCGAACCTGTCAGCGCTGAAATTGCAAAAAATGTGTATTCGTCATATGAAAACTGGAGGCATGCGCTGTTCGTGGTGCAAAAAAGTTTAACAGATGCGAATTCCGCGGCCATAATTAAAATGGTTACGTCTGAACTTCCTACAGAACGTATTGATGAATTTATACCAGCAATAGCGCTTATCCTTGCTGGGGATGAGCAATGGTCGCAAATTTTTCAGACTTTAGGTGGCAATCCTCCACAGATAATGAATTCTATACGCGAGAGATATCCTACAGTTTACGAGATTGATCAAATACTAGGGAGAAAACATATCACTATTAACAATGATCCTATATTGCGTCAGATGGTCCTGGATTGGCCAAGTGAGGAAGCGGCTATTAGAGAATATTACGGTAGAAAGCCATGGTGCCTCCACGACGAGGGCGCCCCTAAGCTATTCGCGAATAACTCTATATTTTCTCCGCAATATAAACATCTCCAGTCGATACTGGAAATTAGAGCGATGGCAAAAAGGTGGGGAGAGCCAATAGATCCAATGACGCCGGAGGAGATGGAATTGAACGAGCATAAGTTTGACGTTTGGCTGCTGTCCCGAGGACCTATAGCCGTAAATCCCGCATTCTTGCTTTGGTTTCAAGTGATCCAGCACCAAAATAATCTTCTCAACCATGTAGATTGATAGATTGTCGGCAAGCTATTATTGCAACAATGTAGAAACGACGATATCTCCACTCCTTCTCTTTTGACTTTTTCCGCCAAAATGTCATTTTTATTTTGTCTACAGAAGCATAGGCTTAGATTCTCCAATTGTCCTAAAATTACACCTGCATAATTGCCCCATAAAAATGTTAATGGGAGGTAAAAAAATGCAAAATTAATAATTTTTTGACGGAATTCCGATAGTATGCGAGTTGGTGGAAGAGGTACCGCATCGGTAGATTAATTTATCCAGTCCATGCAGTCTTTTTCACAATCTAATCTTTTTATCACCCGAAATATCGTGGGAATGCTATCACTTAATCTAGACACTGTGACACATCTTCCATCAGATGCCATTCTTCGACAAAAGCATTAAAATTTTATTAATTTGCATAAAAAAAAATCCATTAATATGCCAAAAGACGCATCTTAAATCTAACTTGCTTAGGGATATTATGACAGAAAAAAGTGAAAAAGTGGTTAATTGGGAATATTTCTATAGTTGTTATATCATTTTCGTCTAGATTTTTCCGTGAGGTTGTCGTATAATTAACACAGAGTTTAATTTAGGGGTTATGGCATATTCATTAAAATTCAGAGAAGAAATTATGGAGTACATAGATGG
>JAITDT010000014.1 GCA_031282425.1 Holosporaceae bacterium | reverse complement strand
AGACGCGATTTGTGTCGCCGTCACAGGAGCTCAAACTCATGATTCCAAAGTGACCGAGGAGATGATGAATTTTCTGAATCTTGACGAAATCAGGAGATTTGTTGCGGATAAAGCTTACGGGCAAAATCAGAGTTTTGAAAGAAAATGATGTTGAAATTCCCAACAAAAGAAACAGAAAAGTTCCATTTAGATTTGATAAAACTGTCTACAAATGACGATATAGGATCGAGAATCTTTTCCAAAAGCTAAAGAAAAACAGAAGCATGCGCTTCGATAAACTCGATTGCGCTGGCATTCATCGCTATCACTCTTATTAAAGTAGAGGTTTGTTAATGGTGCTTAGTACACTCGAAGAAGCGCTATTGTGATTTTCGGCGATTTTATGTACAACATATCCACTACCAAAAGGAATTTTTATGAAAAAAGACATACACCCGGATTATCATGAAATAAACGTTATAATGACGGACGGCTTTGCTTTTAAAACAAAATCCACTTGGGGGAAGGAAGGAGATACCTTAAAATTAGATATCGATTCTAGATCCCATCCGGCGTGGACTGGCGTTCGCCAGTTGGTTGATACCGGAGGACAGGTGGCAAAATTTAAAAATCGTTATCAGGCCCTGAAAGTTAAAGATACTCAGTAACTCAATCAGTCGAACCTAAGAGAGCTTCGTTTGTTTAGTCGTCTGTTTTTTGCAATTGCGTTTTTGTCGTTGGCGGAGCTTTCTTCTGCCGCTTATCATCCTGTAAACGCTACGATTGTCGTAAACGCCGAAACAGGAGAAGTCATCTACTCCTACAACGCAGATTTAAAAACGCAGCCGGCGTCTCTGGCAAAGATGATGACGTTGCTGTTGGCTTTCAAAGCATTGCAGCGGAAAAAAATTTCTCTAACTACAAAGATTCCAATTTCTGCCTACGCCGCCTCTCAGAAACCATCCATACTCGGATTAAAGAGTGGGGAGTTCATTACTGTTCAAAATGCTATTTTGGCGCTAATCGTTAAGTCTGCCAACGATATTGCGGTCGCTTTGGCCGAATACCTTGGAAAAACAGAAAAGTCTTTTGTCTGCATGATGAACAAAGAAGCTCAACGTCTGGGCATGTCGTCGACGATATTTTTCAATGCATCCGGATGGAAAGATCCGCGTCAAGTAACAACGGCAAGGAATATGGCAAAATTATCCTGCGCTCTGATCAACGAGTATCCCGCCTACTATCACTTTTTTGCTTCTCGGCAGTTTGATATCAATGGTAAAAGCATAAAAGGGCACTATGCATTGCTGGGCCAAAGGGGCGACGTCAACGTAGATGGAATAAAGACAGGATTTGTAAATGCGTCTCGCTATAATGTGGCGGCTTCTGCCAGTAAGAACGGTAAACGTTTAGTTGCAGTCGTGCTAGGTGGCAGAACCAGTAAAGGAAGAGACGAGCTGGCAAGTTTACTTTTGCAAAAGGGATTCTTAAAACTGCGAAATCGCGAATTAGTTCGCAAGTTGGAGAGCGCCAAAAGCAGTACTATCGTTGCAGCGGCTAAAGCGCTGTCTACACAGAAAACCGAGCCGCCACTAGCGGCAACGGTAGCGCCGGTTATGGGAATTTACAATAAAATAGGTAAGTTAAATTAAAAAAGGAGTACCGATGAGCAAAGCAATTCTTACGCAATTAAATAACGGGATTAGAGTTGTTACCAAGAGTATGGAAAGTTTTGAAAGCGTCGCTTTGGGTTACTGGATCGAAGTTGGAAGCGTCTGCGAAAAAGAAAGCAACTGCGGAATCTCACACTTTCTGGAACACATGGCGTTCAAAGGGACCATGTCCAGAAGTGCAAAACAGATTACAGAGGAAATTGAATCGGTTGGCGGATATCTAAACGCCTACACATCCAAAGAAACTACCGCGTTTCATGCAAAGATTCTGAAAAAGGACAAACAGCTGGCGGTGGAGATCTTATCGGATATTTTACAAAATCCAACTTTTCCGACAGAAGAATTGGAAAAAGAACGTGGAGTAATCATACAGGAGATTCTTCAAACATACGATACCCCCGACGACGTTATTTTCGATCACTTTCAAAATGTTGCATTTGCTAATCAATCTCTGGGTCGCCCTATTGCCGGCACAATAGAAATTGTTTCTCAAATAAACGCGCAAAATCTATTTGATTATAGATCAAGGTACTATAATGCAGACAATATTATTTTCGGCGCAGTCGGCGATGTAAATCATGATGAACTGCTGCGGAATGCCGAACAATATTTTTCAAAATTTAAGATCGACGATACTTCAGTTCATGACGAGCAATACGATTATCGAGGAGGGGTTTACTCCGATATACGAGAACTCGAGCAAACCCATGTGATAATTGGATTCAATGGACTACCAAGTTTAAGCGAAGACTACTATACGCTGGCAATTCTATCATCCATTCTAGGCGGCGGTATGTCTTCGCGGCTATTTCAGGAGATCCGAGAAAAAAGGGGGCTTGCCTACTCCGTTTATTCTTTCACATCCTCATATAAAAAAAATGGATTGTTTGGAATATATGCGGCCACCACGGCGGATAAGCTCGCAGAATTATCAAGCGTGGTATCCTGTGAATTAATGAAAATGTGCGACAATGTTTCCCAAAAAGAGCTTGAGCGCACAAAGGCGCAATTACATTCCGGCCTGCTTATGTCCAGCGAAAGCAATTCCGCTTCCTGCGAACGCATAGCTAATCAGACGCTGATTTTTAAACATCCAATCGAATTTAGAGAAATTCTTCAGAAGATTGACGATACTACAATAACCGACGTGCAAAAACTAGCGAGCAAAATCTTTTCATCCGCAGCCGCGGTCGCTACTGTCGGTAAAAACGATGCTTCCTGCGTAATTCAAGCATTACGATCTCGCGGAATACAGTAGTTTTGGAATTGCTAACCGCCCGCATGAATTGTTGACCCTTCAAAGATTTTTTTTCAACAACTCCGCGACCACGTTTGCCTCTGACTCTTTTGGCTCCGAAATAACTCTCGTCAAGTTCAAAAACATCAGAATTGCGTGAATTTTCTTTGAAACTTTGTCGAAGTATCAGACTGCGAAAATGATTGTAATACAAGTTGGTCATGTCGCGATTTATCTTCAGTAATTTACTTGACGATGAGGCCGTAATGGCCTCGCAAAAACAACATCAATTTTTCCGATTTTGCTTGCTGCGCTCATGCATCTGTCTAATTACTTCTGTTTTGCAGCTTTTTTATCTCATCTTCAGATAAACCAGTGTATTTACAATGGCCGCAACAGGCAAATTGTCTCTCAGCATTGATAATGCCGTTTCCCTCTTCCCTTCTGCTTTTCCGAGCTTTATCAAGTTTAATCATCGGAAATTGCTCGGGTGAATGTTCTTGAGTCTCTTCCCTGAATAGAAATAAAATACTATAGATTATGCAGCTCTCTAAGCCTTATCTAGAACGGGTCCTAGTTTTCGGGCAATCCGACTATCTATACTAGGTTAGCGATTCTGCTATTTTGTATGTTCTCGACGTAGGGGATCTTTAGAAGATGGATTAGTTCATTTTTACAATCTTTTAATCTTTTAACTTCACGAACGTCTTCTTTGTCCATTACCATAATTGTGCTCAATTTTATTTCAACCAAATCGACTAATATCTCTAATGACTGTCTTGATAACATGCTATAACCTGATAACAAATGGAACATGCCAATAATACGTCAGGCGAGTTAAAAAAATGTAAAAATGTCGAACTTTTTTTTAAAAAACCTAATTGAAATAAAAATTGAAGAAATAGTAGCTTCAGAAGCCGTAATTCTTGGTTTGGATGTCGGCGATAAAACCGTCGGAGTAGCCATTTCGGATCGGCGCATGAAGATTGCGAGCGGAATAACTACAATTTCCAGAAATGGGACAGATCGAGATTTTAAACTTTTACTGAAGTGCGTCCGAGATTGTAAAATAGGGCTAATAGTCTTCGGATGGCCGCTGCAAATGAATGGTTTGGCCGGCGATCAGTGCAAAAAGGTTTTGAAATTTGCATGTCAGCTATCAAATTTCTTCGATACGCCCTTCGCAAAATGGGATGAAAGATTTTCCACGCGAGCTGTGAGCAGTCTTATGATACAAGCGGATTTGTCACGAGGAAAGCGCAAGAAAGTTATCAACCAAAGCGCAGCTGTGTACATTCTACAGGGAGCGCTTGATTTTTTTAACCGAGTCTGATTAAACAATGCTGTTAATGTGAGACTTCCTAACCCGCAAGTCACTGGTTTGATTGGATGTATGATCCCATATTGTAGAGGAGGAGAGAATGCGGTAAGCTTAAAGGAAAAAGAAGGTTATGGCCAGATATTACACAATCACGCCCAAACGACGGAGGCAATGCGTTGGGTAATACAAGAAAGCCTAGCCCCTCTCCCCCGTCGAAGAAGTATTCTGTCAACCCAAACGATTCACAAATGGAAGGGTAGAGATTATGTATATGACTTCCCAGATAGGTCCGAAGGACTTACTCCATACGAATTAATTGCAAATTCGGCAAAATTCCCCCTCCCACTAATTAATAAGTTTGCACTTGGGGGGAGAGAGAAGTAATCCCATCTATCTTTATTGGACAATTCCATGATTGCCTGCCGTAGCTTTAAGCTTACTTGCCGCCATATTATCTACTCCCTTAATAGCCTCCTGCGTGTTGCCAGTGGCGACTGCATTCGCAGTATTATAGATAGCCGTGAGCCATTCTCTGTATTGAGTTTGTCCCAATTTTGTAACTGCTTGTTGTATAAAACTTCCAGCATTCGAAGCACTTTGTTGCGGTGATGAAGTTGTATCGGTCAAAGCTACCTGAGCGTTATGCAAATCACTAGCTGCAGATTCTAGATTGGCACGCTCTATTGGAGTCAAATTCTGATTAGTTGCTAATTCTCCGCTTACAGCAGCCTGCAACGCCTGCGCATTTTCCTCAGTTGCTTTGTTTACTGGATTTAGCGCGTACGTAATAGCTTTCTGACCGTAAACATTCGCAGCTACCTCCCCCAAGCTAAGGGCTGTTTTGGCAGTTTCGCTCTCCGCTATTTTTTTCGCAAAAGAGCTACTCGATATGTGGCTTAAAAGCGAAGATTTTTCTGCCGCTGCTTTAATTTTTGCTCTAGCTTTATCTAAAAGGTTCGCATCGACATTTCCACTTGTGCCTATAAACATAAGTAGAAACGATAGTTCTATTGTCTTTTTCATTGCTGTCTCCTACCTTTTCCATAATATTATTCCCTAAAAGTTAAAATTAAATTAATTTTAGACAAAAAAAATATTTGCGCTTCAAAAATAAGAAGATTTCAGCGTTAAAGTTTCTCCAGCGGATGAGATCGCTTATACATTTGCAGTAAACTGTAGTCGTCGACGTCCGTATATATTTGCGTGCTAGATAAAGACTCGTGTCCGAGAAGTTCCTGAACCGAGCGCAGATCTGCGCCGTTTCGCATCAAATGTGTTGCAAAACTGTGGCGGAATGCATGCGCACTAGCATGATCGGGAAGATTGTGCAGCAGACGCAGCTTCTGGAGGCGATTATCTACAATTGACGCATGTAGTTTCTTTCCTCGCAGCCCCACAAATAAAAAACCATCTTCAAGATTATACGGGCAATTGGCGACGTAGAATTTTATCCGCTCTAAAACAATTGGCAGTAGAATTATCATACGATCCTTCTTGCCTTTTCCACAGATTCTCATTTCAGAGTTGATATCCTTCATTTTAATATTTAAAGCCTCGTTTATACGTAGGCCAGTGCAATATAGTAGGGTAAAAAGTGCCCGATCCCGGCATGTTATCCAATCGACGTCATGATCAAAAAAGAAGTCCAGATGCAGAAACCGGCAAATGACCTCCTCTTCCAGTGGTTTTGGCAGAAGCTGTGATAGTTTGGGACGCCGAACGGTCTCAATGATCTTGAGATCCATTAAATCTCTTCGAGCCAAATAATTAAAGAACGATTTTACAGCGGATAGCGCTCGGGCATTGGAGCGCGCGGCCAATTCTCGACCAATCCTATAGGAAAACCAAGATCTAAAATCCATAATTTTCAAACCATTGAGAATTTCAAGCGAGATATCCTCTCCTTTATGAAGCAGAAGGAACCTATGGAAATCCGCCACATCTCGTTCATAGGAATTTATCGTATGCGGCGAGTAATGTCTCTGAATTATCAATTCCTGCAACCAATTATTTACGAAACTTTCCACCTCCAAAATCATAACACCTTGGATATATCTACATGACGGATTCTGGCGATATTGCGTTTATGCTCTTCATATGTTTTGGAAAATGCATGTTTCCCTTCTCCCTCATATGTAAAAAATAGATTTTCAGTTTCCATAGGGTGCAACACCGCCAGAATACTGCCTCTTCCGGGATTGGATATAGGGGCGGGAGGAAGTCCTTTATGGACATACGTATTATAAGAGTCGTCAATGGTTAATTCGCTATATTTCAATGCGTGCCCCAAACTTTCTCCCCTTTTGTGAGCATATATGGCGGTCGGACAGGACTGCAACTTCATATCTATCTTTAATCTTTGCAAATAAACTCCAGCAATCATTTCCTTTTCGATATTTGTTTCTTTTTCAACTATAGATGCCAGCGTTAAAACTTCATTAATATTCTTTAGAGTACATAATCGAGATCTTTTGGGCCATTCCTGTCGCATAAATTCTTGTAAAGCTTTTTGAGCGATAGAAATTATATCTTGCTTTTGGGTGGGATATTTGAAGCAATAAGTATCTGGTAAAATAGAACCTTCCGGTGGCGATTGTTCTATATCTCCCAGTAAATTTTCGTCTTTTTTTAATCTTTTTACGACCTGCACAGTGGTAAAGCCTTCTGGAATTGTAATTTTATGTATTACAACTTTTCCTGAATTTATAATTTTTATGGCCTTGAACAATGAAACACAACGCGGCAAGGCATATTCGCCAAACTTTGCGCTATATTTGAATAATTTCATTATTTTTACAGATAACTTAGTAAGTACAAGATTATCAGATATTTTTTGATCGACTAACAGTTGAGAAAATTCATCGTCGTCCATCTGCTTTACAATAATGTTTCGCGTCGGCTCGTAACGCGATCTTTTGTGCAGACGATGCGCAAAGAACAAGATGATCAACAGCGCCGCTGCAAAAAATCCCATCAAAAAACACATGATCCTGTTTTTATGAATACTTTTCACTGCTTGTAGTTCTATTGCTCAAACCTTTTTAACACCAGGCTTGTGTTTGTTCCGCCAAATCCAAAAGAATTTGACGTCGCATAACGTACCGCCCTTTCGCGCGGCTGAAGAGGAACTAAATCCACAAATGTCTCTTCCGGATCATGTAAATTCAGCGTTGGAGGCACAACTTGATCTCTGATGGCGAGTAACGCGAATATGGCTTCTACCGCGCCAGCCGCTCCCAACAAATGCCCGATGGAAGATTTTGTCGACGACATTGACGCGCCGGCTTTCCCCTCTAAAATGCGCTCCACAGCTCGTAATTCTCCAAGATCTCCCGGGATGGTGGACGTGCCGTGAGCATTTATATAATCGATCTGATCCGATGAAATTTTCGCGAAATCCAGAGCGCTTTTCATGGCTCTGTAGGCGCCGTCTCCATCCGCGCATGGAGCGGTCACGTGAAAAGCGTCGCTGGACATGCCATATCCGATTACCTCTCCATAAATTCTTACACCGCGTTTCTTGGCATGCTCTAGTTCTTCTAAAACGAGAATTCCAGAACCTTCCGCCATGACAAAGCCATCTCGAGATTTATCCCACGGCCGTGACGCCTCTTCTGGAGAGTCGTTTCTGCAAGTAGAGAGAGCCCGCGCCGCCGAAAATCCAGCCATTCCTAATTCGCAGACAGCTGCTTCGGCGCCACCGCAAACCATTATATCCGCAGCTCCCACTTGAATCATTCGAGCGGCGTCTCCAATGGCATGAGTGCCGCTGGCACAGGCCGTTACCACTGAATGATTGGGACCTTTCAGGCCAAATCTTATGGACACATGTCCGGATGCTAGATTGATCAAGCATGCCGGAATAAAAAATGGAGAAACGCGTCTCGGTCCATTTTCATGTAAATTAATAGACGTATTGTAGATTACGGGCAATCCGCCGATGCCGGAGCCAATGATAACACCGGCTCTTTCTTTTTCCGCATCGCTTAAACCGTCGATGCCGGCGTCTCTGACTGCTTCGGTAGCCGCCGCTATAGCATACAAAATAAAAGTATCTATTCTATTTAATTCTTTAGGGCTACCATAATCAGCAGAGTTGAAAAGTGCAGAAGCCTTTTGAGCGACTTTTTCAGAAGGAACCTGCCCCGCAATTTGAGATGCAATATCGCTTATGTCAAAGGAAATTATTTTCCTTATGCCGGACTCTCTATTCAATAGGCGCTGCCAAGACTCCTCCACGGTAATCGCTAGAGGAGATACCATGCCAAGCCCTGTGACAGCCACTCTTTTCACGTGAATCACTTACACTTATTTTGAATAAATGCTATTGCGTCTTTTACCGATTGTATTTCCTGACCTTCTGTATTCGAAATTTCAATATTGAATTCTTCTTCCAAGGCCATGACCAGTTCCACCGTGTCCAGACTGTCCGCGCCTAAATCATCAATGAAGCGAGCATTTTCCACAATCTTAGAAACGTCAACACTCAGCTTATCTGCAATAATTGCTTTGACTTTATCAGCTACATTTTCGTTCATATTGCTTCCCTTTTAAACGCAAACGGGAGACTATCATAAAATTATTAAAATTAAAATGGCGATGCTGCACAGCGTGATTGTCCATCAATTATACTACCCATCCCCTCCATTAACCCCTTCTTCACTTTTTTCTGCCATAATATTTCTAAGCAAGTTGGATTTAAGATGCGGCTTTTGCAAAAAATTAGTGACTTCCTGACGCGGGGGGGGGGGTAAGCTCCTCTGGCTGAGGCGATTACTGGCATGTGGTTGTCAAAAATAATGAAGTTTGCTCAATTGTGCAGCTTAGTAGATGAAGTTGTTGAGGAATCATATGGGGCTACCAAAGGATCGATGGAATTACCACAAGAAGCTATAGATTTAATATATCAATTAAAAGAATACATCGAACCACTGAAGGAACTGGCAGGACAGCTAAGGGAAGACAGACATTTACAAGCCTCTGAAGCATATGATCAGGAAGCATATGAGTCCTCATATGACCAGGAACGCAAGGAAATTTCCTTGGAATCATTCCAAGAAGAACACAATGTACTTATGGATGAGGCATTCGCCGCTATGTCGAGGCTTGAGCAAATTCCTCTGCAGATAGTCGCAATGAAGGGATCTTTGATATGGCTACCAGCTGATGGTAAAGCGTTAGCTATTGTTAATGATTTTTTATATTGTCTTAAGGAAGGTGAACTCAGTTTAAGTGATCCTGCTAAAACATTAGAACAGATGAAGGAATTTGCTATGTTGACGCTTGATACTGAAGAAATTGTGGCTACCATGTTAGGGTCAAGGTATCAAGAAAGTCATTTGGATAAAGTTTTGGAATATAGAGCATCTTGGGAAACGAAATTCGCCGAAGCGGAAGAATGGATACAAAATAACATGGGAGGCAACAGCGGTTAATTCAGGTTTATAAATCAATCGCTCATTAAATAATCGCCCGCAACAGAGCGAGGAGGAATTTGTTCTGAAAGAGATTGAGACCTGGAGGAATGTTGAGCTATATCGAAATTTAATTAAGATTAATCAAATTGTAATCTATGAAAAATTGTTGCATGCTTATCAACCTCTCAGTCTTTTTTCTCAACAGAAAGCAAGAAAGTGAATAAGCACGTATTATTAACAGAAAACCAACGAAAAATATCTCAGAACAACTTGATTTTTCTAAAATTTATATTATAATATCTACAATAATGGCGAGGTTGAATGATGAAAATAGTGAAAGTAGTTTTTCCACGGTTTTTGGGTATTTTAATGGCGGTTTGTTTCTGCCCGGGTGTAAATTGTGTAGGCGACGTAGGGAATGCTCTCAAGAAGTTATTTAGCGGCAAGGCAGATCCGAAAAATGTTCACATTCAACGATCTAAATCTGCGCCGCAGCTAGATCGTGGAAGGCATACAGTACCGCAAGAGCTGGATCTAGATGATACCGATAGTGGATCTTATTCCGAAGATGAATCTCAATCGACAGAAGAATCTGGCACAGGTTCGAGGCAATCCGGCAGAAGTAATGAGCGATCTGAAGCTGCTCATGAGCGCAATTCTGATGAACACTCGTCGTTGACTTCCGAATTCCGAGATGAAGTTGATTTAATAAGAAAGGCGTTACTACACCCGGAGAATAAAAGAAAACATGCCGCGGCAATAAGAGCTGTGCGGGAATTGATCATCCTAATGTGTGACAACTTCGAAGATTCAACTGATACTCGACGGAAATGATGATTTTATGCATCGACGATGCATAGAAAAATTGTATTGCAATAGATCAACTCTTCTGTTGTAGTAAAACCTTTTGCGGTTTTAGCGAGACTGTCTATAGTTTTATGTAAAAGCCGCAACTTATTAAGAAGGAGTTTTAATGAGAGGAGGTAATTATCATGAGCAAACTCACGAAAGAAGAGAAAGCGACGAAGGTGTTACGTCGAGAGAAGCTGAAGGAGCTTCTCGGGGGAGTCATTAATTTACAGGGTGTAAACAACCTTGTAATGGATCTTCGCAAAGAAATTATAGAGATGATATACGACGAGGAGATGAAGAATCACCTTGGTGCGAAGAATACGGCAAGGCCCGAGGACTCGGTATCACAACGGCAGTTAGGGGAAGAGCGTGAAAACGAGCTCCGAAGAGCTTGAACTTTCAGTTCCTTGATTCTAAAATTGCAAAGAAGCGCCAAAGTGACATTTTCGGTGTCGAAGGTCGGATTTCGCTTTACGGCTACGAGCACCCGCGATCCAACATCGGAAATGGGTTTGACGTTTCACTTCGTGATCTTCGATTCCGCCGAAACGGTCTCGAACAACCGTGCTCTGTCCGATGGAGTGGCAATCCCGTCCACTGAAGGCAACGTACGCCGTGGACGGCATGGCGTTTAAAATCAAAAAGGAGGGCAAAAATGCACCGCCAGGAGGTTTTGAGTCCGGTGCCGCCGAAAGCTCAAATGACTCACGGTGATGAATGAAAACTCGAGGAGTTTAGACCGTTTTTTTGCGCGGACAACCTCAAGGGACTTGATTTCGAAGGCTGTACACCACTCCGATTGAATCCTTTAATCGGTGCCTGCGAAAAGTAACCAAAACCAAGCCGACTTTCCCATCAGAAGATGCTCTTATTAAGAGTCTTTTCCTCGGAATCAGAAACCTGGAGAAAAAGTGGATTGCTAAAATCCGGAGTTGGGAATCTACTCGCAACTGATGATCCTGTTCGCCGAAAAACTAACCGGGAGAACTGCATGAGTAATAGCGTTTCGGCCTTTTATATAAAACTTCTTTCGGTATCGCTTTGAATATCCATTTTCTGTTTTTTTGAATTTATAAAATGCCACATCTCATCAAATTCAATCTCTTTAATGTCTTCTGATATTTCTGGCTCTTTAGTTTCTAAACCAATTTCCTTATCCAATTCATCACTGTATTTGGAGACGCCTTAAACAACTTTCCAAGAAAGTTAAACATTGCCTTCGACATTGACTGCAAGGGCTCTTTTGAGCGCATCGTTTGCTCTGATTCTTCCGTCAATTTCAACAAAATTATATCGACATGACTTGCATCTATACCTTTGCTTGCCTCTTACACGCCATTTCCTTACCACTATTTCACTTAAACATTTCCTACAATGCATCTAAATCTCTACAAAAAGTCAATCCTTTTTAAAAAGAGTTTTCCACTCTTTTTTGGGCTTCTCCCCAAGTATCGCCGTCGTATCATTCAGCGCCCATTCTAAGATCTTAAAACATGGATTCGTTATCCAGCCATAGTCACCATCGCCATTTCGTTTAATTCTATCTAGAATCTTTATGCTTGCTACCAAAGCTTTCTGAACCTCTGCAAGCTCTGCGCAGATTTCGACAGCTTTGGGGTTCTTTTTCCCTTTCTTCAACGCAGCTGCAGCGTTATCCAGTGTCGAGCTAAGCGCTTTGAGCGTTGTTTCAGATGAGAAAGAATTCAATGCCTTTAATGGCCAATATTGTGTTACAGGTTTCACCTTGTCCTGAATCCGACCAATCTCTACCGCTACAGCGGCGAACTTCTCATCATTCTTCGATAGATCAAAGGCTTTTTTTAAATGGTTCTCAAGGCCTACGTAAGCATCATCAGCTTCAACATACAAAAAGCAGTCAAAATAGGCATCCCCAACTGCCCCTTCATCTTCTTTAGCATGACTATAAATCTTCTTATATACAGCGCCAGTCTTAGCATTAAAATTCTCAACATCAAAGGCAGAAACCATATTCATCATGTTGCAGAGCGCTCCCCCTCCCCACAGTACTAAAATTATACTCTTCTTCATTGTTTCTTTCTCCTCTAAATATTATTGTGTATTATAGATAAAAAATCTTTAAAAAAAATTAATTATCGGCAAAAATCACCTTTATTAAAAAAAATATTCCCTGTCTTGTAGACATAGGATGGTAAAAATAGCAATTTCCAGGGATTACACCCAGAAATACTTGCCAGAGCGAGTATTAGAGATTGAAAGCGGTAAATCTCTTCAAATTATCTCTTTAATTATGTATATGGGGCGTTTTTTTGATTCAATGTAAATGCGACCAACGTACTCTCCTATGATGCCAAGACTCATCAACTGTACCCCGCCAAGAAACAACATCGTTGTCATCAGCGATGCGTATCCAGGCATATCTATGCCGAGAAAGATTGTTCTGAAAAATATCCAAATGCCTCGCACAAACGCCATCAACGTCACCAGCAAACCGAAATATGTGGATATTTTCAACGGAAACATGGAAAATGACGTTATCCCATCGATAGCATAGTTCCATAGCTTCCAGTAGGACCATTTGGTTTTGCCTCTGTGCCGCTCCGGTCTCTTATATTCCACAACGGTCGTTTTGTACCCCGCAAAAGCGAACAAACCTTTAAGAAAACGCTGTCGCTCCGGAAACGTCTTCAAGGTATCAATAACTTTTCTATCCATCAACCGAAAATCGCCAACATTTTCAGGTAATTCCAGATCCGATAATAGATTGCATATTTTGTAAAAGAATTTTGCCGTTGCACGCTTCGCGACAGAGTCTTCCGATCGATCCACTCGCTTTGCCAGCACGACGTCGAAACCATTCCTCCACTTTTTTATCATATCCAAGATTAATTCTGGCGGATCCTGCAGATCACAATCAATGGGAATGACGCACTTGCCAGCGGCAAAGTCCAATCCGGCAGTAATTGCTGCATCCTTTCCAAAATTTCTGGAAAAGTCTAGAATTTTTATTTGACGACGCTTCTTTTGGAAATTTTTCAATAAATCCAGCGTGTTATCTCTACTTCCATCATTTATACATAGAATCTCAAAGGAAAGCTTTGCATGCTTCAGCAGCGGAAATATGGTTTCGAAAAACATATTCACGGATTCGGATTCATTATAAAAGGGCACAACAATACTAACGTCTGTCATGGCTATTCTCCATAACATTTACAAATGCATAATATATGAAAGAACCATTAATCACAGGAATTGTGTTCTCCCATAAAATATTTCCGTTGTATAACTTCCGAAATCGTTCGATTTCTCCATCGTTTTTACGGCACAAAAACGCAACTGCCACATCTTCATTTGGAGGATACAAATCATGAACTTCAAACAACTTGCAACGCTTAATGTCATAGCTGGATGGGGAATCTTTTAGGTGCATGTGCAGAGCTGCCGTAGCTTTGTCCGTTTTTAGAATTTTTATTCTTTGATCTCCGAAATTTTTTCTCCAGTCTTTCTCTATTTTTCCTGAAATTTCACGAATATTAATTGCATTTGTGGGATCGTACTCTCGCAAAAAATACCTAGCGACGCCCAATTTTAAAAATAGCGCTGCCGCAAAGAAAATGGATATTCTTTTTACAAATATCTGTAGACGATTATAATCGAAGTTCGGATTAAGGACCAGTAGATAAACGCCGATAGTCATGAGCATATTTGTTCCCCAAAAACTCCCGATTCTCATACCGGTAATCGCCGAAATCATAAACAGAAAAACATTGGGAACGATGTTTATAAATATGATAAACTTTTCCTTCATCGAGTGCTCTTCACGCGGTAGGAATTTTATTCTTCCTAAGCAAGAATGCCCGAAAGCCCAAAATGCAGTGGAAAATAGCAAGCACTGCATTACTAAAAAATTTACGGCTGAGAAATAATCTTTCGGATAGTAAATAGATTTTTCCATAGCGTATTTAAACGTTATAAAATCGTTTTCATATATCCACACGACATGCCAAGAAATACACGCGATAAAAGTAATAGCAGCAATATAGATCTGCGGAGTTTTGAAAAATTTCCAACATTTTTTGTGGTAAATCAAAAATAATCCAATACATCCTATGTACAGCAAAGAAAAGTACTTTCCTACAAAAGCCAGCGCAGAAAACACGCCCAACCAAATAGCGTCAATATTCCGATTATACTTCAGCAAACGGATGAAAAAATAATACATCGCCGGAAATAGCGACATTAAAATCGTACTGGCGTTAAATTTTTCATTTCCCAATTCTGCGCAAGCCGACGCCATAAATATCAGCACGCTTCCGTAGGCTTTTTTTTCATCATCAAAAATCAACTGAGCTATTTTAAAAACGAAGTAAAATCCCAGCAATAAATTCAATTGAGTCAAGATGTACAACGATTCCGGCCAGGAAAAACAAAGCCGATAGAAAAGATACGAGATCCAAGCAAACAGCGGCGGATGCTTTGCATACCCCAACTGCAATTCTTTTCCCCAATAGAGATTCTCGATCATGTCATGGGGAATTATGTTGCGAGTAATCATTGGTATGAGTGAAAACACAAAAAAATAGGCAATAACCCATAGTCTATTAATCACCTTTTCGCTGAAAACAAAAAATCTCATGAATTTCTGTCGATGTCTTTATCAATTGTTAGCTTCGCTTGATTATCGCCTATCAGACTCGTAAATTCTTCGTCCATTAGGATATCTGCGTTGTTTTTGGGATCCACTTTTTCGATGGACTTCAAAATTCCGCTCTGATCAAATATCATTTTCACAATAAACTCATAAACCCGTTTGATATTTTTTAATGTATCTTCTTCTTCTCTATAACCTATATAAATCCAGGAAAAATTGTCTTTGCGCAGCGACGGAGTTCCGCACTTTTTTAGAACATCTGAGGTAGTGGTTTTCCCGATAATAAAAGTGTTGAAACTTTCCTCCACGATCAGATTTCCGCGAAAATTAACTTGCGGTTGACATGACATTAGCAAACAAGCCAACAGAATTAACGCACAATTTTTCATATTTTTGTTTCCTCAAAACATATTGATGAATTTAGCTGTTATTAATAGGGATATCAACCGCCTCTGGATAATGAAACTTCGGCGTACCGAGCAAAGAAAAACGAGTTCTTTTTCGAGAAAAGTCGTATGTCGAAACGTCAAAAACTTAATCTCTGATAAAAACTCAAATGACTGAATTTCGCTTGCCATCTTTACATGGTCATATATATTACTTGGTGTGGCGAATAAGGAAAAAGACATGTATCGCACATTAATGATTGCTCTAATAATAAATTTTAGTATTTGTGCTATGACTCCTCAGGAGAAATTGGAAAGTGGATATCCCGCCCACAGTGGACATTTTCCGTTTGGAGTAGATCTATGGTCTGATGAAGTCCATAAAAATAACGCCATCGTACGCGTAAGGTTTGATGCGGCGATTATGCAAGAGCTGAATATAGTACTTGGCATTGGTTTAGGGTAATGCCTCAGGAATCCAGAAGATGAAGGTACGGAAGTGCTTGCAGCTGAGTATCCGGGGTTTTTCACTCTAGATAAGGGAAACGGCGCCAATCCCCAAACGCATAATCATTTTTGCGCTATTTGGATCGCTATCCTGTTCACACATTGACGTTTGCAAGACGACTTTTTGGTGCAGCAAAAGTGACTGTTGTGGTTTGTGGTGATCTTGACGAGGAAGGGAATCATGTTAGCTTGGGAGGGAGATTTGTGGCGAGATTTGCCTTCATGTTAGGGAGATTGGAAGAACACGCATCGCAGATTTTGCAAAATGGCGTGATAAAGGAATTTGGGAAAAGCTTAGAACTCATAGATAAGCATGATCTTGAATGGATACTTTTTGACGCAAGCTAAGGCTCACATGCAACAGAAGCGGAGGCAATCAGGAAAGGGGGGGGGGCTCAACTTCAAAATACATCGTGGATGCGGCTGGTGTGCCGGTCAGATTCCTTCTTACAGACGGCGTCACAGCTAACTGTCCAAAGGCTGGCGAGCTGACGATAAAATCGTAAAAAATTGTGAAAATTTAGGAATGAAAGTCGTCATTCCTCCGAGAAAAAAACAGGAAAATTCAGCGAGAATAAAGAAGCCTACAAAATCAGATGAATTGAAAATACATTTCTTAAAGAGATGTAGGAGGATTACAACGCGTAAAAACGCTACTTCTTTCCTTACTGCTGTGCAAATCACATCACAATTCGGGGGAATAAAAACTCGTGATGACATAATAAACAGTAATCGTTTTGGATCTAGACTAGCATCTTTCTTCTCTTTTTACCCAATTTAGTAAAAATCTTAAAAAGATCCTTGTCTTTATTATCGAAACTCGCATTCCTTCAAGTGCCTCAAAAAGTTTTCGTCTTTTAAACCATTAAACTTAGCTAATCGCCGTTTCACAAAACTCCCAAATGCCTCAATACCATTGATAAATCGCTGAACGATGTAATGAGTCTGGTTAGACACAAGAATTGCTCCAATGCTATAAGACTCCGATGCTCGGAAATAAAAACGTCTGCGCCATTTTAGGAATAGTTTTAATTTTTTTTTTGACTTTTCTCTTGACAATTTTTTTTTTGATATATTGAAAATAGTTTTTATCATCAGGAGGTTAATATGAAAAAAACTATAATTGGATCCCTATTGGTGTCGGTAATTTTTCTATCTGCTGAAGGAATGGCAGTATTAGATCATCGAAGTGCGCAAGAGCTAGTAAATTCGCTAGCTAGTGATCCAAGGGTCCTAGACGGGATGGAGCGAGTTCGGGAAGCAATGGACGAGGATCTTTTGTCCTACAGTGAAGATAAAGTAGCTTGGAATTGGTTCTCGGAAAAACAGAGAATGGATATCGTGAAAGCGCGGACCCGAGTTCCTGAATGTGTTTTTAGATATCTGATCGGTTCTGGGGGGGGGGGGCTGAGGCCATTCTAAAAGTATGATTTCCCGATGGAAACGGTGACTTTAGAAGATTTTAAATCACTTGTAGCGCGGCGGGGACCCACATATAGAAATAAGGGAGAGCGGGAAATCCTACACAGCAGGAACTCTGCTGCAAAAGAAACTTGCGGTAACTAGGGAAGTTATGGGGGGACTGAGAGATGAGGCTTTTGCCAAGAAATACGGGGTTTGGGTTAGTGGGCCTTTTGATTTCTTATCAGAGCGGGAGCTGAGTTTACTCGATGAGTTTGCAAGCTGGCTAAATGCCCAATAAAGACTTGGGAATTACCATATCATCATAAGACCACTATCGGCTTTAGTCCGGTAGTGGTTTTGTTGTTATGGATAAATAGAAAAAGCTTTAGGCTAGGCTGACAACCTAAAGGCACGGAGGATTTCCAATAATGTAGCAATAGAGTTACAGAAAGCTTCGACGTTTCCAAACTTTTGCTACAGCTATTCAGTTAACAACAAAGATACAATATGCTTTCTGCTAGCAATCCTTCCCCACACTCTACAGTGGCAGATCAATTTGCGGTGGTTGGCATAGATCTTTTACTTTCGATAGCGCTTCTACAATTGGCAAAGTCTCTTGATCTCCATTTAAATACCGCATTGTCAGGGTATTTCGACTAACTTCTTCCGCGCCTAATACGGCGATAATGGGAACTTTCCCCAAAATATGCTTCCTTATTTTAGAGGAAATCTTTTCGGATCGTAGATCCAATTCGACTCTTATCCCATTTTTGTTAAATTCCCGGGAAACAGCAATGGCGTATTCGTCAGAATCATTGGTGATAGTAGCAAATACCACCTGCACTGGACTAAGCCATAGGGGAACTTTACCGGCGTAATGTTCTAGCAGAATACCTATAAATCTTTCCAACGAACCGAGAACCGCTCTGTGCAACATAATTGGATGATGTTTTCGACCATCTTCGGCGATATAATAAGCTCCCAGTTTCTCCGGAAGCTGAAAATCCACCTGTAACGTTCCACATTGCCATTCTCGTCCTAGTTTATCTTTTAGTATAAACTCTAACTTGGGTCCATAAAAAGCCCCTTCGCCTTTATTGATAGTGAAGACCAATCCAGCGTCTGTCGTGGCCTTCTGGAGGAGATCCTCGGAAATATCCCAAATCTCGTCGGAACCGGTTCTTTTTTCAGGACGATCTGAAAATTTCACAGAAAACTCGTTAAATCCTAAATCTTTATAAACATTTGTTAGCAGAAGGCAAAACTTCTTCGTCTCGGAATTAATTTGATCCGGAGTACAGAAGATATGGGCATCATCTTGGGTAAAGCCGCGAACTCGCAGAGCTCCGTAAAGAGCGCCGGATGGCTCGTTTCGGTGGCAACATCCAAATTCCGCCATGCGCAATGGCAAATCCCGGTAACTTTTCACGCCCTGTTTGAAAATTTGAATGGCCCCTGGGCAATTCATGGGTTTGATGGACATAATCTTGCCTTCGGACTCGGCAATGAACATATGTTCCCGATATTTCTCCCAATGGCCGGAAGCTTCCCAGAGCGTCCGATCTATCATCTGGGGCGTGCAAACCTCTACATATCCATCTCGATGTACGCGCTGGCGCATATAGTCCCGCAGCGCGTTATACATGATCCATCCTTTGGGATGCCAAAATATGCATCCTGGAGACTCCTCCTGCATGTGGAATAGATCCATATCCTGAGAAATCCTTCGATGATCTCGCTTTTCCGCCTCTGCCAGATTATGTAAATGCGTCTCCAACTCTTCTTTCGAAAACCATGAAGTAGCATAAATCCTTTGCAAGACATCGCGCTTCGAATCTCCTCTCCAATAGGAACCGGCCACTTTCATTATCTTAAAATGAACGGACGCGACTCCTGTTTTGGGGAGATGCGGGCCACGACATAGATCTACAAACTTGTCCTCATGCCAATAGAGGGAAACCTCTTCCACATCAAGGTCTTGTATTAATTCCACTTTAAAGGGCTCGTTCATTTCCGAAAACAGGCGGATCGCATCGGATTTGAACATGATTTCCCGCCGAATTTTGTAATCCGCTTTGATGATTTCCTTCATTTTCTTTTCAATCTTTTCGAAATCGTCAGGAGTTATTTTATGATCGCAGGAAATGTCGTAGTAGAAGCCATTTTCTATCACAGGGCCAATGGAAATTTTGGCGTTGGGCCATAATTCCTTAAGGGCATGCGCCATAATGTGCGAGCTGGTATGTCTCATGATTCCTAACGCCAATAGATGCTCCGTTGTCACAAATTCAACTGCAGCGGTTACCGGAATAGTGGCGGATAGATCCAGCGCGTTTCCGTCGGCAATTATGGCTAACGCTTTTTTTACATTGTTACGTTTCACCAACTCAAATCCGGAAACAAAATTCACGATACGTCGCTCCTATCAGAACATCTGTCAATCCTACGCCAAAGCACATGAGTATTCTAGCCCAAAAAGAATGCGCTAATTATATTATGGTCCCAGTAGAGGAGGAGATGGTGCGATGGATATAAGGGTAGGATTGAACAAAAGAATGCGGGCCAAATATTACACAGTTGCGCCACAATGACAGAGGCAATGCGTCGAGCATCACAAAAGAGAACTTAGCCGTCCTGTCGAAGAAGTATTCTGTAGCGGAATGATCGCTGCCACCGGCACATGCAATATATTTTCGCATAATTCTTCTGTATGAATTTTCAGATGCCTTATTCTCATATTTATCATATCAATCAAAGCTCCGTAATGATGGTAAGGGTATGATCGCAAATATAGATCGGCATTTTGCTCTGCGTAGAATTCTATGAAGTTTTCGAAATTGCTCTCTAGTTCTTGCATTTTTTGCAGACGATCATCCTTTATTTTGCATTTCTCAACTTTCTTTCTGTAAAGTTCTAGAAATTGACTAAACGTTCTTTTTAGCTCTGTTTTTTGCTTTTCATATTGATCTTTATAATAAGAGGTTTCATATTCGGCAAAAGTTTTCCCGGCCAATTCTCTGCTGCTGACAGCATTGATATCAACCTGTTGGATCGTATATTGATGCTTTCCATTAATAACCGCATTACTGAGGTTATTTTTTAGAATTTTATTTAAAATGGGAGGCATTGTAGATTCAATGTGACGTTTCGGGGCATTTTCAGAGCCTGAATTGCCGATTTCTATGCTAATCCCGAGACTAAAAAGAACTAAAATAACCACAATCGTTATGAGCACTTTCTTCCACATCTTTAAGTCCATGATTTACGTTAGTACAGATATTTATGCATATCATTTCTCATATTAACATGAGAAATGATATGCAAGGTTATTCATATTACTTTTTATTCTAATTCTAGTTCAATTTGTCCGGTGTGTTTGCCATAATCCTCCACAAATGACAATAAAGTTGCGAAAAATCTATTTCGGTATCCGGCATAGCACTCTCCGCCTTTGAATTTATTAACATTACTAAGAAATGAACAAATAAAGTACTCTTTAAAACTGGGGGTATGTTTGTTTATCAATGTATAAATTTGCACGAACATGGGAACCAAAGCCGCATGTTGTCCTTGTTGTAAAACTTCAAATGATCTAGACAAATATTCCTTTGTCAAATCATTTTCGCTGCGTAGCTCAGAAGGAATACCTTGCATTATCCTTTGAAAATCATCAGCAATTAATGAAAGATTGTTCAAATCCTCTCCGTAAAGCTCTTTTTCATCTCTTGTGATTGGAGAATACTCATCCAAAAATTGATGTATCTTAGGCAAAGTGTCTCCAACCAATGGATCAAGAGCATGAACATCAAAATCAAATTTACCCCTTTGACATATTTGGAAAAATGGTGGTAGCAGATAGACCAGAGGAGTAACATCAAGTCCTGGCACAAATTGACTTGATGCAGCACCACGAGATCGCGATAACAATCTGGCATACCTGGCGTCTCCCATTTCCAACTGCATTCTTCTGGCTAATTCGGCATCTTCCATTTCCAATTGCGCTCTTTCGGCTAATTCAGCATCTCTCATTTCTCGGGCGGCTCTTTCAGACGATATTCCCATTTCACTTTGCAATACATATATGAGAGCTTCAGCGTCTCCAGGAGCATCAATATCATCTTCATTCGTAAGACGCGAAATTATTGCCTGAATATCGTCTCCCGCTTCAGGCACTTGAGTGCCCAAAGCGCACAAGCGCTCTATACAATCTCCTCTCACCTCCACGGGAGATGGCTCCATCGCTAAAATAGCGCGCGCGAGAAAAATATTTAAAAATACTATTTTTTTCATGATCATTTCCTTTATGTATGATTAATATGCTTATCATATGCGCTATATTATATTTAGTCAACAGTTAAAAAAATATTTTCGCATAATTACCGTATTTGGCGATTTTTTTTGTTCCTATATTTTCATATAGGCATTGTTAATAAGTGGATAACTTGCTGATTTTACAACGAGTTATGCCGCCGTCAGTAGTATCGATTAAAGTTGGTGATTTGTTGAAACTTCAGAAGTTTTATTCTAACGCAATCTACACCTATAGTGTAACCTCCCGAAATAAAGCCAATATCCAGATCCATATGTAGAAAAATTGCTTGTTTTAAATTAGTTATAAAATTAAATTGACAACTCCGGCTTGAAAGGATTCAGATTTCCATATAATAATATAAAGTTATGAAAATCCAGCGCTACGGGAATAGCATTAGAAACGATGAAATCGTGGGGCGCGCCCAGGAAGAAGCGCAGCTGGCAAGGGCATTGATCCATAACAAAATATTCCCAACGTGGATTTTTCACGGTATATCTGGCATCGGCAAAGCGCGCGTTGCCGTTAAGTTCGCCAAACATTTACTGGCGGACGTTGTTCCAGCAAAGGAGTCTTTAGGCGGTGGGCTGGACGTCCATAAACTTGTAGATTCGCGCACTCATCCGGATTTTTTTATGTGGGAGCAAACGCCGGAACCGGCTACCATTGAAGATGCGAGAGCGTTGTTTCTTCGCGTTCGGAAAACTCCAGCTCTATCGAAGCGGCGTGTCGTTATATGGGAAAACGCGTCAGACCTAAATAAAAATATATACAATTCTTTGTTAAAAATACTGGAGGAGCCTCCGGTACATACGGTAATCATCCTGATTTGCAATGGTATCGGAGCGATTCCTCAGACGTTACTCTCGCGCGCTGCGAAGATATATTTTTCACCTTTGGAAGAGTCGGCAGTTAAGCTGATCTTGGACAATATGAACGTAAAAAATTCCGAGAGACTGGCGCAATTGGCAGAGGGGTCTGCCGGCTATGCGTGGCAATTGTATGAAAATAATGGAATTGAGATTTATGCTAATATCCTTAGCGCTTTTTCTTCCGGCGGCGATATTTATCCAAAAACACTGAAGTGGATCATCGACAATAATCTGTGCGATAATTTCAAAATAATAAAAACAAGTATCTTGAGAATATTAAAAATATATACAAATCTTCTTGGCGGAATTGTCAACGATAAATATTTGGAAGAAATTAAAGTCCTAGCGCCCACTGTGGCGAAAAAAAAATATCCGGAGCGGGAAATAAGGAAAATTCAAGACATTGTCCTTATGCTAAATCTCAGCGAAACTTTGTCGTTGGACAAAAACGCCGCTATCGTGAATGTGTTTGAACGATTTTTTAAAGATGGCAATGAGTCCAGATATTGAAACGCTGATACAAAAAATTTCGAAATTGCCGGGCTTGGGAGCTAGATCGGCTCGGCGAATTGTCATTCATCTCATAAGAAATCGAGAGCAGAGCATGGAACCTATGTTGCAGAGCATGGAAGCTGTCTACAAAAATGTCAAAGTATGTCCGATTTGCGCAAACATCGATACTTTTTCTGACGTTTGTTCAATTTGTTCCGACAAAAAACGTCGCCGAGATCTTATTTGTATTGTAGAAAACGTCGCCGATCTCTGGGCTATAGAAAGAACGTCGTGCTTTGCCGGTCAATACCACGTTCTAAAGGGTTTGCTGTCCTCTTTGGAGGGGCAGGGGCCAGAATTTCTGATGTTGGAAACGCTTCAGCAACGTTGCAATGATGACGCTGTCGTGGAAATCGTAATTGCCCTGAGCGCTACCGTTGAGGGACAAACGACAGATCATTACATAAAAAACTTCTTTAAAGATAAGGACATAAAGATAACGTCGCTGGCTCGCGGAATTCCCATCGGAGGAGAACTCGATTACCTCGATGAGGGAACGTTGTTCGCGGCATTTTCCGCCAGAAGCTGAATCGCTAGAGATTTATAATTCTCGCAGCACAGGCCCAATTCTTGGTTAGCTGTGACGGTTGATTGTGCAGAATGCATATAGTAGACTATTCTTGACGATTGTTGGTGTTTGTATGTCTGGAGTATTGAGCTGCTTCTTTCCAACTACTGTGGTCTTAGTGGACGATAATGTTTCTTTTTTGAACAGTCTGTCTGAAATAATTGCGATGCCGGACGTAATATTTAAAAAATTCACAAATCCGATTAAAGCGCTGGATTTCATAAACGAAATGACCAATATAAATCGTTTAGATTATGCCGACCTGACCAAAGTGGGAGAAGAAAACACCTCAGATTGGAAATCCGTGTTGCTGAATATCAACTGCCTCCATCGAGAAATTTACAGTCACGCTAGATTTTCCAGAATATCTGCGGTAGTGGCAGACTATTCTATTCCAGAAATGACTGGCGTGGAAATGTGCTCGAATATCAATGATCCGAATATTCAGAAAATATTGCTCACCGGTATACCAGACGAGAAAATGGCCATCGACGCTTTTAATGGAGGCTATATCAATAGATACGTGAAGAAGGGAGATGATTTAGGAACAGCGGTGGTGGATAGTATAAACAAATCTATATATCAGTATTTTAGAATTCATACGGACGACGTGTTTAGGTATCTTTCCATCTATGACAGAACCCATTTGAAGGATCCCGTGTACGCGAATTTCTTTACCGGTATCTGCGCAAAGAAAAATCATGTTGAGTATTATATGCTGGATGGTTTTGGCGGGTATTTATTCCTAACAGCCAGCGGGGAGCCCAGTCTGTTAAGCGTTCTAACAGAACATGAGATGGAGCGCCTAATAGAAATAGGAATAGAATCCGGAGAAATTTCTGCCAATGTCTTAAGAGGGTTAGAATCTCGAGAGTATATGCTAGTCTCCCATAATTGCGCCGGTCAGTTGCCGCCCATAAGCGAGTGGGAACACCACATCAGACCGGCTCTTAGATTGGAGGGGTATCAAACCTATTATTTTTCTCTTGCCGGACCGGAAGCTTTAGATTTAGATTTTGGCAAAATCAAAAGCTTTAATCAATTCAAAAAGCATCCGTTCGGCGAGCTGTACTGTTGAGGATGTTACCTTTCTAAGACAGAGCGCAAGTTTGGAGAAAATATGCCTAGAGAAGAACCGATTATTTTGCTAGATAAAGTAACGCTGTGCTATGATAGCGGCGCGCCCGTCTTGAAAGACGTTTCTATATCTTTATATAAAAAATCGTTTTACTTTTTAACCGGGGCAAGCGGAGCTGGAAAAACGTCATTTATGCGTATGCTTTACATGGGTATCAAACATTCATCCGGAAAATTGAAAATTTTTACCAAAGATGTTTCCGATATTTCGGCGGAGGAAAAGTACAAACTGCGTCGGCGCATCGGGGTGGTGTTTCAGGATTTTAATCTTTTGAATCATCTTACGGTTTTAGAAAATGTCGCATTACCGCTGAAGGTGATGGGAGAGCAAAAGGAACGGAGAGAGCGTCAAGCAAAAGAGATTTTGGAATGGGTCGGCCTGGCGAATTGCTTCCATACACTGCCAAATACGCTCTCCGGCGGACAGAAACAGCGTGCAGCCATTGCCAGAGCAGTTATTGCTCGACCAGATATTCTATTGGCCGACGAACCTACCGGAAATGTTGATGAAAACAGCGCCAATAAACTCATGGGATTATTTTATGGCATGTACAAAATGGGGACATGTGTTATTGTAGCTACGCATTACAGGCAATTTGTAGACAAATTCAAATATAATGAACTGCACGTTAGCCGAGGTCACATAACGGATAATAGCTGTGAAAGATTGGGCATAGAACAATGAGCATTTTTAGTTTTAACAAGAATTGTGACTTTGATTTTGTTGGCGATAAGTCGAATGGTTTTGTACCGTTTATCATAGGGTTTCTAATGTACTCAGTGACGGTATCGGTCATGAGCAGCTTTTTTACACACAATCTGACTGTTGGATGGAAAAATGCCCTAAACGGTCATATCACCATAGAAATTCAATCCAACATTATAGGGATAGGCGAAATCATCACAAATAGGCAGAATGAAGAGATTATAAAAATCATAAAATCAACTGCCGGTATAAAAACCGTGAAGAAACTACAAGAGACGGATATCTTAAAGATATTGGAGCCATGGTTAAGTAGCGCGGCAATTCCGGATAATTTTCCTTTTCCAACGATTTTTGACGTTGAAGCAAAAAAAAATGTAGATTTATCAGCACTTTTGGATAAACTATCAAAAATTTCGCCATTGGTAAAAATACATGACCACGCAAATTGGTATGCTCCCATAGTAAAGATTAGCGACAGTTTGTTTGGATTTGCAATTATCTTATCTGTTTTAATCTTTGTTACTGTTTGCGCAACGGTAATTTTTATTACAAGAAAAATACTCAGTACACACCTAAATACCGTGAAAATTTTACAACTAATCGGAGCGAGTAACGCCTATATTGCATCTCAGTTTAAACGGTTTTACTGGGATATCGGTTGTAAGTCGATCTTGATATCGATATTGTGCAGCTTTATTATGATCGGAGGAGTTGTTCTTGTATCATTAGGAACACATTGTATGCGTATGGAAGATATTGTTACATATGGTGCAATAGCGATTTTAGTTCCGTTAATGGCCACTCTGTCAATAATAGTTACTTCAAAAAAAACTGTTTTATTCTTTTTGAAAAATGACAAGTGGATCAACGGATGAAAATCGTTGGTAAGATTTTATATACAGCTGCGTTTTTTTGGATGGGGGCGATACTGACATTCATATCGTACGTAATTCTAAAACATCGATCAGATACCATATGCAATAATGTGGTCGTGTTGACCGGCGACTCCCGTCGGATTGCCCACGCCTTCAATTTAGTAAAGTCTTCCGGAGCAAAAAATATTTTCATATCTGGAGTTCATGAGAAAGCTTTGCTAAAGGACATTCAGCCTCAGGAAGAAAATAGCGGTAGCATTAAGGTTTTTCTGGGAAAACAAGCAAAAAACACCAATGAAAATGCTCGGGAAATTGACGAATGGGTGAAGCAGAATAATATATCTGAAGTTTTGTTAATCACGTCGGATTATCATATGCCAAGAAGCATAATGGAATTGAAATATCGCAACAATTCGCTGCAAGTACATCAATATGGAGTGAAATCTAAATTCAATCGTAATTTTGTTTGGTTATGTATTAAGGAATTACACAAAATGGCGTACGCCTTTATCAGAAATTTTACTAAAAAGCTGAATTTTGTCCATGCAATTAATTAGATCAGTATTTTTTAACATTATATTTTTTGCAACCATAACAGTTGCTGTTATAGTAGGATATCCGTTAGTATTTTTCAATAAACAGAAATATGTCTTTGGTTTTTGGCGCTATTTGTCCGTGATTCTGAACGTGGTCACAACAAAAATCGGTGGTATAAATTACATCGTTGAAAACGAAGAAAATATTTTGCGAGAGCCGGCGATATATGCAATCCGGCACGAGTCAGTGTGGGAGACATTGGTTTTAATCTATAAATTCAAAGAACCGATTTTTGTGTTAAAAGAAGAGCTGCTAAATATTCCGTTGTTTGGCGCTTTATCTCGAAAAGCAGGAACGATATCCATCGATAGAAATAAAGGTGCGGAAAGTCTAAAAAATGCTATTAGTCAAGTTACGGAAGCAGTGGTGCGCGGACATCCGGTGATAATTTTTCCTGAGGGTACTCGTATGGCTTATGGCGAGTATGCACCTCTTAAAAGAGGAATCGCATTGTTCTATAAGAAAACCAACTGTCGTGTCGTTCCAGTAATTCATAACGCCGGTAACTTTTGGCCGCGACGCAAATTTGTTAAGAAGCAAGGTACGATCGTGGTTAAGTTTCTGAACCCGATTATTCCTGGACTAACTGATAATGAATTTATGAACAGACTAAATAATGTATTTAGTTCTGAAATAAAGAAATTAGAAATTTCGCAGAAGGCGCCGGTATGATTCTAGAAACGACCATAGACAAAATTCTCAACCGTCATGAGTTGCTGAAGAAGCAGATGTTGGAGTGCACAGAAAATTCTGAAAACTTCATCAAATTATCGAAGGAGTTTTCTAATCTCGAGGAATTTGCGTTACTGGCTTGCAAATATAAAAATGCCAGTAGAGAGTTGATTGAACTGGAGAAAGCCATCGCCGATCCCGCTACGGAAGCGGACTTTAGGGAACTGGCGACTGTCGAAATAGGCGACCTAGAGTCAACAATACAGTACATCGAAAAAGAAATAAAAATAATGCTGATTCCCAAAGAAATCGGCGATGAAAAGAACGCCATTCTAGAGATAAGAGCCGGAACTGGCGGTGATGAAGCCGGTTTATTTGCGGCGGATCTTTTCAGGATGTATCAGAAGTATTCTGAGTTTCGAGGGTGGAAATTCGAGGTTATATGCTTTCATGAGTCTGGCATAGGCAGCATCAAAGAAGCATCCTCTTGTATTTCCGGAAAAGGCGTCTTTTCCTATTTAAAATTTGAATCTGGCGTACATCGGGTTCAGCGCGTTCCAGTAACGGAGTCCAGTGGACGCGTTCATACGTCTACAGCGACTGTTGCCGTTTTACCGGAAGCTGAAGAGGTTGACGTCAAGATCGAGGAAACAGACTTGAAAATCGATGTCATGAGGGCTTCTGGAGCCGGCGGCCAGCATGTAAATAAAACAGAAAGCGCCGTCAGAATCACTCATTTACCCAGCGGAATAGTAGTTGCGCAACAGGACGAACGTTCTCAGCACATGAACCGCCTGAAGGCCATGAAAATATTAAGGTCAAGATTGTACGATCTTGAAAGACAGAAATTGCATTCAGCGCGCGCCAGCAATCGCCGCTCTCAAATTGGCACTGGCGATAGATCAGAACGCGTTCGCACCTACAACTATCCCCAGGGACGGGTATCCGATCACAGAATTGGTCTAACGTTATATAAATTGCCGCAGATCATGGAAGGTATAGGACTCGAGGAAATTATCAAAGCCCTCATTGAATTTGACCAAGAAGAGCAAATAGCAAACTTTCAAGAGGAGGATTAATTTGCTGTCGGCGCGGCAGATAATTTTGCAACGTCACTGTAGTAACGTTGCAGCGAGAGATCTGTTACGGATGATTGCAAAAATAAAAGGCCTCTTTCGCGAAGAAGTTACTTTTAATTTAAAAGACATATATCTCAGCGATGCGGAAGAGACGCTATTCTTCAGTATGCTGAACCGACGCAAAGAAAATGAGCCATTATCGAAAATATTGAACGAAAAATCATTCTGGAACCATGATTTTTTTGTTAACGCCGACGTTCTGGATCCACGACCGGAGACAGAATTGATAATCGAAATGATTTTATCCAGATTTCAACGTCAATCTACTTTAAATTTTTTGGATATCGGAACCGGCAGCGGTTGCATTCTTCTAAGTTTGTTGAGTGAATACAAGAACTCCAGGGGAATTGGCATTGACATTAGCGCCAATGCCATAGAAGTTGCCTGCTATAATCAAAAAAAAATAGGAGTCACGACTGCAAATTTTTTTGTGGCCGACTGGAACGAGTTCGAGAAAGAAGAGCAATTTGACGTTGTTGCCTCTAATCC
This sequence comes from Holosporaceae bacterium, assembly GCA_031282425.1. Taxonomy (GTDB): domain Bacteria; phylum Pseudomonadota; class Alphaproteobacteria; order UBA3830; family UBA3830; genus JAIRMQ01. Next base: position 2,277 of record JAITDT010000014.1, on the reverse strand, counting down.
TCCCTACATCAGCACCGACGATATTCTCCAGTTGGACGAGAACGTCCGTAATTACGACCCGCCGGTGGCGTTGGACGGAGGTCCTTCCGGGCTAGATGCGTATATAAGTATAACGCCGCTTTTGAAAAGGTGGCTCAACCCCCAGGGCTTAGTGTTTTTTGAAATCGGCTATGGTCAAGTAGCGGACGTGGTGCAAATTCTGCAAAGTAATGGTTTCCAAATAGATGAGATAAAAAAAGACTTAAATAATATAGACAGAATAGTCGTCGCTCAATTAGCTTTGTGAAAGCCTAAAAAATAATAGGCATCTTCTAGATGTATGATCCTATGAGGAGAAGCTGCGAACGAAATTTACCACATCAAAAACACACTCTATCGCACATTTTCGGCAGAGTTTGCTGAGAACACAATTGGGAATTGACATAGCCAACACATCCATTAAAGACGCTGTTGTAAAATGCTATCACTACCGCTCTTATGAGTAATTACGAAAACATTTGCAGATTTTCATCAATGCTTATAACTTCTCTACACGATTAAAAATCTTTAAAGGCTTACTACACACAAATTTATCGTAAAAATATGCCAAGATGAACATTGATTATTTATTACTACATACCAGTTCAATTCCAGGACCATACACCACTTTTATTGCAACATGCTATCTATATTCGGAGAAAGTTCTTCACGATAAGTCGAATTTCCATCTGTGCATTTTTAAGTTATTCTCGTCCAATTTGTTCAACAGCTTCCTTAAAGCGCCTGCTTCGCCATTTCCTAATGCGCTAAAACGCAATCTGTTTCTGTATACAATTTTAGGGCTATTCTCTTTTCTTCTTCCACATGTTTTTTATCTCTTCCAATTTGCAGGCGGTTACAGATTTGCATCTGTACCTTCTCTCACCAGACAAAAACCGCTTCAACAAAAAATATTGCATTTTTTGACTTTTTCTCTTGACAATTTTTTTTTTTTGATATATTGAAAATAGTCTTTATCATCAAATATGGAGGTTAATATGAAAAAAACTATTGGAACCGTCAGAGCAATGATGTTTGGCGGTATGTTAGCAACAGCATTTAGCTGCGAGGGGATGATGCGTGAAGATACTAGATCGGCACGCTTGTTCGGTTTTGCTGGCGACAGTATGTACTTGGATGATCCGGCACGATGTACGGAAGCGGCTCTAGAATTCAAAGGGAATCTTATACTCTGCGTCGATTCTATTGACTCTTTGGAAAAATTGCGGAATATCATTGTTAATGGAATCGTCTTTAAAGACTTGGAGGTAGTGAAATTCCGAGGTAAGTGGTCGCATCCTGAAATCTTGCAGATAATAGAGCGAATGCTTGAAGCAATGCCGTCGTTGAAACGAGCCTGGTTTGGAGATACTCTACTAGACGCTCCAGATCTGCCGCTCTATAGCTATGAACCGGAAAATCCGACAGCCAAAAGAACAGAGACATGGTGGATTCCGAAAAGGAGGCAATAACACAGAAATAATTTGGAAATTCCAAAGCTGTGACTAGTCCAACGCCGGTCAAAATCGCCCGCCATGAAAAATCCGGGCTGTTGTGATCAACGTGGTTGATAGCGTCGCCATCACCCCACAGGATATTTCAGATTTAGAGTTATGCGCAGATTCGCCCCAGCCAGGACTACGGCAAGTCTAGTCGGTATTCATAGAAATTCTGATGTGAGATTTTTTCATAAACTTCGGGAAAAAATTGTCTTGAAGCAAAAAGAATGTTGTGAAAAATTTTTCGGAAGAATAGAGTTAGATGAAAGCTATTTTGGCAGTGTCTGAAAAGGGAAACGCGGCAGAGGAGCGGTAGGTAAAATTTCTGTCTTCGGATTATAAAATGCGGCGGAAAAGTTTATGCTAAAATAATTGATGAAGCCAAAACTACCACGTTGAAATAGAAAAAAACAGCTGGAATTTCAGATTATTTTTATGGATTCTATCACCGTAAAACTTTATAGGTTCCGGAGCTCTTAAAATATAGGTAAAAATGTGGCCTGAAACGAAAATTCACGTTAGGGGAAGGAAGACGTGATTTATGTCACTGTCACAGGAGCTCAAACTCATGATTCCGAAGTGACCGAGGAGATGATGAATTCCATGAATCTTGACGTCACGGATAAAGCCCACGATACAAATATATCATTTTCGTTTAGATTTTTCCGTGAGGTTGTCGTATAATCAACACAGAGTTTAATTTAGGGGTTATGGCATATTCATTAAAATTCAGAGAAGAAATTATGGAGTACATAGATGG
>JAITDT010000065.1 GCA_031282425.1 Holosporaceae bacterium | reverse complement strand
GAGAGACTCTTTCTTTGTTATCATATGCGGCGCGTACCGGAAAACCGCAGTTAGTTGTAGCCATGGGAATGGAATATGTTAATGCACTCGCAGCAACGGATTTAGCTAATTTGTTTGCAACGTTTTGCCGTTATAGTGGTGCGGGAAAAGGAAGTCCGTTAACCCCAGCAGAAGATGCACTACGGCAGGTGACGGCTGCTCTAGTATATTGTCTGGGAGTCGATGCTGTGCGTAACGCTAAAGCCACGAATGGTCTCACGATAGAAGAGACAGTCCAGAGGATGGATCCTTATGTTCAGGATCGAGCTAAGAATGTTGTGCTACGCGCTGCAGGGTTCCCAATTTAATGGCAACTGAATTGAGAATAGGCACTTCTTTTAGTGGCGCGGATATAAGCCGCGCCGCTATAATGCTTCTGCTAATGAAGATGTAGTGCAACCTCTTTCAGAGGTAGAATTCCCTTGCTCTGTAGTGGGCGATTATTTGTTCATATTCTTTAGCGCATAGCTATGATAATCCCATTTATTTTACCGACTATTAACTGGCTTTTCACCGTGCTATGTTATTCTCAGTTATGGAATTTAGACGGAAAGCACTTTTCAATGCCCAAGGAAATGAAGGAAAATGCTCGGAAGCATCGCGAATTGTAGAATATTGAAATTACAAACAATAGATAGCACCCATAAGTTTGCTATTCGTCTCATTGAGAGTGAAAAAGCGGAAGAGTTGGCGATAGTTGCTGAAAAACAAACAAGTGGTATCGGTAAATACAATAGGCCATGGGAATCTCCAAACGGAAATTTGTATATTTCCATAATTCAAAAGCTATGGCATAGAGATCTAGGGAAATTATCGCTGACGGTCGCTGCTGCAGTTCATAAAGTGATCCTGCATCATATCGCTGGTGATCTATATTTACATTGGCCTAACGACATTTACTATAAAGAGTCGAAAATAGCTGGTATACTTATCGCAGTTATGAATTCTTGGATGGTGATTAGCATAGGCGTCAATATAAATTCAATGCCGGATATCGCGTGTGCTGTAAGTATAAAAGATGTTCTCAAAGTTGGAATTATTTCAATTGACTGCGTATTGAAAAGTATTTTGGTCGAGCTGGATATATGGTTTGAGGAATTACGCGTTTGCGGTTTTTCGTTCGTAAAAAATTATTGGTTGCGTTATGTTAACGAAGCCAATCGTAAAGTTACCATTAAGGATGGGAATGGTTTTATTAGCGGTCTTTTTATGGGAATAGATGATTTTGGCAGATTAATTTTAAGAAAGCACGGCAAGAATTTGTTTATTTCGAGTGGAGATATGTTTTTAAGTGGAAGCGGTGAGTCATGAATAAAAAAATCAATGGATTGAATTTTATTTCAATAGGAGGATGTTCCGAAATAGGAATGAATCTTTATGCGTACGTCTACAATGATCAATGGCTTTTGGTCGATATGGGAATGGGATTTGATGGAAATCTAGGAAGAGAATTAGTTATACCATCTTCGGAAGAATTGATAAAAAACAAATCTAAGATCAAAGCGCTATTCATATCGCATTCTCATGAAGATCACATCGGTGCGATTCCATATTTATGGCCCAAGATCGAATGTCCTATTTACGGAAGGTCGTTTGCCATAGAAATGATAAAGGAAAAACTATCTCAGTTTAGCATAGAAGATAGCGTCCCATTAATAAAGGCATCGTTAAATAAAAAAATAGAAATTGGTAGTTTTTCGGTGGAGTTTATTGCCGTCGCTCATAGCACTCCAGAGTCCTCTGCTTTAGCCATTACAACGCCGGATGGGGTGATTTTGCATTCTGGGGACTGGCGAATAGATAATGATCCGGTTTTTGGTTCCAAAACCGATGAGGAAAAATTAAAAGACTATGGAAATAAAGGCGTTTTAGCGCTAGTTTGCGACTCTACAAATGTCTTTCGTAATCAGCAGTTTGGAAGTGAAAAGGAAGTTCGTCAAAATCTTATAGATCTTGTGAAAAAGCACGGTAATAGTCGAGTATTGATTACTTGTTTTGCCTCTAATTTAGCGCGACTCGAATCCTGTTATTTGGCGGCCCAAAAAAATGGCCGTCAGTTGGTAATTGTCGGAAGATCGTTGAAAAAAATTGAAAAAATCGCCAAGCTCTCCGGATATTTTTCAGAAATTCCTGCATTTTTAGACGAGAAAAAAGCCGAGGTACTCGATCCATCAAAAGTTTTATTGGTTTGCACCGGAAGTCAGGGGGAAGTCAATTCCGCCCTCGCTAAAATATCCAACGGTACGCATAAATCCATAAGACTAAAGGAAAATGATGTAATGATATTTTCATCCAGAGTCATTCCGGGTAATGAAAAATCCGTGATGGAAATTCAAAATTCGCTTGTAGATCATGGTGTTAAAATTATCACCAGCGTGGATTATGAAGTCCATGCATCTGGGCATCCGAGTAAAGAAGAATTGGAGCATCTCTATGGTTTAGTGAGACCTAATGTGCTAATCCCAATCCATGGCGGAAAATTGTATCTGCATAAGCATGCAGAGATTGCTTTAGAATACGGTATAAAAAATGTCGTAATTCCAAGTGATGGCGATGTTATAAGACTTTCCGAACAAAAATCTGAAATAGTTGAAAAGCTTCATACCCAAACGCTAGCGGTGGATGGAAATAAACTGCTTCCGCTAGATGGGGTTGTATACCGACAGCGGGAGTTCCTTTCCAGCGGAGGGGTTGTGAGCGTGTGCGTAAGATTCTTCAAAGAATCCGTTAAATTAGAAGATATGGTATGTTTGGGAATATTCGAAGAGTCTGAACAGACCGAAATGACAGACATTCGCAATGATATTGGTTCGGAAATTAAATTATCTCTAGAAAGAATTTCGAAAGATAAACTTCGAGATACTCAGAAATTAAAATCGTCGGTGGAGAAACTGATAAAAATAATGTTTATGGATGTTAGAGGGAAAAAGCCGGTCGTGATTGTTCATATTATCCAATAGATAAAGCTAAGCAACTGATTGATAGGTTGTCAGTTAATTAATACAGTTGAATTAACGTTTTGCCGGCGGTAGTGTTCCTGATAGAATTCAGCTGTATGATGGTGAAATTTTCCATTGACTTTTTGATTAGAAGGCAATATAAAGTATGCAAGTATAACTGCTAGAAAGAATATGATCATGTCTGATGAAGAAAGGGTTCTTGTTTCCAGAACTGTAGCCGTACCAGCAGATACGAATCCATGGGGCGATATTTTTGGAGGATGGATATTATCGCTTATGGACATTGCAGCAGGCAGCATTGCGGCTCGGCTTGCTCGCGGTTCCATTGCGACGAAGGCCATTAAGGACGTTACTTTCGATATTCCAATTTTTGTGGGCGACGAAGTTTCCGTGTATGCGGAAATCGTGAAAATCGGTAATACTTCAATTACGCTGGATATTTCCGTAACTATAAAAAGAAAGAGTCAGAATGAGGAGTTACATGCTGTTAAAGGGACGTTCGTTATGGTTGCTCTTAACGAAAATCGTCGCCCTCGTCCAGTACGACAGAAGTGGAACGAGTCGTAAAGGCTGGGGACTGTCTACCGAATACAGGACTCTTCCTCTGCATATTTCTTTATCCTAGCTCGCAAAAATTGTGTAATCCTGGTGGCAGTCTTACGCTCTATCTTTGCTATTTCCGAGATCTGAGTCACCGTTAGCGCAGAATAATTGCAAAATCTCCATCTCCCTAAATTCGGCTTCAGAATTTAGGGAGATTTTGCGCCTATTTTACGAGCAAGGATTGCTGAACTTGCAGAGGGGGAATCATGTTTTAGCGTTGAAAAGATAGAAGTCGATGAATTGGGAGCAAGCGAGTTCGAGGGAAGAGAAGCCGTGGAGCAGCAAGAAAAACTCCGGTATTTGGATTGTTCAAAGAGATGAGAAAGTGTTTGTGAGCATCGTTCCCAGCTGCTCTCGAGAAGAATTAATGCCAGTTATCCGGGGAAAAATCCTTGAAAGATTGGTATTCCATCCTCCTCTTGTTTTCCCGACTGATTGTTTCCCGTTTTTTTAAAGCACCGCGTTCGGATGTACCTTGCTGCAAGTACTGTCAAGCGCTGCAAATTAATATACGACAAA
>JAITDT010000033.1 GCA_031282425.1 Holosporaceae bacterium | reverse complement strand
GGAATGAGGATCTTTCGGCCCCATTTGGAATGTCGTGTAATCCCTCCTTCTCCATTTGGTAACGGTTTTGTGACTAATTGCTCTCCAACAGCGTCTTCAGACTCTCTTTTTTGTATTGCTCGACGCACTGCCTCTGTCGTTCTGGCGATGCTCTGTAATATTTGGACCAACTCCTTTTCTGATCCTAATTTCTTATATTTTAACTCTACAGACCTTCCTAATCAATAGGGAACAATACAATTAGCTTTAGGCAATTAGCCAAAGGCTATGAAATATCAGTAAAACCGCTAAAAATATCGTCATAATCTCTTATATCTTAATTCTTACCCTACGTTTCTACCTCTAAGTCCGGAAAGTGCTACTCCAATGTTCCCTTGCCCATAAATTCTTCGCCGAAAATTTTCATTGAAGAATTTATGGACAGAAAACAAATGTATTGCTAATTTAGTTTTCAATGGATCGCGGGAATAGCGGCTTACAGTAATTCCACATTACAATTAGACAAACTCTTCCTCTACATTGGCGGTAGTCTCTTTGTTTATTTTATCGTAATTCTTCTCCAGCCATTTATCCGCTGATTTTCTGCCGGCATTAAACAGATAATCTAGGAAATCTTTGTCTGTGTTCAGTTTGGAGGACCACCCGAGATCATGGAAAGCTTTTTCATCCTCTATCATGTGAACATGAAGCCTCTTCATTTTTCCCGGAGCGACAATTCCTTCGTCAATGAGCTTGGTGATAAAATGCATTGAACGCATTTCTCTCATAATGGAGGTATTATTGGTTATTTCATTCAATCGGTCGCCGATTTCAGAAGCGGAAGTAGGGAGCTTGTTCCTATGGGTTGGATTAAGCTTTACCAGCATGATATCCGGAGTTTCACAATCGTAAATCAATGGATAAATAACAGGATTACCGATAAATCCGCCATCCCAATAGTATTCTCCTTTCACCAGTACTGCTGCAAATAGCGTTGGTAAGCATGCCGTGGCCAATAGAGCTTCCGTACACAATTCTTTGTTTACGTTGGAAAATACCTTCAATTTGCCGGTATAAACATGCGTTGCCGCCAAAAATACTTTAACAGCGTCAGATTCATTTAATTTATCAAAATCAAACAGTTGATCCACAATGCCTCTCAGAGGATTAGTTCCCAACGGATTTAATTGATAGGGAGACAGAATTTTCGTAATAAAGTCAAAAAACAAAAATCCCGGAGAATTGTGCATAGTGTATTTTCCCGCCAGCACGTCCAACACACCCGGCTTGAATATGCTTGATTCTCCAGCTTTTGAGTTGACATTCCAATATTCCGTCAGCAGTTGGCGCGCGCCTTCATTGCCGCCGTTTAGTATGCCTTGGGCTGTGGCAACGGCATTCATGCCGCCGGCGCTAGTTCCGGATACGCCCTCCACCACAAGGTCCTTTTCCTGTAATAGTCGATCCAGCACTCCCCATGTATAAGCTCCGTGGGAGCCGCCCCCCTGCATTGCAATGGAAATTCTTTTCTTATTGTCTTTAATTTCCTTCTTTTTACTGTCTGTTGGTATTCTAATCATAGTAACTCCTTATTTAATTGATCTATTTATATTAGACAACAAATTAATTAAAAAATGATTTAGATTCTTCTAAAGATGGATATATTTTTAGTATTTTATCAAATCCGCTCATTTTAAAGACAGAAAATATCTTCTCTGGCATGTCTATCAGAGCAAGTTTTCCATTCAGAGACGTCAATTTTTTTCCAGCCATCAGAACGACCCGTAACCCAGCGCTGGATATATAATCGATTTCATTAAAACAAATCGCTATTTTGTTGCTGGAGTTGATAGCGCCCATAACTCCGTCTTCGAAAACCTTCGCAGTGGATGTGTCAACTCGCGCTACGGGAGTTAGGATTGTTATTCCATTTTCGGTTGTTGTTTTAATTTCCATTGTCTTTTCCTTCACTATATATTGCAACTCTAATGTCAAGTTGGTTTTGGCCATTAATTCGCGAATATTTCAGTTCGTCTGAAAGCTGTTTAGCAATAAATATGCCAAGCCCACCAACCTTCCGTTCCTCCAGAGAGGATTCGACGTCCGGATCCGCCTGCGCCAACGGATCAAAGGCTATTCCGCTATCAACTAGCCGAAGAGTAATGTGCACGCCGATTTTATCTATATCTACGCTGAGTTCATGCTCCTTGTTATCTGGATATGCGTAGTTAACGATATTGGTTATTATTTCGTCCAGTATCAGGGTAATATCATGACACTTTTCGTTAGAGACATTGTGTTCCTCGCAGAATTTACGAACTATATCGCAAACTCTGCTTATTTCATTAATATTGTTCTTAACTATAATCAGCATTAGGATTAATCCTTAATCTATACTTCAAACACAATGTCGTAATATCATCTGACTGTGGGACATCTCCTGCAAACTCCTTGATCGACGCTATAAGGGTTTGAGTCAGCAGATTAGGCGACATTTTCATATTTTGCCTCAGCAATTCCCCAAAGCGATCGTTGCCGTATTCTTCGCCGTTTTTACCAGTCGCTTCCGGAACGCCGTCGGTATAGAGCAAAATCGCTTCTCCAGGAGAAAAACTATGAACGTTATCGCTAAATTCGGTGTCTTCCCAAATACCCAATGCCATTCCCGGATCGCATTCTAAAAATTTAGGCCCATGAATGGGATTAATGACCGCAATCGGAAGATGACCGGCATTAGTGTAGATCATTTCATTCTTTTCCGTATCTACTATACCGTACATGGCGGTGATAAACATGGTAGTAACATTTTCACTACACAGTGTTTTATTTACATTTTTAAAGCACTCGGCCGGAGAAGAATAAACTTTAGAGAATGATTTAATTAACGTTTTGCCAATGAGCGCAAACATAGCGGCCGATACATTTTTTCCAGAGACGTCCGCCATAACTAATCCAAGTTTTGTTTCGCTCAGCCAAAAAAAATCGTAAAAATCCCCTCCGACTTCCGCAGCTGGAACAGTATCTGCCCAAAGTTCTACGCTTCCTTTTTTAAGCATATTTCCCGGAAGCATACTTTTCTGCAATTTTGCCGATACATCTAATTCGTCGGAAATGGCTGATAATCTTTTACTTGCCGCTTCGGATTGCTGAAGTTGTTTTACAACGTTAATTGTTTTTTCCAGCGTATCGCTAAAATCCTTGAAGTCTATTGGTTTAATGACGAAGTCGTGAGCGCCTCCTCGCATAACAGCCCTCAGGGTATTCATGTCGCCATAGGCGGATATAACAATAGACTTCATAAGGGGATATTCTCGACGCAACTGCGCAATAAAACTTATGCCATCCATTCCGGCGACGTTAATGTCGGATACGAAAATATCAAAAGCCCGCTGTTTCAGCAAATTTAAAGTATTTTCCTGATTGATCGTGAAGGAAAATTCATAGGTATTATCCGTAATTTTGTGACGAAATTTCTGCTGGAATAGATCTTGGGTATCTTCCTCATCATCCAAAACTAAAATCTTTGCCGCCGTAGCCACTTAATTATTCCTCAAAAGGTGTTATAATCCCAATGGTCGCATAAAAAAGTTTAAAAAGTATGACTATTTCCCAATGTACCCGAGAAGTTATATTAGATACGGAAACAACCGGTTTAAGTTATGAAAATGGAGATCGCATTGTTGAAATTGCCTGCGTTGAATTAATAAATCACGTACCCACTGGAAATACCTATCAAGTCTATATAAATCCTCAAATGAAAATGTCCCCGGGAGCCATAGCCGTCAGCGGAATCACAGACGAATTACTGGCAGATAAGCCTTTTTTTTACGAAATTGTTGATGATTTTTTGAATTTTGTTGGAGATGCAAAACTTGTCATTCATAACGCAAAATTCGATATTGGATTTCTAAATAGTGAGCTAAAAAGAGAGAACAAGCCGCTATTTAATCTTGAAGACGTTGTAGATACCCTGGAAATCGCGCGGAGAAGCTTTCCTGGAATGCCGGTTAATCTTGACGCACTATGTCGCAGATTTAGCATAGATACATCAGTCCGAGTTAAGCATGGAGCGCTGGTGGATAGTCGATTATTGGCGGATGTATACATAAATTTGCTTGGCGGTCGTCAAAGCGGTCTTTCATTTGTGACAGAAGCATCTACGATCGCAGCAAAAGTTTGCTACAAAAATCATAAAAACTACGTAGTGCGTCATTTCCCTCCGACGGAAGATGAAATCCAAGTGCATAATGATTTTTTGAAAAAGTTAGGCTCCCATCTGGGAAGTGTATAATGTCAAATTTTTCCTCTTCCGCCAAATGGATACTTTCCGGCGAGCATGCCGTTGTGAGGGGAGGGAAAGCGATAGCCTTTCCTCTACACAATTTCTCCAGCTCTCTTACTTTTGAAGAAGGCCATACTCTTTCTATTACCACGAACCAAGAACATTGGAGAAAAACAGTTTTTTCATTGATGGAGATGGCGGCGAAGTTTTTGCGTGTGTCCCTAAAACAGATTTCTGGACATATTATGCTAAAAAGTAATATTCCATCTCAGGTGGGACTTGGAAGTTCAGCTGCCATTTGTGTAAACATTGCGAATCTATTCGGACATTGCGGGCTTTGTAAAGACGTATTGCAGCTGGCAAAGCATCTTGAAGATAAATTTCATAGCAAGAGTAGTGGATTGGATGTTGCGGTGGTTCAAACTAATAAACCAATCATTTTTCAGGAAAATAAAGTAGTTGAATTTCTGAATCCAAGCTTTTGGCCTCCTATGATTCTCACCTACTCAGGGAAAAAATCCATAACATCCGTATGCGCAAGCGTTATTAATGATATTTTTTTGGCGGATGAGGCATTGGCGCTAAAATTAGACGGACAAATGAATCTTGCCTCTTACCTATGCGAAGACGCCCTAAAGAATTCCAACTTTAATAAGCTGAAAGAGGGTATTATGTTGGGAAACGAAGTTTTTCATCGATGGGGATTATGCGATGTTCCCATATCTTCTCTTATAAAAGAACTTTTGTCAGCGGGAGCGGCTGCCGCAAAGCCGATTGGCTCTGGATTGGGTGGGTATGTCCTAAGTTTATGGGAAGATTCCCCCGAAAAATATGGAGATATTTATTTGACTTTGTAAAAAGCTTATGGATACTATCACCACTTGCAACTGCAAAGAATGGAGGGAATTTACCATGAGTAGAGACGATTGGGGCATAAAAAGGGTCTGTTTGAGCTGTGGGACTAAGTTTTATGACTGGAATAAATCTCCAATAATGTGTCCCATTTGCGGCGCAGAGTTCGATCCGGATTATTTGTCCAAAAGAAAGACAAAAAAGTTTCAGGAAAAAAGTGACGATGCTATAGATGAGATTGATGCGATTGTAGATGAAGATCTCATCGATGAATCCGGCGATGATCTGGATGACAGTGGCGATATTGAATTGGATAATGAAAAAAACTAGGGCGTTTTCTTTATTCTTTCGATTATTGGCTGCTTTTTTGCTACTAACAAATGGTTTTTTGTTAAATACTACCATCGCAGTACCAAAAGATGGCAGACGTACGCTAAAAGATTTCGTTCAAAGCGAAGATTTTGCAGAAGAGGAATCGCTCTGGGAGTCGGATCCCATTGAAATTGATAATGTAAAAGTACAAATCCTAGATAAGATCAGCGGTAAGGTTTATAGAGAGAATATAAAATTGAACTCCAGAAAAAAATTTAGATCAATCGAACTAGAATTAAAAAGATGCTTTAAAAATAGTCCAGAGGATGAGAAGGAAATCTCGGCATTTATTGAAATAACCGAGAACGGAAAGATTGTTTTTTCCAATTGGTTGTTTGCGTCTGCGCCTTCAATAAATCTTTTTCCCCATCCAATATATGACATAAGGGTGGAATTCTAGATGGATCTTAGGGAGCGCCTGTCGCATGGTACTCCGGTTTTTCTCGCTCCCATGGCTGGTGTTACTGATGCTCCGTTTCGAGACCTTGTCACGAACTTTGGAGCTACGGCCGCCGTATCGGAGATGATTTCCAGTGAAGCGCTGGTGCGGCAAAGTTCAAAAACTTACAAACGACTTTCGGATCCGCCAAAAAATACCATGAAGATCGTTCAGCTAGTTGGCGGAAATCCCAACGTCATGGCGGAATCCGCCATTATAAATGAGGAATTAGGCGCAGACGTTATTGATATAAATATTGGTTGTCCGGCTCGCAAAATTGTATCAAATAATTCCGGAGCGGCTCTAATGAAAAACGAAGATTTAGCCGTGAGAATCGCCGAATACGTCGTAAAATCAGTAAAAATTCCTGTTACAGTAAAAATGCGCCTTGGATGGGACAAGGAAAATATTAATTTTTTGTCTCTTGCTAAAAAATTTGAGGATATAGGCATTCAAATGCTCGCCATTCACTGCAGAACGCGCAGCCAAATGTACAGTGGCAAGGCTTCTTGGTCAAAGATTTGCGAATTAAGGAATGTCGTTAAAATTCCATATCTTTGCAACGGAGATATAAAATCTGCGGCGGATGCAATTTGTGCTTTGGGAGAATCTCGAGCTTTCGGCGTTATGATCGGACGCGCAGCTCTTGGAAAACCATGGCTGTTGAACCAAATCATGAAATTTCTTGATACAGGAGAAATTGTTCCTTCCCCTTCTTTAGAAAAGCAGCTTGAAATAATTATGGGACATTTTCAGATAGTTTTGGATTTTTATGGAGCATCTCGCGGCGTTAAAATATTCAGAAAATATTTTTGCTGGTATAGTGGCGGGTTGGAAGAATCTTCAAACTTTAGGGAAACTATTAATCAGTCGGAAGATCTCTCTTTCATAAAAAATCATGTAAAAGACTTTTATGAAAAGCGTTTTAGATGCTATCATACACATCGAAAAGGAAGACAGGATGCCAAACACAATAGTAGATCTAGAGATGGGTTTTTCTAAGATGGTGGAGAAGCATTTAGAAAGGTACCTTGCGCTGCACAAGGGCGGCAATATCCCCCCTGGATTGTATTATCGCGTTTTGGAAGAAGTAGAGCGCACGTTGTTTAACGTAACGCTTAAATACTCCAATGGAAATCGCCTCAAAGCGGCTCAGATATTAGGAATAAATCGCAACACATTGCGAAAAAAAACAGCAAATCTTGGAGAAAAAAATATCCAATATTCTTGAGCGGATAGTTATTTTTTGCAAAAAATCCCAAGTACAAAATTTTTTAATGTGCTTGTTTTTTTCGCTTTCGGTAGTTTCGTGTTTCATTACGTATTTGCTATTTTCAGATGTTGATTCTTATAATCGCAACTCTGCGTCCGTAGTTTCTATACTTTATCTCGATATCGCTTTTATTTTCATATTACTTCTACTTGGTAGTAACAAAATCTTAGAATTGTGGACCAGTAAACGCGGTAAAGGATCTAGATTAACTCGGCGATTCATATTTCTTTTTTCATTATTGTCCATAATTCCATCAGTACTGATGTGCGTATTTTCGGCTCTATTTTTTCATAGTGGAATAGAATCTTGGTTCAATAAGCGCAACCAAACGGTGTTGCAGGAATCACTAAAGGTTGCCGAATCGTATTTGGCCGAGCACAAGCAAAACGCTCTGTGGAACTGTATCGCTATCTCTAGAACGTTAGAGTATCATTTGGAGAGTATGTACGTTGATTTGGGAAATGATGGCGAACCACTTCCGAAAAATATTTGTTTCTTTTTGGATGATTTATGTTTGTTAAAAGGGGTTGACTCTGCAATTCTATTAGATTCGCATCTTAATGTAGTCGCTCATTCAAAGTATAGCGTTTCGCTCTATTTTTTGAACATTAACTACAAACAAATAAGAGAAACTGAAACTTCCGAGAGAAATGCTCTCATTCTTGAAGCGGAACCATTGGAGAATTCAAAAAGTATAATAGCGGCGTCCTGTTTTAGATGCTCTGGCGAGTACATGTATTTAATCGTTGAAAAAAGCATAGATTCTAATACGTTATCGCAAGCTCAAAATGCTCGAGTAGCCTACGATGAATATTTTGGACTACTGAAAAAACGAAACTCTCTGGAAATTGCATTCATTGTAACTTTTCTTATTGTGGGAATTTTACTGTTAATTGCTTCGATTGCAGTTGCCATAATCTACTCCTGGAGAATAGTAAAACCAGTTAGTAATTTAGTCGACGTATCCGAAGAGATTATTGATGGCAACATGGAGGCGCGAGCCGAAAATGACAGTTCCTATGAGGAAATTCAGCTTCTGATGAAAACGTTTAACCAGATGATCGAGCAGGTTAACAATCATCGAAAAGATCTTATCCAGATAAACCAAGAGCTGCAGGAACGAATAAAGTTCACCAATAGCGTTCTTGCGGGAGTATCATCGGGAGTAATCGGCATAGATAATAATTGCGTATATATCTGGAACATAGCGGCGGAAAAATTGCTAGATGGAAAAATTATATTTGGAGAACATATAGGAAATATTTTTCCAGAGATAATTGAATTATTAAGATCGATGAAAGAAAAAAATCCATCCATCCAAAAGGAAGTGCAAATTAAAAAAGACAATAATGTTTTGTTATTTTCCATAAAAATTGAAAATCTGACATTTCAGAATGATAATAGATTCGTAATAACATTCAACGATTTAACGGATATGATAATGGCGCAGAAGAAAGCCGCATGGACAGAGGTGGCGCGGAGAGTTGCCCACGAGATCAAAAATCCACTCACGCCAATTCAATTGGCTGCCGAAAGGATCAAGCATAAATATCAACCGCAAATTATCGCCGACACTGAAATTTTTTTAGAATTAATAAACGTTATCGTACGGCAAGTTGGTGATATCAAAAGGCTAATAGATGAATTTTCTCTGTTCGCAAGATTGCCGGAGCCAAATTTTAAGAAATGTAATTTATGCGATGTTTGCAAACAAGTGATATTTTTCATGCAAAATTCCGGTGCCGACGTAGAAATAATATTTTCGAGCAACAACGAGGATATACTATTCGCTAATGTTGATGAACGCTTGTTGCACCAGTCCATGGCAAATTTAATTCAAAATGCTATTAATGCTCTGTCTTCTCTTGTAAAAACTGATAAAAAAATCTGGGTTTCTTTAGAAAAAACTGCCGAGTATATAAAGATTATCGTGGAAGATAATGGGGTAGGTTTTCCAAAAGAAAAAATGGCCGCTCTTGCAACTCCATATTTCACCTTAACGCCTAAAGGAACGGGTTTAGGACTGGCAATTGTGAAAAAAATAGTACAAGATCATCGAGGTGAACTGTTCTTTGAGAACAGTATTTTTGGCGGCGCGAAGGTAATAATAGCTCTTCCGCTTTCAATAGAGGTAGAAAATGGGCACTGAAACAATATTAATAGTTGATGATGAAGCGGAAGTTAGAATCCTGATATCCGATATACTTTCGGATTATGGATATAAAACGAATACCGCAAAAAATGAGCATGAAGCTATTGCAATGATAAAAAAGTCATCTCCGGATTTAATATTTTTAGACCTATGGATTGAAGATGATGAATCCGCAGGATTGAAGATTCTAGAAAAAGTAAAAAAGATGCACCTGGAGATTCCTGTTATCATGATTTCTGGACATGGAACTATTGACATAGCAGTTCAGGCTATCCAAAAAGGCGCGTTTGATTTTATCGAAAAGCCTTTCGTGATGGATCGACTACTCCTGACCTGCCAACGGGCGTTAGACATGTTCAAATTGAAGAGAGAAGTTTCTATTCTGAGGTCCAATAAACTCGACGCGAGAGTTTTTTCCGTTGGGAAATCAGCGTTTGCCCTGTCCATAAAATCCACACTGGAAAAAATTGCATCCGCCAACAGTAGGGTTTTTATAAAAGGTAAGATTGGCATGGGAATCGACGCCATTGTCATGGAAATTCATAGGCTATCAAATCGAAAGGGTTCCTCGTTCATTTCAGTCAATTGTTTTTGCGATGAGAAAAAAGACTTTAGTGCTGAATTGTTCGGTACGAATAAAACTTATGGATTTATAGAAAAGGCCCAAACCGGAACTTTATTTTTGGAAAACGTGACACAATTATCAAAAACCTGCCAAGTTAACCTACTGCAATTTCTGCAGGATAACGTCTATCATGTGGGAAATAGGAAAGTACGCCCCGATATTAGAATTATATGTAGTTCTAACGATAATGTAGATTTATTACTAGCCTCCTCCAAATTCAATCAGGAATTGTTCTATCGTCTAAACATTGTTTGCTTGGATATCCCGAGTCTAAAAGATAGACGCGAAGACATTCTTCCGCTGGTAAACTATTATCTTTTGAATGCCGAGACGATTTTTGGCGTCAAAGCAAAAAAATTTACGGAAGATGCATTGGCTATCCTTCAATCCTATGATTGGCCGGGAAACATTCATCAACTAAAGAATGTCGTGGAGAGTTCGCTGATTAATTCCACAAAATCTAATGAGGTAGACAGAACAGCGTTGCCGCCGGAACTGACCTCCAGCGCGCAGGAAAAATTTGAGTCGCTCAATATCGCAAAGCTAATTTCTCTGCCCATAAGAGAGGCGAAAGAGTGTTTTGAATCGGATTATTTACGAGCTCAAATCGACAGATTTTCTGGAAATGTATCAAAAACTGCAGAATTTATAGGCATGGAGCGCTCTGCTTTGCACCGGAAGTTAAAAGCGCTAGGAGTAACATCGGATAAAAAAGTAACCACAAAACAATGAAAGCTGAATCATTTCAGTCATTCTTGTGGTGCGCCCTGTAGGATTCGAACCTACGACCTGCGGCTTAGAAGGCCGACGCTCTATCCAACTGAGCTAAGGACGCCTCGTTTGATAGGTTAACACAAATAAAAGTGAAAGGCACTAAAGCATGCTGGAATTGCTAATTAAAACTTAACTTTGGAGGGTTTTTTACTAACAATCTTCCTCTCTGCCTTTTGTTTGTATAGCATTTTCGTCTAGATTTTTCCGTGAGGTTGTCGTATAATTAACACGGAGTTTAATTTAGGGGTTATGGCATATTCATTAAAATTCAGAGAAGAAATTATGGAGTACATAGAGGGATTTCGAAGTTAACAATATTTATCTTTAAAAAAAAGAAGTTCACTAACAATGGAGAGGTGAATGGATGAGAGCACTTCATAGATTCCATCGAAAAAGATAAGAATTCCGGAATAAAGACATTGCCAACTACGGAACGTATGTTTGAGAAGGTATGTTAAAGGATTTATCTTCACTCGGCCTTTCACTAGCACATTTCCGACTTTAGACGGTCGCCATCGATTTCTTACCAGAGGTTCCACAACGTTCTCTTAAAACTTTACCATTCTGGTCATAAACTTTCGCGCCTCTAGAACAAAATTTTATTTTCGACACTCCTGGCAAATAGCCAGGAGCAATCGAAACAGCGGAAAGTGAGAACTGCAGCACTCTAAACCGTTAATGAGGAGGGAGACGGTAACGTGAATTATACAACCCTTCACCCGCTTTATAGAACGAATCCCCAAACGGATTATCTTCTGTTTTCCGGCAA
>JAITDT010000012.1 GCA_031282425.1 Holosporaceae bacterium | reverse complement strand
CCGACTGATTGTTTCCCGTTTTTTTAAAGCACCGCGTTCGGATGTACCTTGCTGCAAGTACTGTCAAGCGCTGCAAATTAATATACGACAAATCTTCTCCTTCTGAAGACCTTCAAATACAATAATGCATTCAGTATGAGTACATTGTCCGATTTCACATTCCCTCTTTGAGTCGGTAAATATTTCTTTACTTTCCCCTACTGTTCCAAGGTTAGCTCCATACACCAATAAATAGGCAATTACCTCTTTTTATAAATAATAACGTCAACATAATCTAGCAGCGTCGTTTTCGCTAAAATCAGTGCAAAATCTCTTCCCTAAACACACTTTCACTCAATGGACAAAGCCTGTTCAACATTCCTCCTCAGACTCTTCACCATATCACCCTAAGTATATGTTTATTAATGGTGCCTATTTCCTTTGTTAAAAAAAAAACTCCCCACGAAAACAACGAAATTATTCAAAAAAAAATTATAACATATATATAGACTTCGATACAAAAGTCAAAAGAAAAAAAATACTTTTTTGCTTTGAATTTTCAGTAAAGACGCGTAGATGGTATTTTCGGGATCTTGATCATATGAAGGTGAACTACCTGGTGGTCAGAATCTAGCCGATAAACTTTGGCATGTATGCCTCAGGCTGGAGGAGCAAAGAAACTACTGAATTAACGGATCGCTGTAAATTTCCTATTTGATGATATAATTTTTTCAGTTAAAGTGGTTGAACTTTAAATGTAGTATGCTATTATTATCCCGCTTCCTTGTGGAGCAAATGGTTGTTTTAAATAAGTTGGAGTTGAAAATGACAAAAACAATAGGTTTCATCCCCTTAAAAGATAGAGTTCTCATAAAGCGAGTCGACCAGGAGGAAAAATCGCCTGGTGGGATCATAATTCCGGATACGGCAAAGGAAAAGCCTGTGGAAGGCGAAGTTCTAGCCGTCGGTCAGGGGACGCGGGATGATCATGGCGTTGTTCATGCGCTTGACGTAAAGGTTGGGGATCGTGTTCTTTTCGCGAAATGGGGCGGCAATGAAGTCAAAATTCGCGGCGAGGAATACACCATCCTCAAGGAATCAGATATTTTAGGTATTCTTAAATAAATAGGAGGTAGTGATGTCAGCAAAAGAATTAAAATTTTCGGATGACGCTCGTAGTAAAATGATTCGCGGTGTGGATGTTTTGGCCAATGCCGTAAAAGTCACTCTTGGACCAAAAGGACGTAACGTAGTAATCCAGAGGAGCTTCGGATCTCCAAAGATCACGAAGGATGGGGTCACTGTGGCCAAAGAGGTGGAACTCACCGATAAATTTGAAAATATGGGCGCTCAGATGGTGAAGGAAGCCGCCAGCAAGGCCAACGATCTGGCCGGCGATGGCACCACCACTGCAACAGTCTTGACGCAGGCGATTGTGCGGGAGGCTGTAAAAGTTGTGGCGTCTGGAGTCAATCCTATCGATCTAAAGCGCGGTATCGACGCTGGCGTTGTTGCCGTTGTCGATATGTTAAGTACGGTGTCGAAAAAGATATCTACTAATGAGGAAATTTTGCAGATCGGCACTATTTCTGCCAATGGCGATGTTTCTGTCGGAGAAATGCTCGCTAAAGCGTTTGAAAAGGTCGGCAAAGAAGGTGTTATTACGGTGGAAGAAGCGAAATCTCTCGAGACAGAGTTGGAAGTTGTCGAGGGAATGCAGTTCGATAGAGGATATTGTTCGCCCTATTTCGTGACCAATTCCGAGAAAATGGTTTGTGAGTTAGATAATCCTGCGATTTTGATTCATGAAAAGAAGCTGTCCGTGCTGCAGCCGTTATTGCCGATTCTGGAGAAAGTAGCTCAGTCAGGCAAGCAGTTATTGATCATCGCTGAAGATGTGGAAGGGGAAGCATTAGCGACCCTGGTGGTCAATAAGTTGCGCGGCGGGCTAAAAGTGGCGGCTGTAAAAGCGCCTGGTTTTGGTGATCGCCGGAAAGCCATGCTGGAAGATATCGCTATTCTAACTGGCGGACAGGTTATTAGTGAAGATCTTGGCATTAAGCTGGATACCATTGATGTTAACATACTTGGAAGCGCTAAGAGGATCCTAATCGACAAGGAGAACACCACGATTGTTGATGGTAGTGGCGCCAAGCATGATATAGAAGCTCGTTGCGGTCAGATCAAGAAGCAGATGCAGGATACAACGTCCGATTATGATCGAGAGAAGCTGCAGGAGCGTCTGGCTAAGCTATCCGGTGGCGTCGCAGTCATTAGGATTGGCGGAGCAACGGAAATTGAAGTGAAAGAGCGAAAGGATCGTGTGGAGGACGCTATCAATGCAACGCGCGCAGCTGTTGCCGAGGGGATTGCGCCAGGCGGAGGAATAGCTCTGTTGCGAGCGGTGAAGGTGCTGGAAAATCTGCGCCATAAGACGGAAGATGAACGTTTAGGCAAGGAGATCCTCAAGCGCGCTATCCAGTTTCCAGCGCGTCAGATTATTGAAAACGCTGGATTAGACGCGTCACTTATAGTTGGAAAGATTCTTGAGGATGATAATTTCAACTACGGATATGACGCACGTAAAGGAGAATACGTTGACCTGGTAAAGGCTGGCATCATTGATCCGGTGAAGGTCATGCGGATTGCGCTCCAAAGCGCGGCCTCCGTGGCCAGCATGATGGCTACGACGGAGTGCATGATAGCCGAAAAACCAGAGAAGAAGCCGGAAATGCCACCGGCTCCGGGCGGCGGCATGGGAGATTACGGCTTCTAGCTTTTTCTGATGATTAAATCCTTGAAAGCCCTGGCATGCCAGGGCTTTTTTATATATCAAATTATCTCTTCAAATTTGAACTCGATTATAGAATTTGCACCTGTATCTTTGAGTTCTTCCATTGGCAATTCCGAATGTATTGGTAATACCTAAGCCAGCCTTCTAAATTGGCGATCCCATCCAACAAAAATATTGTTGCGATATTTCAGTAAAAGATGTATAATATATCGGTTGTGGAGGGTGATGTGCCTTCCCTGAAATTGGGTATTCGGTATGAATCTTTATGAGAGTATTTTTATAGGTCGTCAGGATTTGTCGCAGCAGCAGATAGAAGCCTTGGGGGTTAGTTTGTCTCTTTTCGTCACTCAACATGGCGGCGACGTTGCGCGGAGCGAGTACTGTGGGTTAAGAGGTTTGGCCTATCCAATTAAAAAAAATCACAAGGGGCACTATTACGTCATGCAGCTCAAGTCCGACGTGTCGTCGGTGGCAGAATTGGGTCGCCTTATGCGTCTAAATGAGGATATAATCCGCCATCTTATCGTAAAAGTGGATGAATTTAGCGACGATGAGAATTTGCTATCTCGCGCAAAGACAATGAATGACGACATCGTGGGCGTAAAAGATATGGGATATCGAAACGCGCCAGGGCCGGATCGGGCAGTGGCGGAAGGCGTCGTAGAGTCTTCGCAGAGTGTTGTGTAGGAGCGATACAGTGAGAAATGAAAGAAGAGATCCCAGAAGCAATGGTAGAGCATCATGGAAAAGAGCTAATCTCAAAAAGAAGATCTGTCCATTCAAGGATGAATCTTTGAAGATCGATTATAAGGATCCTCGAGTTTTGCAAAAGTTTACGTCAGAAAGAGGGAAAATAATGCCCAGTCGGATATCCGCAGTGTCAGCCAAAAGTCAGAGGAAACTTGCTTTGGCGATCAAAAGAGCTAGGTATTTGGCGCTACTGCCGTATGTTGCAGATTGATATAAAAAACAAGAGAAAATATTGGAACGCTGTATTCTTTGGAGGAATAGGTGTTCTTTTTGTTTTATTGGCGGCATTTTCTTCTGTTAGGTTTTTGTTATTATTCTCCGGACTGCCGATAATGGCGTCTTATCTAGCTTATGGATCCGTAAGTGGCAATATAACTACCGTAATGCTGATAACAGTGCTGTTTTTTATGGCGCCTCTGGAGATTTCATGCGATATACTTTTAAACGTCATAGTTCCTGCAGCAATGCTGGGACATTTTTCCATAAAAAACGTTACGCTACGTCGCAAGATATGGTGGTATCCAGAGTCTTTATTGCTGCAGCGTGTTTTGATGCTATATTTAGCCAGCGTTGTTTTTTTATCGCTGGTATTTTATTCCGAGGATGTTCTCACGAAAAATGCTACGGAAGCGCTAAATGTCTTGTTCAAACCGGAGGGTGCAAGTGCAATTTTTGTGCGACAATTACTGCTTTCCTCAGTTAAATATTCCGTTGGAATAGGATCTTTAACGAAAATGTTTGTTACTTTGATGAATTTTGGATTAGCTCATTTTATTACCAAAAGGATGAAAATAAACATTCGCCAATGCTTTGATTTTGTGAATGTAAGAATACATTACACCATTGCAATCTTGCCGCTAGTCGCTTTAACCGCGGCAACCGTATCTACACGCATCTCGTTTGTTTGTTCGGGATTATGTGTAGTCGGGCTATTTGCGCCAATTGTCAGTGGGTTAGCAGCAATCCACCGCATTGCGAAAGGTAATATACGTATTCTTTTCGTTTTTTACTTTGCCGTATTGATTTTTACATTGCCATTGATCGTAGTGGTAGTTCTTTTGGGTATTATCAACAGCTTTCATGAAATTCAAAGCAAATAAGGGACGCGTATCGCAACGGCAAGATGCTGAAGTAAGACGCAGCCGGGTAACCGACGCCGCATAAAGTAATCAACCGTTCACGCCTTGTTTGTTGCCGGTTTTTGCTTCAGAAGCTGATTCTTTGAATTTTTTTGCAATAGCAACCGTTAACTCATTATTATATGTGCTCATTAAATCTGATATTTGCTTATTGTTGCCGATAATTTTCACCATACTGTCCCGCATTATTTCGGAAAATTTGGCCATCATATTAGATGGTTTGATACCGTTCTCAGTGATGCCGCCTAGGTCATGTATGAATTGCTTTGCGGATGCCGCCTGCAGCTTTGCGATACCATTACAAACTTCGATGGACATTTTGTTAATAAGCCCCAAAATTTCCAAATTCTTTTTATAAGAATCGAGAACCGCGTTTGTATCAACTTTAGGTATTTTGAATCCTGTAGAATCATTTGTTTTATTATCAGTATTTGTAGCTGTCGCCATGGCTTTCTCCTTGAAATTTAAACTTACAATATTATGATAATACACCATCAACAAAAAATATTCAATCTTTATTTCAAATAAAATAATAATTATTTTAAAGTGTTTTGATATTTCACAACAATCGTGCGTTTAGATCGTACTATTACAGAGAATCGGGAAGGTTTACATAACGTGCCTAATATACTATACTTTGATTCATCGTTGGGTGGCGAGTTTAGTATTTGGTTTGCAAAATTTGCAGATTTCATATGAGATTTATATGGAGGTGGCGGTGTTGTTTGGTGGTTGGTTTCAGCGCATATTTCTCAACGAAAGATATGCGCGTTTGATCATTGTTTGTATTGATCATTTTACTAGAGAGCGACATTTTTTAGCACATCCATCTATTTATATGAAGAATTATGGAGAAAAAGATGTCAAAAAATATGCTGATAGATTCAGCTCACATGGAAGAAATAAGGGTTGCGGTCGTTGATGGTGAAAGGTTAGAAAAATTTGATTTTGAGACTCCTTCAAAGACTCGAGCCAAAGGCAATATATATCTAGCGAAAATAGCTCGAGTGGAGCCTGCTCTTCAGGCGGCTTTTGTTGATTATGGCAACGAACGGCATGGTTTTTTAAGCTTTAGTGAAATACATCACGATTATTTTCAAATACCGGTTGGAGATCGGGAGGATCTGGAGAAGCATATACAAAATGCGCTGTCTGCATTGCTAACAGAAACAGGAGAAACCGCGGAAGAGCTAGATCCGAAAGAGATTTCAAAGCTCAGATATCAGTTCTATCGTCGTTATAAAATCCAGGAAGTGATAAAAAAAAGGCAAATCATACTGGTTCAGGTTGCCAAGGAGGAAAGAAGCAATAAGGGAGCCGCGTTAACAACTTATATTTCTCTTGCCGGAAGATATTGCGTGTTGATGCCCAATACGGCGAAAGGCAGTGGAGTTTCCAGAAAAATATCTAATCCTATAGACAGGGGAAAACTGAAAAAAGTTATTTCAGATTTTCATATAGAAAATGGAAGTATGGTTATTCGTACCGCGGGCATAGGGCGCTCGAAGGCTGAGATTACGAAAGATTTCAATTATCTTAAAAAGATGTGGGATGAAATTAGGGAAACGACTGTCAAATCTACTGCGCCATGCTTGATTCATGAGGAAGCTGGCATCATAAACAGGGCAATTAGAGATTTGTATTCTCACGATTTGGAATCGATCTACGTAGAAGGAAAAGAGGGGTATAAGATTGCCAAAACTTTCATTAAAAAAATATTGCCGGGTCATACTAAAAAGGTAAAATTATACGATGATGATAAATTGCCGCTGTTTGCTAAGTTTAAAGTCAATGATCAGATAAATCAGATCTATTCAACGCGAGTAAATTTGCCGTCTGGTGGATATTTGGTGATTAACACGACGGAAGCTTTGATTTCCATCGATGTAAATTCTGGTAAAGCAACGCGCGAAAGGAATATTCCAGAAATGGCACTGAAAACGAATCTAGAGGCGGCCGTTGAAATCGCTCGGCAATGTCGTTTACGAGATTTGGCTGGATTGATAGTAATAGATTTCATCGATATGGGGGAAAAGCGCGATAATTTACAGGTGGAACGGCGCTTGCGGGAAGCATTGCGTGACGATAAAGCGAAGATGCAAATCGGGACTATTAGTAGCTTCGGGTTGTTGGAGTTATCGCGGCAACGGCTACGTTCCAGCATAATGGACGCAAACATGACCGTATGCCCACACTGCAGCGGCGTGGGATTCGTCTGGTCCGAAGAATCGATCGCCATTCAGATTTTGAGAAAAATAGAGGAAGCTTTAGTTGTTTTAAAATGCTCAAAGGTTACGGTAACTCTATCCAAAGCTGTGGCTCTGTATCTTATAAATCATAAGCGTTCCTTTATTACACACGTGGAAGAGCGTATGGGTTCAAAGATAATTTTGGAGATCGACGACACGATTGCGGCTTCGGATTTCAGAATAGAACAAGCGCTACTGCCGGTATCGACAGAAGAATCAGATGCGTTGCCGTTTGATAAGCAGAATGCGCTCAAAGATGAAGAAGATGGTTTTCCTGCTAGCAGCGATGAGACGTCAGAAAATCAAAATTCACCATCGGAGAGAAAATCTCCGCCAAAATCAACTGATTATGGTTCTAAATCTTTTTCAAATTATAAATTTGCGCAAAAGAATGGACATTTTCGCAAAAGAAAGCGCGTAGCCATAGCAGAGGACGTGGCAACAGAAAAATCTGGAGAGATTTTTGATGTTAAAGATAATGAAATTAATCTCCAGTCGCAGGAGGAGTTGCATTCGGCGCAGTCTGATATAACAAAAATAGTCGATACCTCTAAAGATCAGAAAAAAAGAATTGGGTGGTGGCAAAAACTCATTCAGAAGTCAGAATGAAGGGAGTTAGCGATGGTTCGCGTTAGATTTGCGCCATCACCGACAGGATTGTTGCATGTTGGTAATGTAAGAATAGCCATCCTTAATTATCTCTTTGCTAAAAAGAATAGCGGAAAATTTGTTTTACGAATAGACGATACTGATTCTGAAAGATCTTCCAAAGAATCGGAGAATCTTATTCTGGAAGATCTAAAATGGCTTGGAATTCAATGGGATGAGTTTTACAGGCAATCTGCAAATTATTCAAAATATAAAACTATATTCGATCGTCTTAGAGATGAAGGTCGGGTATATCCATGCTACGAGACGAAAGAAGAGCTTTCTTTAAAAAGGAAAATACAGGCTTCAATAGGTGCTCCACCGGTTTATGATCGGGCCGCTCTCGGTCTTTCCGAGAAGGAACGCGCAGAAAATGAAGCAAAAGGAGTAAAACCGCATTGGCGTTTCAAACTTGCTGAAACACAGAGCATAGAGTGGGAAGATCTAATCCATGGGAAAATATCGATTTGTTTGAATAGCGTCAGCGATCCCATCGTGGTTAAGCCGGATGGATCTTTTGTCTATACATTTGCGTCGGTTGTCGATGATGTAGATATGGGAATAACTCACATTATTCGTGGAGATGACCATATCACGAACACTGCGGCTCAAATGGATATTTTTCGTGCAATTTCCGGGAAATATCCAATATTCGCCCACGTTCCATTGCTATCGGCCATTGATGGTCAAGATGTTTCTAAGCGTTTTGGATCTCCATTAAGTATAGCAAATATGAGGAAAGACTGTATCGAACCATTGGCTTTATGGTACATTTTAGCAACGTTGGGCACGTCGCAGAATGTAAATTACGAAGATGACATCGACGCGCTTATTGTGAAATTTTCCTTTAAAAGGATGAGCTTATCATCTCCAAAATTTAACCCAGAGGAAATAAAACTGTTGACTAAAAAAATCATCGCTGAAAAAACTTTTAACGATGCGAAAACGGATCTGGAAAAATTAAATTTGAAAAATATTTCTCAAGAATTTTGGAATATGGTCAAGGGAAATTTACATACTATTAAAGATATTGTTCTTTGGGAGGAGATTTTGTACAATAAAATCAACGTCATAAAAGAAGATGAAAATTTCGTTAACCAAATGTTAAAGACACTTGAAGAGCCGGTAAATTTTGAACGATGGATGAAAAATTTGAGTCAGGTTTCCAAAAGAAAGGGAAAAGAGTTGTTTCATCCGGTTCGCGTAGTTCTAACTGGATTGAGTAGTGGACCGGCATTGGCGGAAATGGTGAATTTGCTTGGATACGAGCGTATAAAATCTCGTATAGAAAGTAATTTGAAGACAAAATCATGAAAAAACTGCAATTGTATAACTCTTTCTCAAATTCCTTGGAAGATTTTGTTCCGCTAGATGAAAGCAACATTCGTATTTACGTTTGCGGACCTACGGTTTACGCGAGTCCGCATGTCGGCAACGCCAGGCCATTGGTAATATTCGATATTTTATTTCGCCTGTTAAGAGAGCTGTATCCAAAAGTTACTTACGTGAGAAATATAACGGATGTTGACGATAAAATTAACGCCAAAGCTCGGGACAGAAAAATATCCATAGGAGAGCTAACGAACGAAGTAATAGAAGAATTTCACAAAAACACAGCTTTACTGAATGTATTGCCCGTAACCTACGAGCCGAGGGCAACGGCTCATATAGCGGAAATGTTAGAGATAATTCAAAAACTAATCGACAATGATTTTGTCTATGAAAGTCAAGGCCATGTTCTCTTTCGAGTACGAAAAATGCCAAATTATGGGATGCTCTCTAAAAGAAATCTGGACGATATGATTGCCGGTAGTCGTGTTGAAATAGCGCCCTACAAAGAAGATCCAATGGATTTTGTTCTCTGGAAGCCATCAGAAGAAGGAATGCCAGCCTGGAATAGTCCATGGGGAAAGGGGCGCCCCGGATGGCACATCGAATGCTCTGCCATGAGCCGTAAGTATTTGGGAGAACAGTTTGACATTCACGCTGGCGGACAGGATTTGATGTTTCCACACCATGAAAACGAACTGGCTCAGAATTTCGGCGCTTTTGGATGTATCATGGCCAATTACTGGATTCACAATGGAATGCTACTGGTAAACGGGCAAAAAATGTCAAAATCTCTTGGAAATATTATCTCTCTAGACGATGCATTGCGGCGGCATGACGGAGAAATCGTTAGATATATTTTACTGTCTTCCCACTACACAAAGACTCTTGATTGGACCGACAAACTTGTCGCACAGGCAAAGCATTCTTTGAATAGATTGTATGGCGCCTTAAAAAAAGGAGATATCAAAATTGCAGGGGTTGTCGAAAATTCCGATAATCCGGTTTTGGAGGCTCTGTGCAGTAATCTGAACACTCCCCTTGCTTTGCATACTCTGCATGAAATTGCCGACACAATTTATAAATCCACGTCTTCCGATGAGATAAACGAACTGAGCGGGCAATTGAAAAATGGGGCTGCGCTGCTTGGTTTGCTATCCAAAGAATGTGAAGAATGGTTTCGGCAGGAAAGTAAGTTAATTTCAGAAGAAGATATCGAACGATTAATTGCGGAACGGAAACTAGCCAAAGCAGAGAAAGATTTCCGACGGGCAGATGAAATTCGTGAAAAATTGCTGGAAAAAGGCATTAAAATAGAAGATACCTCCACTGGAACCATTTGGCGTAACGTATGAAAATATTTATAGCGTCAGATCATGCCGGATACGATATGAAGCAATATTTGATCAAAGAGGCCGGGCTTGGTATAATCAATCTCGGCACGATTAGTCGCAGTTCTTGTGATTATCCAATATTTGCCCACAAGTTGTGTGACAGCATATTGATGACTAAAAATAGCCGCGGTATACTCATCTGTTCCACCGGAATAGGAGTTGCAATCACGGCCAATAGATATCGGGGGATTAGAGCGGCTTTGTGCATTAATGAAAAAATGGCCGAATTATCTCGTCGACATAATGATGCAAACGTGATTGTCTTTGGAGCGAATGTAATTACCTATGCGGCGGCTTTGGGTTGTCTTCGCGTGTTTCTTGAAACGAAGTTTGACGGCGGACGTCATGCCAGAAGGTTGCAGTTAATTGATGGAGATATGATATGAGTTTTGCCGGGTATTTCTCCCATAGTGCGGTAGCAGATCGAGAGTTGTTTGAAGCAATAACTAGCGAATTGCAGAGGCAGCAAAGTCAAATTGAGCTTATCGCGTCCGAAAATTTTGTATCGAAAGAAGTTCTTTCGGCACTCGGAAGCGTTATGACCAATAAATATGCCGAGGGATATCCTGGGAAACGCTATTATTGCGGATGCGAATGCGTTGATGTTGCAGAAAAATTGGCGATTGAAAGACTGTGTCTTCTGTTCGATTGTAAATTTGCAAATGTGCAACCTCATTCCGGTGCCCAGGCTAATTTGTCGGCACTCTACGCTCTTGCAAATCACGGAGACACGATTCTCGGAATGAGTCTTGAAATGGGGGGACATTTAACTCACGGAGCATCTCCGACAATTTCCGGGAAATGGTTTAACGCAATCGGTTACGGAATAGATAAAAACGGATTTCTGGATTACGATGGAGTGCAGAAATTGGCGAAAGAATACAAACCGAAAGTTATTATTTGCGGAGCATCTTCCTATCCTCAAAAAATAGATTTCAAGCGTTTCAGAGAAATAGCCGATTCTGTCGGAGCATATTTGTTTGCCGATATTGCGCATTACGCCGGATTGATTGTTGCCGGATTGTATCCGTCCCCGATAAATCATGCTCATGTAGTGACATCCACTACCCATAAAACCCTGCGCGGACCACGCGGCGGAGTCATTATGACCAATGACGAAGTTCTCGCAAAGAAAATTAACAGTGCTGTATTTCCGGGAGTACAGGGAGGTCCGCAGATGCACACAATTGCCGCAAAAGCGGTTGCTTTCGGAGAAGCTCTGCGCCCGGAATTTAAAGAATACGCAAAACATGTGCTGGAAAATTCCGTAACAATGGCCGATCGTTTGAAAGAACTCGGTCTGAATATAATTTCCGGAGGAACCGATTCGCATTTATCGGTTGTTGATCTCACAGAATTATCAATTACAGGAAAAGTTGCTGCCGAGGAGTTGGATAAAGTAGGTATAACCTGCAACAAGAACGCAATTCCGTTTGATGAATGGCCTCCTTCTCAGACATCCGGGATAAGAGTCGGATCTGCAGCCATGACTACGCGCGGCTTGAGGAGGAATGAATTTATTAAAATAGCCGATTTAATTTATAAAGTACTTTCAAATTACGAAAAATCCGATTACGAATCCGTAAAAGAAGAAGTAAGAAAAGAAACTTTGGATTTGTGTAAAAAATTTCCCCTCTACAGTTAATTGGGAATATCGCAATGTCGAAGAAGGAGCGCGCATTCCGAGGTGGATTGCGAAGTGTGGCGAGGTTTTACGCCGTGCAAATGGTTTATCGAGCCTCAATTACCGAATCTGAGTTGAAAAAGATTATCGATGAAGATTGCTCCAAAATTTTTATTACGGAAAATGTTTCCATATCCGAAATGGATGTGGAATTCTTTCGACAATTAATTGAAATAACCGAAGAAAATCTATCAGTTCTAGATAAAATAATTGCAGAAAATCTTTCGAACAAATGGAGAATGGATAGATTGGATAACGTAATAAAATCTATTCTGAGACTAGGAACAGCCGAGCTGCTGTTTTTTAAAAATATCCCCGCAAACGTAGTATTTAATGAATATATAGAAATATCAAAATCATTTTTTGAAAAAAACGAAGTCGCATTTATAAATGGATTGTTGAATTCAATCGCAAATACAGATAGTGATAAAAAAGTTTCAAGCGAATTATAGAAGAATTTTTTTTAATAAAAATACTTGGTATTTTTATTAAAATTGATAATCTTGACATATCAATTACGAGGAATAATATGTCAACAAAAAAATATAAAACAATAGCTGCTCTTTGGGGAGCTTTTTGTTTCATAAACTGCGAACACGTGGAGTCTATGCGCGCATATAGACGGAAAAGAGTAGGAGAAGCAAGATTTGTAGTGATTAACAATGGTTTCGCTAACGTATGCTACGAAATTGGCAATTGGTCCCCTAGACACGTCTTGCCAACACCAATGCTAGGCGACAGACGACCGCCACCGCCATCTGAGGAAGGTGCTGTTACTGCGGAAGCTCTCGCGTCGCCAGTGCTATCAGGCGATGGAGAGGAAGTGGATGAAACACAAGAATCACATCAGAATAGATCGGTACCATTTCCGTCGATACGTACCCTTGATGCAGAAGGGGAGAGTCAGCATCCATGGCCACCATCCTTTAACTTCGAATAGGAAAGCGCGAAGTATGGATTGTTGAATTCCATCGCAGACAAAGATAGTGGCAAAAAGTTCCTTATAAATTACAAATAAAGCTTCTTTTTTAATAAAAACACTTGACATTTTTTTAAAAGCTGATAATTCTAACTTATTATTGTAGGGAGATAATATGTCGATTAAAAAATATAAAACAATAACCGCTCTTTTGACGGTTTTTTGTTCCATAAACTATGAACATGTAGAGTCTATGCGGAAAGGAAAACCAGTGGAATATAGAGTGATTGAATGTAATGGTAGTAGGGTTATGGAGGTAATAAGTACAAGAAAGAGACGTTATCCAAAAACACGGACTGCAAGGTTTCGCTTACCAATAGCGCCAGGACCATTACTACAAATGCCGAGACTATTGCCAGTAGACGGATTACCAACGCAGATGGAAGATACCGCAACACAAGTGGCATTTTCGACAGATATTTTTGATGACGCATGGAAGGATCTATTTACATCTGCGCCACCACTGCTATAATTCTATCTTTTGATGAGAAAGCGCGGAGCATAGTACCTCCAGTAGTTCCGCGTTGGTGCAGTTTTAAAATTCAAAAATATTACGCGACAATATTGTCGTCTAAGCGGCTGAAAATTGTACAAAGAAACTTTATCCTTTCGGAATCAAATTTGACGGTCCTGGATATTTTTTCCGCCGTTTGAATTAATTCTCTATTGGAGGAAAAATCGCTGAATTTCAATGAATTGAATCCGCTTTGTTCCTTTCCCAGAATATCTCCAGCCCCTCGCAATTTCAAATCTTCCTCGCTTATCAGAAAGCCATCGGTCGAGCTTTTCATCAATTGTAGTCTCCGTTTTCCAATTTCGGATATGGGGTAGTGGTAGAGTAAGACGCAATAGGATGCCTCATCTCCACGACCAACGCGACCACGCAGTTGGTGTAGTTGCGCTAAACCGAATCTTTCGGCATGTTCAATCACAATGACGTTGACGCTGGGAACATCGACTCCAACTTCAATAACGGTAGTGGATACAAGCACCTTGAATTCACGGTTTTTAAATCTTTCCATAATATTCTCTTTTTCTCGCGGTTTCATTTTCCCGTGTAATACAAAAACTTCACGAGCAGTAAAGTTTTTATTTAGGTATTTGTGACGTGTATTGATATCCATGAGATTTTCCGATTCCTCAATAACCGGACATATCCAATATATCTGGGAATCTATTTCTTTCAGTCTTGTTATCAGATCGTTTATTTTGGACGCTCCGAGGACTATAGTTTCGACCGGTTTTCGCCCCTGCGGCTTTATTTTAATGGTTGAGACGTCGAGATCGCCATAATGCCCAAGTAATAGCGTACGCGGAATGGGAGTCGCCGACATTGCTAATACATTCGGATATTTACTTTTTTTTATCAAAGCTAATCTTTGTAAAACGCCAAATCTATGTTGCTCATCAATAACTATTAAACCGAGGTTTTTAAATTCTACTTCATTTTCCAGAACGGCGTGGGTTCCAACAAGAAGCTGTGTTTCTCCGCTTTGCAATTTGTCGATTTGTTTGGAGCGAATTTTTCGGTTACTGCTAAGCATAATGTCCATCCTTATTCCAAGGTCTTCTGACATTTGCTTTAGGCTGTTAAAGTGCTGGACGGATAGTATTTCAGTTGGAGCAAGCAATGCTGCCTGAGCGTTATTTTCCAGCGCAATTAAAATACTCATGAAAGCTACTATTGTTTTTCCGGCTCCAACGTCTCCCTGAAGCAATCGATTCATAGGAATTTCTGCAGCCAAATCTTTTCGGATATCGTCTAGGCATGACAATTGATCTGCCGTTAGATCGAAAGGCAATTGCAGATGTCCTATAATCTCATTTGTCTGCCGGAACGGCATAACGCGCTGTTCGGTAAGCGCTTTTCGTATTTGCCGCAGCCTAATTTGATTTGTCAGCAATTCGTCCAGAGCAATTCTTCTACGAGCGGGATTTGAAATTAAAATGTCTTCGGTGGTTTTGGGAGTATGCATAATTTTGATAGATTCCGTAAATGATGGCAACCCATAATCTGGAGGTATCCAGTCTGGAATACTCGGCATAATTCGAAGAAGGGAGTTTATGGCGTAGCGCAACGTGTGATTGGAAAGTTTGGCTACCAACGGGTAGATTGGTTCCACGCCCACATGATATTTCAACGCCGAAGGCGGCGCTATTATGTCCGGATGAACTATTTGAATACCATCCGTCGTTTTTTGCGCGCAACCGCTTACGGTAAAAACTCCATCGTAAGGGAGAGATTTTCTAATAAAACCGATATTGTAATTAAAATATAGAATGGTAATTAGATCTCCAGCGGAAGTTTGTCCAATTACCTTATATGGCGAAGTTTTATGGCGAGGCGCTCGATGATCCACAATTTTCACCACAATCGTAAGTTTATCTTTATCGGAAAAATTATTGATATCACTCATACGATTTTGCACAGATACCGGGAAATGAAACAATAAATCCACCACTCTATTGCCGGCGCAACATTTCTTTATGGATTTGCTTGTATATTCGGATAGCTTTAGGAATTTATCAAACGGTTGCAGTAAAAAGTGACTCATGGTTTTTGGCTTTTAGCGATCAGAATTATCCCAACTATCGCCATGATTACGCTCATATATTGGTTCAAATTTAATCCAGAAGAGCACAGCAGCATGTGACTTAATTGGGAATCCGGCTCGCGAAAAAACTCTGCTAAAAATCTCGTCATTCCGTAGCCAGTACAAAAGATTCCAGAAAGTTTTCCTCTACTATGATGACATCCAGCTTTAAATGCAATCAGCATCGCAAAAAACAGCAAAATTCCTTCTAAAAAAGCCTCGTAGAGCTGGCTTGGATGGCGATGAACTCCATCTGCAAAAACTACGTTCCACGAAACGTCAGATTCTTTCCCTAGTAATTCTGCATTTATAAAATTTGCAATCCGGCCAAAAAATAATCCAATTGGAACACTAACAGACCATAAATCCATAAACTCCAAGAAGATAATTCGATGTTTTTTACAGAATAAATTCGCGGCAATGATAACTCCAATAAATCCGCCATAAAAGGACATTCCACCTTTCCAAATTTTTAAGATTTCCATCGGAAATTTTAAATAATAACTGGAATCGTAAAATAGGACATGTCCAAGTCTGCCGCCAAGTATTATCCCTCCAATGGCAACGCCAACAAAATCATCAAGAACGCTGACAGGAATCTCATTTTTTAAATACTTTGACAAGAAAACTGATAATTTAAAAGCGATGATTATTCCGAAAATGTAAGCTAACGAGTACCAGCGCACTGGTAGATCAAAAATAGAAAAAGCAACATTGGAAAAATTGCAGACCACGAACTACTCCTTGGCGTATGTTTTAAAACAAACGGATTTTTTAATAAAGAGTTTTATGATAGTCTTCAATGATCTAAACGAAGGAGAAAAAAATTGGATACTAATCCAATCGATATAACAGAGACGTTAGCCACTAAAATGGATCTTAATTTCAGTAGAATTGATGACAATGAAATTTCCGTACAGTTAAAAAGTAAAAATCCAGAGTATATTCTTTCTGTTATTTTTAAATCCGACTATGAGATCATTTATTTTTCTTGCGATATGAATCTCCATGTCAAAAAGGAAAAGTACGTAGTTATTACCGACGCTATCGTAAAAGCAAACGAGAGAATTTGGGTTGGTCATTTTGATTTGATATCTTTCGATAATCGCATTGTGTACAGCTTAACAATTCCGTTTGTATCATCATTTTTAGCGGACGAAGGCGTAATGGAATCAATAATGCAGCTTATCACCGATGAATGCGATCGTTTTTATCATTATTTTTCTTTAATCCTTGAAAGTAAAGATTCTTCAGATTTTCCAATTAGTAGTTTGTTCCTTGAATCTGCGGGGGAGGCATAATCACGCTTCAAGCGACCCGACCACTTTTATGATGTAATTCCATTAATGTTATACTAATATTAACTCCGAGAAAAATTAGAGGCATTGGTGATAAAGTTAAATCTGCAGAGATTTTCTGGCGCTTTTGCTCTTCCATTGATAGAGGGAGGAAAGGGTATTTCCATTTCTAACGGTGAAACGTGTGGCGCCTGGGCTGCCGCTGGCGGCGTCGGTACGTTTTCAGCGGTAAATGCAGATTCCTATGATGAAAATGGCAAGGTTATTCATCAAATTTATCGAGGAAAGTCGCGGCAACAACGACATCGGGAACTGGTGGACTATGCTGTCGCCGGCGGAATAGCTCAGGCAAAGATTGCCCGAGAAAGATCCAACGGTCATGGTCGAATTCACATGAATGTGCTCTGGGAAATGGGAGCCTGCGAGGAAATTCTTCAGAGAATTTTAGAAGGTGCAAAAGGATGCGTCCACGGCATAGTCTGTGGAGCCGGTATGCCATATAATTTGGGAGAAATTGCCTCAAAATTCGGTGTTTATTATTATCCAATTATATCATCTGCCAGAGCATTCTCAGCGTTATTTCGCAGATCTTTCAGGAAAGTGCAAGACTTTCTTGGCGGGATTATTTATGAAGATCCGTGGCTGGCCGGAGGGCATAATGGGCTATCAAATGCGGAAGATCCGCTAAAGCCAGCCAACCCTTATTTGCGTTTAGTGGAATTGCGTCGCGTCATGAATGATTTCGCGCTGCAAACGATTCCAATAATCATAGCTGGCGGGGTTTGGTGGCTTTCCGAATGGGAAGATTACATCAATAATAATGAGCTGGGATTGGTGGCTTTCCAATTCGGAACTCGTTCAATTTTAACAACGGAGTGCCCAGTATCTAAAGCATGGCAGCCGAAATTAATGACATTGAAGAGGGGAGATGTAAAATTAACGCCATTGAGTCCTACGGGATTTTATTCTTCCGCCATATGCAATCGCATGCTGGAAGATCTGCTGGAATTGCAGAAACGACAGGTGGCTGTGGTGGAAAATTCTTACGTAACAGTCACAGCTTCCGGCCGAGAAATTCCCATAGCGGCAGTAGAAGATGCGCAGATGTGGATAGATAGTGGATTTTCGGCAGCTATGTTGACTCCATCAAATACGGTTGTTTTTACAACTCCGGAACAATGCGATCAAATCCTATGCGATCAAAAAAATTGCTGCGGTTGTTTAAGCAAATGTCGCTTCAGTAGCTGGTGTCAGCATAAGGGGGCGACGGGAAATATTCCAGATCCCCGTAGTTTTTGCATACAAAAAAGTCTTCAAGGCGCGGCGCACGGCGGCGATTTGGATCAAAATCTTTTGTTTGCTGGACACAAGGCCTATCGATACGGAGAAGATCCTTTCTACGCCAATAATTTTATACCAACGACAAAACAATTGATGGAACGCATTCTGAGCGGACATTAGTTTTGGAATCGAGAATAAGGTTAGCCAAAAGAATTGCCGAAAGCGGAATCGCATCTCGGAGAGAAGCAGAGAAACTGATTGAATCCGGCCATGTTATGGTAGATGGGCAGATTGTAAAAACACCGGCTTTTTTTGTTACGGATACTGTCCATGTATTGATAGATGGGAAAGACCTTCCTCTGAAATCCAAGGAGATCGTCATTTGGAAATTTCACAAACCCCGAGAAGTAATTACAACCAAAAATGACCCAAGAAATCGAAAGACAGTTTTTGATTTCCTAAAAGATATTAATCAAAGATTAATTTATGTTGGGCGTCTTGATTATAATTCCGAGGGATTATTGCTATTCACCAACAATGGGCAAGTTGCCAGAAAGATGGAGCTTCCAGCTACTGGATTGAAAAGGGTGTATCGAGTAAGGGTGCGTGGCAATCTAACCTCGGAAAAAATTCAAAGATTAAAAACCGGTCTGGTTATCGAAGGAGTAAAATATAGGGGAATTGACATAAAAGTTAATGGAACGTGTAAAGGTCGTGCTAATTTTTGGATTACCGCAATATTACGGGAGGGAAAAAATCGCGAAATTCGAAAGTTAATGGAGCATGTGGGCTGCATTGTGAGTCGTTTAATCAGGATTAGCTACGGATCATTTAACCTAGGCAATTTGCCTCCCGGAAACATTCAACAAGCCACACCGCAAGAAATAAAAGAGTTATTGAAAATTCTGGAGTTTTCCTTTAACTGACTATGGCTATAAGAATTTTAGGCACTGTTAACAAACGTATATTTATGGATTCCACCACCGTAAAACTTCTCGGAGCCTTCAAAAGGCAGGTAAAATTCAGCTATTTCGTCCAGATATGCTTGACGCTCCTGCTCATCCCGCTCTTTGTATAAAGTCGTTTTTTTACATTTATAACCTATCTTTTTCAATCCATTCCGTCTCTCGGTTCACCCAAAAATACTCCGCCACCTCCATTTGCAGTAGATCCGGCCTCTTATCAAGCAGCTTTTTTCAAGACCTCTAGATCTAATTTTCTTTGCTTTTTTTACAAACATTCCGACCGCAAGATTCTCTTCCTTCTTCGATCTTTTTCATAGCGCGACTATATGCCCAATAAGTATGCAATTAGGTTTTGATTTGGCAATCCTGGAAGAGAAAATAGCAGTTGAAGGACATATTTATTCGTTTTATACTTCCTAGAAGTAGTGAGGTATTATGTCATCTGGTGTTATTTACATGGACTATCAAGCAACTACCCCTTGTGACCGGAGGGTTTTAGAGGAAATGTTGCCATTTTTTCTCGAAGATTTTGGAAATCCTCACTCTAAACATATCATGGGGCGTAAAGCGAAGGATGCCATAGAGGATGCACGAAAAAAAATCGCAGATCTGATAAAAGCCAGTGATCCTAAAGAGATAATATTCACTTCCGGAGCGACCGAATCAAATAATCTTACGATTCAGGGAGTAGCGCGTTTCCATAAAACAAAGGGTAGAAGGATAATCACTAGCGCCATTGAACATAAGTGCGTGCTGGAGACTTTTCAAGCTTTAAAACGAGATGGATTTGACGTCGTTGTGGTTCCAGTATTGCAAAATGGAATTGTGGATATGCAGGTTCTGGAGGATTCAATAAATGACGAAACCATTCTTGTTTCCATTATGACTGTAAATAATGAAATAGGCGTCATTCAACCAATTGAACAGATCAGTGAGATCTGCAGAAAAAATAATGTGTTATTTCATTCGGATGCTGCGCAGGCGGTGGGGAAGATAAACGTTGACGCCTCTCAAGTGGATTTAATGAGCATCTCGAGCCATAAGATTTATGGTCCCAAGGGCGTAGGCGCTTTGTATATCCGTTTAAACCCGCGAGTGCAATTATCTCCACTATTTTATGGCGGCGGACAGGAGCAAGGATTGCGATCCGGAACACTACCAACGCCGCTGTGCGTCGGTCTTGGGAAAGCTTGTGCAATTGCTCAGGAGGAGATGCGCTCGGAGAGCAAAAGGCTAGCGGAATTCCGAGATTATTTTCTTAAAAAAATCTTCGATAATCTGGGAAAAGTTCATCTAAATGGCGATGCAAAATGTTGCATTCCTGGCTGTATTAATCTGAGCTTTGAAGGCATAGAAGGCGAAGGGATAATGCTAGGAATGCCGGATATTTGCATGTCCTCCGGCTCCGCCTGCACGTCGGATTTACTGCAGCCCTCCTATGTACTAAAGGCCATATCGGTTCGGGAAGATCTAGCTCATTCTTCTTTGCGCATTGGGTTCGGACGTTTTACAACCTTTGATGAGGTCGATTACGCGTCATCCAAGATTATAGAGGTTGTTAATCGGTTACGAGCTATGAGTCCGCTTTGGTAGGAGGAGGAATATGGAATATTCGAAGGAAGTGATGGAGCGTTACAATAATCCAAAGAATGTTGGCGTTTTAGATGATAATGATAAAAATGTTGGAACATCTGTGGTAGGAGCTCCCAGCTGTGGAGATGTAATAAAATTGCAGCTAAAAGTCGATGAGAATGGCAAGATATCCGAAGCGAAGTTTAAAGCCTTTGGCTGCGGCGCGGCAATAGCTTCCAGCGCTCTAATAACCGAATGGGTTCAAGGAAAGAGCTTGGAGGAAGCTGAAGGCATAAAGAATCGGGAAGTGGCAGAGTATCTATCTCTACCACCGGTGAAGGCTCATTGTTCTGTTTTAGCTGAAGAAGCAGTGCGTAAAGCCATAAAGAATTATCAAGACAAAAATAAGGCATAGAAATGGAAAAAATCGTCAATTTCACAGATCGGGCTATAGCTTATATGAGAAAAGCAGTGATGGAGGAAGGGTGTTTGGGAATTCGCATCAATGCCGTCGCGGGCGGCTGCCAGGGGATGACATATGAGTTGAGTTTTGTGAAAGAGATCGAGCCCAACGATCTGATTCTGCAGGATAATGATGTAAACATATATATAGCTCCGGCGGCAATTATTTTCATCTCCGGCATGACGGTGGATTACGTCAATAGTCCAATGGGAGGAAATATTGTTTTTGAAAATCCCAATGCAAAATCTCAGTGCGGTTGCGGCAAATCATTCTGCACTGACAATACAAACGCTCCCTGCGGCGGGATATGCCGTCTTTAATTATCATGAATTATTTCGAAGCGTTGGGAATTCCGATTCGTTACAACATCGATGAAGACGCTTTAACTCGGACATATTTACAGAAACAAGCTCTCCTCCATCCAGATGTAAATGACGCGGAGTCTGAAAGGTCCGCATTTCTAAACAAAGCCTATAAAATTCTTCTAAGTCCGCTGGACAGGGCTGGATACTTTCT
Organism: Holosporaceae bacterium; assembly: GCA_031282425.1. Taxonomy (GTDB): domain Bacteria; phylum Pseudomonadota; class Alphaproteobacteria; order UBA3830; family UBA3830; genus JAIRMQ01. The sequence goes on along the minus strand of JAITDT010000012.1, from coordinate 7,115 downwards.
GGAAATTCATAAAAGGCATTCTGATAATTTGGATGCAGAGTTTACGTTTGAGGCGTTTAATCTGCGGGAACAGTATGAAACTTTGGAATCATCGAAGGATAAAAAGAGCTTTCACGATACGCTGTCCAGACGAATTTTTGAACTGGTAACAACGTTACGCAACCTCGAGGATAATTTGGACGAATTTCAGAAAAATTACGGATTGTTACGTTTTATAGCCTCCTTTTTGGAAAAAATTAAATCAGATGTTTACAGTTGGAATTGATCTCGGAACGACAGCGTCCGCAGTTGCGTGCATTCAAGAGGGAGCACCGATTATTGTTCGAATCGGAGGCCATAGCACAACACCATCCGTCGTAAACTATATGGCAAATTCTGTGACCGTGGGGCGAGAGGCCATTCTCCAAGCAAAGGGAAGCAATTCCATTTTTTCCATTAAGCGCGCCATGGGTACGGATCAAGTATTTAGCGGCCGAATGCCAATCGAAATTTCTGCAGACATCCTTTATTACCTGCGCAAGAACTGCGAACGGAATCTTGGCAGAAGAATTGACGCAGCGGTGATAACAGTTCCAGCGCATTTCTCCGATGCTCAACGAACGGCCACAAAGCATGCGGCATCGCTTGCCGGCATTCGAGTATTACGCCTGCTAAACGAACCAACTGCCGCCATCCTCGCTTTTGGATTAAACCAAAAAAGCAATGGCATTTTTGCAGTATATGATTTCGGAGGCGGCACCTTCGATTTTTCCGTTTTACGACTGATGAACGGTATTTTTCAGGTACTTGCCACAGGCGGAGATAATCATCTTGGAGGAGATGACGTAGATAATGCGATACTGAACTACAATTGCCGACTCCATGGATTAGAAATAAAGGAAAATGAAAAAATATCCGGAAGGTTAGTTGCCAAATTTCTTAAGGAACAATTACGCGATCTTCCCAAAGTGGATGGAATGTATGTTCATGAAAACCGCACTTATAATTTTCAGCTGACTGAGGATATTCTTCGGAGTGTTTGTCGCGATTTTTTGCGTAGAAGTTTGGAAATATCGGATCGGGTTTTACAGGACGCATATGTAAGTTCCTATCAACTGGACGGCGTTGTGTTAGTGGGAGGCATGACTAAATTAGAATTACTTCGAGAGGAGGTAAAAAAACATTTTTCCGCAAAAATTTTTCATGATATAGATCCAGAAGAAGCTGTAGCGCTGGGGGCGGCAATATATGCGGATTCCATCAGAAAAAGCTGCAATCTGCTCTTAATCGACGTAGTTCCGTTATCGCTTGGCGTCGAAATGTTTGGCGGCGGCGTAGATAAAATCATTTACCGAAATACGCCTATTCCCATTGTTGAAAAACGAGAATATACAACGTACCAGGACAATCAATCTGGCATAAAATTTCATGTGGTGCAGGGCGAAAGACCATTGGCTGCCGAATGCCTATCTTTGGCTAATTTCGAATTAACGGGAATTCCGCCTTTGCCGGCGGGAATGCCACGCATTGAGGTCAAATTTTCCATTGACGTCAACGGTCTCCTTCAGGTGGACGCTTGGGACAAAAGAACGTCTCTTCGGCAGCGCGTAGTAGTAGATCCATCTTCCGGTTTATCCACCGACAAAATAACATTGATTCTACAAAAAGCGCTGGAAAATCAGCAAGAAGATTCGATTCATGTTCAAAATATTTCCCTAAAAATCGAATCGCAGAGAATGATAAAATTCTGGAAATCGACGGTTAATGAAATTCCTCTATCATCTCGAAAAATCGCAAAATCTACCATCAAAAATTTAAAAGATGCTTTGGCCGCAGACAATTATGAAGATATTCTTCTTCTGCGAAGGAAATTGGAGCAGCTATTTGGTTTATTTTTGGACGATATAATCAACTCCCGTCTGAGTGGAAAAGCCATAACCGATTTGGCAGAAAAACAATGAACTATTGTTGAAGATGGAACGATGAAACAATTTATAATCAGGTTGACATGCTACGGTAGTAGTAGATTCGCTAGGCATTGTTAACAAACACCCTAATTATAGGTACCATCTCCCCTTATTAGGCAATTCAGATTTTTTCACTAAACCTCCACTTGTCTTTTAAGAAAAAGCAAAAAAGTGTTTTTTCCTCTTGACTTTTGTATGGGAGTCATATATATTCGCACTATAGTTTTTGTTTTATGAATAATTTTAGTTGTTTTCGTGGGGAATCACTTTGTTTAGATAGAAGAAAGGAAAATAAACATGAAAAAGCTACTTTTAGTAAAACCACTTTTGATGACGACAGCATTAATGTGTTGGCATTCAGTAGATGCTATGCGTGCCCGCGATGATATTGAAGCTGATATTGCTCAATTACATAGTAAAACCGCCGCGTTTGCGCAACTTCATGATGAACATACAAGAAGATTTGATGAGCACACAGGTAGACTCGAAGAACATGATCAACGTCTAGCAGCAGATGAAGAGAGAACAACATCTCATGATATGTCTCTAGCAGCAATGCAAGCAGAACTAGCAGAGCAAAAACAAAAAACACAGCAGTTTGAAAACTTTTTTAGACAGTTTCAAGCGGATACAGATAGGAAAATGGCGGCAATGGAGGCAGAATTAAAAGAAAGAAGGACAAGGATGGCTAACTTTCAAGGTTTAGAGCGTAAGGTGCAACAGCAAGAAGCGCGGCTTGCAGCTGCTGAAACCATGATACGGCAACAGAAGGCACTATTGTTAGCTACTGATGAGAAGGTAAAGATTGATACGGATATATATGTTTCTACTCTCATAAGAAGGAATGGTATATTAGGTTCTATCGAAACGGGGTTTTTTAAGGGAGATGTGTTATGCGACGGCGTTATCGTTATCGGTAATGGCCATCCCCACCGCACGAGACGCAGCTTGCTAGTAAATGGAAAGGATATTTATAGCGGCAGTTCACCTTATGACATATGCTCAGTAAAAAGAAACGATAAAGTGGAAGCACATGGTGTGAATTTTACCTATTGCCCAGTCGAGCAATAAGCTTGGGCGGGATTGTTAATTTAAAGTGGGTTGGCTTGAAAAATATATTGATTTTTCAGCCTCCTACTTGGAATAAGATTATAGATGAATTCCGCTAAAGGTAGATGTAGCATCAATGAATAAACATTAAAAAATTGATAATTTCATTGACGCTATATCTATCTTTAATTGACTATCTACTTAAATGAGTCGTCTGAGTTCTGTTGACGAAGTGTGGGGAGGTTTATGGGAGTTGTATAAACCTTATAAGGAAATATAAGGTTTATACGATGGTGGCTTGGCTGTTAATCAGTTCACACGAAAGATTGCTATATTTTTTTAAATTTTCCAAAACGTGTTATTATAAAAATATAGCTCATGGTGTAAAAGATGCAGCGGTTTTTAAATCCCCGGAATGATTTTGCTTTTAAGCGGCTGTTTGGAACCGAGAAAAACAAAGAGATTTTAATTAGATTTCTCAACGATGTGTTCGAAGGCAAGCAGGATAAAATAGATGACGTGGAGTTTTTGAAACTCAGTCAGGATCCGGAAGTTGCGTCTCTGCGCCAGAGCATTGTCGACGTTATGTGCAAAGATTCTCATGGGAAATGTTGGATTATCGAAATGCAGTGCGCCTCTGATACCCATTTCGTTAAGCGGGCCGTTGCTTACGCGTCCCGGGCTTATCTGAATCAGCGGACAACGGAGTCCAAACGGGACGGAAGCGGCTACGGTGCCATGAAATCGGTGATATTTTTCGCCATTCTGAATCGCACACTTTTTCCGCAGAAGAAGGATTATCTGTCGCACCATGCCTTTACGGACATTTGCACTGGAGAGCGGGACATTAAAGAGCTATCGTTTTCGTTCATGGAGCTCTCGAAATTTAAGAAAAGATCCGTGACCGATCTGGAAACAAACATTGAAAAATGGGCCTATTTTTTTAAACAAGCGGATTCGCTAAGTCCCGATGAGTTGGAAGTTCTGGAAAAGAGCGATAAACCTTTTTGGAAGGCCTACACAGCTCTCGCCGAATACAATTTCACTCCGGAAGAATTGCTGGAATACGAGCGATACGAAATGAAGCAGGACGAAATCAATACGCTAATTGCTGACGCTAAAACTCAAGGAAAAGCCATCGGAAAAGAGGAGGGGAAAACGGAGGGCAGAAGGGAATCGGCGCTGTCAATGCTTGCGGACGGATTGCCCGTGGCTACCGTCAGCAAATATACAGGTCTTTTGGAATCAGAAATTCTAGAGTTGAAAAAAGCGTAATCACGTAAAGATCTTTATTAGTAAACCGGATAGATGCTACAATGTAACTCTAGAAAATACATGGAGCTGCTATGAAGGTGTTGCATATTTGCGGTTTGTCGTCATTGTTGCTTTGCGGAGCCTGTGACCCAGTTGCTTGGATGTTTGGTGGAAGCGCCCTCGTAGGAGTAACTGCCGCCCGCAATCAGCAAGGTATATTTGGAAGTATTTCCGATACTGAGCTTCAAGCAAAAATAAATCATGCTCTCGTCAACTACAGTGACGGTGAACTTTTTAGTAAAGTGGAGTTGTCGCTGAAACATGGAATGGTGGTAGTAATTGGATACGTGGATGATGAATCCCAACACGACAAAATACTAGAGATAGTAAGAAGCGTAAAAGGAAGTGCCGAAATATTTGATGAAATTCATATTGAAAACACTCCAGACGCCGCCGATATTGCTTCGGATTCCAGCATAACTTCTCGGTTAAAATCGTCATTCCTTTTTGATAGTAACATATCGGCTTTGAATTATGACGTTACTACGGTTAAAGGCATTGTATACATCTGCGGAACAGCTTTGACAAAGTTTGAGCGAGACATAGTTCTAAATCACGCTAGAAGCGCGGCCGGAGTTAAAAAAGTTGTCGCCTACGTTAAAATATATGATAAAGGTAAAAGCAGTTAGTGCATGCTAGCGTAAAAACTGTTTCATTTGTTGGAATTTCTCCAATAGAAATAGAAGTTCAGATTCAATTGCTGAATGGTCTCCCAGCTTTTACAATTGTAGGATTGCCGGATAAAACTGTAGCCGAATCTCGCGAAAGAATCCGAGCTTGTCTGTTTTCGATGGGAATTTCTCTTCCCACCAAAAGAATTACCGTAAATTTGGCTCCGGCCGACGTTCAAAAGGAAGGAAGCCACTATGATTTGCCCATCGCATTGGCTCTTTTGGCGGCGATGGATGTAATTTCTCAGGAAGATATCGCAAATATTTTGGCTATTGGAGAACTTTCTCTAAACGGCGCGGTTGCAAAAGTTCCAGGCATCTTACCCGCCGCAATTTGCGCAAAATCTCAGGGGAGAATATTCATATGTCCAGAAGAGTGTGCGCAAGAAGCAGTTTGGGCCGGAGAATACGCTCTATTAGCGCCAAAAAGTTTGCTAGCTCTTGTGAATCATTTCAGAGGAGAACAAATTTTACCTAAGATTACAATACAATATTCGGAAAGAAATGTAACAGCGACGAATTTTGGCTGTTTTAGCGATATAAAGGGGCAAATAATGGCGAAACGCGCAGTGGAAATTGCCGCTGCGGGTGCGCACAATATATTGATGCTGGGACCACCTGGAGTGGGAAAATCCTTACTAGCATCCCGAATACCGAGTATTCTGCCGCCCATATCTTCAGAAGAGGCGCTGGAGATAACAATGATCCACAGTTTAGCAGGACAAATGACGGCTGCTGGTTTGATTACCGAAAGACCGTATCGTGCTCCGCATCATTCAGCGTCGTTAGTCGCCTTGGTGGGAGGCGGAAGTAGTGCAAAACCAGGTGAAATTTCTCTAGCACACCGTGGCATTTTGTTTCTGGACGAATTGCCAGAGTTTTCCAGACAGGCTCTTGAATCGCTGCGACAACCACTGGAGACGGGGCAAATCACCATCGCTCGCGCTAGCAATCATGTGACTTATCCCGCTAGGATTCAATTTATCGCAGCCATGAATCCATGCCGCTGCGGCTATTTAGGCACCTCTGGCAAAGAATGCAATCTCGCTCCACGGTGCGGCAAAGATTATTTGCGCAAAATCTCCGGTCCACTACTGGATCGAATTGATATATTTATGGATGTTCCGGACATAAAAATTTCAGATTTTGTTCAAAGTAAAGATGAAATAGAAAAATCCTCAACCATCAAGAACCGAGTGGTAAAGGCCAGGGAAATTCAATTACTGCGCTATAGGGGCTCCTCCATTAAAACTAATGCCGAAGCAAATGGCCACGAACTGGAGCATTATTTAACTGACGCTGCAAAGGAAATTCTCTATAAATGCATTGATAAATCTAAAATTTCAGCGCGAGGCTATTATAGAATCGTCAAACTAGCAAGAACATTGGCCGATATGGAGAATACGGACTCCATAGAAGACATTCATATATCCGAGGCGTTAAGTTATCGCAAGATTATTTGAGAAATTGGGGTTGGGGATTGTCTAATAATGTTGCTGACAGTAATGTAACTGATTGAAAAACAGGCAGATTTTCTACATATTATTATGCCTGTTAGGCAATCCAAAAAAATATTCAATATTTTACTTGACAAACTTAATAGCATTGCTGTATACTAAAATTTATTATAGATAAAGAAGAAAGAAATGAGCTGTAAACATATTGTCGCTGCATTGGGTTTTGCTTTAGGCGCCATTTCATTAATTAGTAATGCAAGTAGTATGGAAGTAATTAGGCATAAGCCTGGCGATGCGTTTCCGGCTGGGCAAGAAAAATCTGAACGAGCACTTTCATTTTTTCGACGGGGAGGTTACCGGGGGGCTGAGGAACAGCTTCTAGAAATCAAAGGAGCTGAGCCGCTTGTTATCAGCTCCGAAGAAGAATTAGACATAATTAAGGGGGCGATAGTTTCTGATTCCCCAATACAACAACTACTCTTAAAGGGTTTAGATATTGATGTCCTCAAGGAGAAGCTATCCTATCTTATGTATACTAAGCTGCCCCAGTTACGTCAGTTGCATTTGGAAAATTGCCGGAAAACAGAAGATAATCCGTTTGGGGATTCGTTCTATAAAGCGGGTGAAGGGTTGTATAATTCACGTTACCGTCTCCCTCCTCATTAACGGTTTAGAGT
>JAITDT010000055.1 GCA_031282425.1 Holosporaceae bacterium | reverse complement strand
ATAAACGTTCCACCAAATACATCGCCGTCTACTTTCTCTACCTTTTCTTCCACTCCATTCTCTACTTGATCCGTTACTGCTGCATGAACCTCGCATGCCATAAACGCCGCCACCACAATAGCAGATACAACCCTACTACTCGCCGATACAATGGCAGACATAATCCTATCACCCGCTGCTACAACGGCAGACATACCCCTACCATCCGCCGCTACAGCAGCAGATACAATACACTTCTCCATACAACCCCCACAAAATTAAATTAAAAATAATTTAATCTATAAAATATTATATCTCCAATACTATGAAAAAATTTATACCATTTTTCCTAAACACTGTTGCTTGGAGACAACAGTCTTATGCCAAGCGCTATTTTAAACCCATATGAAAAAGTGTTATATAAAAGCGAGTCTTTGGAAGGTAACTCCATGTATAATAAAGAAAATGTATTTTATAAAATCTTAAAATCTGAAATTCCCGCGAAAATTATTTACGAAAATGACGTGGCTTTGGCATTTTATGACATACGACCGCTGAAAAAAATTCACGCTCTTATAATTACAAAAAATTTATACTCTAACTTTGATGATTTTGCCGCAAGTGCTTCTCCGCAAGAAGTGAAAGATTTTTTTATGACGGTTTCAAAGGTTGCCGAGATGCTGGGAATTTCCCAAACCGGATACCGTTTGCTGAGTAATAATGGCCCGAATTCGGGGCAAGAAGTAGAACATTTCCACATGCATCTCCTAGGCGGTGAAAAGTTATAGGAAAGCGCCTTACCATACCGCTCCAAATTTAATTGTAGTTTTATGGCCGGAATCATCTTGTATTTCGATGGAATTTTGTTCAACGCCCATTAGCTTGAAACCATCTATGGGATCACCTATTTGAAACCATGAGCCGTTTATGTAGGCTTTGGAATTTGGAATTGTGCAAAATAATTTGTGTGTTTTTGCTCTTTCAAACAATCTAATAGAATCAACATGATAGCTTTGCCTCATATGATTTATGGTCGCTAAACCCGGGCATTCTTCCGGCATGAATATATGCAATTGAATTATGGCGACGAGCTTTCCCTTATCTCCGGGGGAAATATTTATACGTTTAAATTGAACCATGCCCGGTAGTTCAAAAAACAATTCTTCGATAAATTGATAAATTTTACTTTCCCGATTCGTTTGGATCTTAATTTCTTCAATGATCTGAAGATTATTGGAAGAACGAAGCTTTATCAAAACATTATCAAGGATCAGTCTTTGAGAAATAACGTCTATGGACTTTTTGACGTCGTAATTTTTAGCATAAAATTTATCTTTCGCTTTTAAGCACGAAAAAGTAGATTTCTCTATTTCTTTAACGAAACTATCTATCAAGGCTTTTGAAGCTATCAAACCATTCTTCTGATTTTTCAGCTCGTTTAATTTTACTACTCTCGCAAAACATAAAATACTCAGCGCTATTATAAAAAAGATAAGAATGCATTTTTTTACTTTATGCATACAATGGCTCCGTATTTTTTGTTTGACCTGAGCTCTTCGTATTCCTCATGGTTATTTTTCACAACTTCGGTGCCATCGATAGTTTTTAGTTCGTCAAATACGCTCTTATGGACGGAAGTTTTTATTTTTATTGTTTCGTTTTCGAATGACAAATGTTCAATCGAAAGATCATACTTTCGGCATATGTCAGACGCCTTTTCAAATAATTCCAAAGGATGGTGTGATTTTTTCAATGAGCTAACGAATTGTTTTATAGCTGAAAAATTTTCATTGTTTATTTCAAGCTCGATGTATTTGGTTATAATACGAGTATTCTTCCGAAGAGATGAAATAACTTTTTCAGTATGCCGAATTGACTGCTCAACCTTACATAAAATAAAAATTATCGCAAGTAATGCGATGTATAATGCCTTATCGTTCAATAGCTTAATATGGATTCCATCGGTCATAACGGGTTTTATGCGGCCGAGCAACCGAGCCGTTTCGGTTTCATTGCATTCCGGAATAAAAATTTTTTGGCAATTTATTTCGGAGCTAATTTTGAGATGAATTTTAATCTCTTCCATGGACGAAAAAACTTTTATTTCTTCTTTCAGGCCAAAACGCTGCAAATACATTATGGTTTTTGAGATTTCCTCGGATATGTCCACGTAAAGAGGCAGAAATCTTGATAGGATTATTCCTTTTCCAATTCCGGCGATTATTCGAAAATTCTGAGCGCCGCAATTTGCCGCAAGCCACCAGTCGTGTTCGAAGATTTTACTGTAGGTGCTGCAAAACTCCATGACGACGTTTTCGATTAGATAAATTTTGTCCTCCGCCTTCTCTAAATTTTTAGGTAATGAGACTTTTTGAATATAAAAATCGGATTTACCGAACAAAATTATTTTATCTTTTGGAATTAGAAACGCCTTTTCCTGATCCGACAACGCCTTCCTTTTGCAAAAAAGAACTCTATAGGCATCCAATAGGGAGCAGTTTCTTAATTTTTCCAAAGAAAATTCAATGGCGTTTTGATCCAAAATACGCATTTACACTCCGACTACTTCCACAAAACTATAAATTGGATAAAATAAGCTGCACAAAATGAAAATAAATATTACCCCCGTGAAAACAGTTAAGCTTATGCTTAAAATCTGTCCTAACGACTTAATATCAAACAATATTTCATCGTACTGATTCTTGCTTATGTGATTAAAACTACTCGCCAATTCGTTTCCCTCCTCTCCAACGCAAATGGCCATTAATACTTCTTTCGATATTAATTTCCCTTTGCAAAATGATTCGGAAATTTTGTAACCATCCGCTATGCTGCCGCGAATATATTCCATCTCCTTTCTGAGAAGACGGAGCTTTATGGCTTCAATGGCCAAATCCAACGCGTCCAGGAAGTCTAATTTCGCCTCAAGCGCAATATGTAAAATTTTGCAAAATTGCCAAAACGCTATTTTAATAATTAATTTCCCAATCTTTGGTATTTTGAGCGCCATGATCAATAGAAGCTCTCGTCCCATTCGATTTAACAAAAGAAATGGCAAAATTGCCGATAGTAAGAGAAAAATCTTAAAAACTTGAGGAAGCGCGTTCAGCGCAAACTGCGTTAGCGTGGGAATTTCAAGGCCGCTGTTCTGAATTAGAGATACTATTTGCGGTCCCAAAATTCCAATGCTCAAAATTAAAACAATTAATGCGACAATCACTATAAAAATTGGGTAAGCAATTGCTCGTTTTACATTATTCTTCCACTCTCTTTGTAATTTTAAAAAGTTCAAAATATTGGAAATGATTTCGGATAGGTTTCCGATATTTTCCGCGGATTTTAATAAGCTAATAATTATGGTATTGAAAATAAAGTTTCCCTTCTCAAAAGAGTCGCTGATACTTTCTCCCTGTTTAATGGAATTTGCGATGTCCAATAAAGTCGCGTTTAATGTTTTGTTCCCACAAAAATCTGCAAACGATTCAATGGCTTCGTTGATGCTTACTCCACATTTTAATTGAAAACTGATATGCATAAAAAACGCCAGAAGATCTTCTAGAGTAACCCTTTTTGAAACGAAGTATATTTTTTTTATCTCTAGCGGTTGTAGATGTTTTGCGCAAAGAATGTCATAGCTGCGCTTGTAATTGTCTGCCGAGATTGCCCCTTCTTTTCGAGACCCGTCCTCTGTCAGAGCTTTATATCTATATATCGGCATTTCCAAAGACTCTTGTAATTTCTTTTGAATCGGTAAAATTATTGGAGAGCGCATTTTTACAAGAATCTTGAAAAGTTTTATCGGCTTTGCAGATGGATATATCACCGCTTCCCAGAAGGTTTTTTTTCAATTCTTCAGAAAAATAAATATATTCCGTTACCGGAAATCTTCCGCAGTATTTACCGTCCACCAAACGCCGCACCAGGCGCTGTGAAAATATACCAATAAGGCTTGGAACAAAATCCTGCAGTTTCAATCCAAGATCCAACAACCTTCTAATACCCTCAAACGGCGTTGCCGCATGCAAAGTGGCTAGCACCAACCGTCCCGTTAACGACGCTCGGATTGCAGTTGCGGCGGTTATCTCATCGCGAATTTCCCCCACTAGCATTACGTCTGGATCCTGTCTTAAAATAGATCTAATGCCGTCTGCAAAAGAGAGAATTCCTTCTTCCCGCAAATCCAATTGCTTTATGCCTTCAATTTGGTATTCGACTGGATCTTCGAGAGTCATAATGTTAATGGACGATGAATTTATTTCCTTCAACAGCGAATATAACGTTGTTGTTTTTCCTGATCCCGTCGGTCCAACTATCAAAAATAGTCCGCATGGAAACGAAATTGCACGCTTAAGCCATAAAAAATCATCGTGAGAAAAGCCCAACTCCAACAATGAGTTAACACCACTTGATAGATCAAAAATCCTTATTACAAAATTTTCACCAAAAATACTTGGGTGGGTGGAAATTCTCAAATCAATGGTTTTTCCGGCCAAATAAATGCGGGTATGTCCGCTTTGCGGTCTGCGATTTTCAGTTATGTTTAGATGTGAAATAAGTTTTAGCTTTGATTTCATTCGCAGCCATGAGTCCTGATTAATTGTTTTTAAAATACACAAGACGCCATCTATTCGAATGCGCACTTGAATTAAATTTTCTGAAGGTTCGAAATGAATATCGCTGGCTTTTGCTTCGACTGCTTCAAAAATTATTTTATTGAGCAAAAGCAAAGGATCTTTCTCGATATTTTTGGCATTGCATTTCATTATTTCCAATAATCTTAAAATTTCGCTTTCTTTGGCGATATAAAATTCAACTTTTTTGGGAATAAAATGCATATTAACAAGATCGATCGCCTGCAGATCGCCCGGATCCGCAATGGCAATTTTTACATATTTTTCGTCGACGAAAAAAGGTATAGAAACGCATTGCTTCGCAATATCATAGGCGATGGACGTCAATGTTTCTTTGTTTATGTACAAAAACTCTAAGCTGACAATTTCAATGGAATATAATTCAGATAAAATTTTGAGCAGATCATCTTCCTTTAAAAATCCGAGTGTTAAGGCAGTTTGCCCAAATAATCTGCCGGATTTCTTCTGTGACTTTGCGACAATGGAGATCTGTTCTTTGGTGAGTAATCCTCGATTAAATAAAGTTTTTCCGAAATTTCTGATTGTTGAATCGGCTAACATCATGAATCACCTTGATTCTCACGTGATATTCTATAAAATTACCGGTGAAAAAAGTTTTAAGAGACTCGCTAAATTCCTTGATTAAAGAAGACTCTTCAAACGCTGACTCGAGCTATTGTTAAAATTGTCACCTTTTTTGCGCCGTATTTTTTTAGATTGCGGGAGCATTCATTAGCTGTGGCGCCAGTTGTGAGAACGTCGTCTACCAGAATTACATTTTTGTCACGGAGTAGATTGGCGTATTTGGGATTAATTCCAAATGAGCCTTTAACATTTTTCAGGCGAGCATTTCGAGATAACCCTTCCTGCTGTTGCGTTTGTTTTTCTTTTCGTAAAATTCTTGGTTCGTAGGTGATCCCGCTGAGAGTTTCCAATTTTTTCGCCAACAATTCTGATTGATTGTATTTTCGTTTTAGTCTTTTTAGGAAATGTATCGGAACTGGAACAATTATATCATAATCCTTTATAATGTCTTGCGAAGCTCTCCAGAGCCAAGCAACCAGTTGTCGGCAAATATGCGTGACGTCTCTGTGTTTGAATTTCAAGATTATGCCCTTGGAAAAATTATCGTACTCAAATACAGAAATAGCTTGATCAAAATGCGGTTTCTTTTTTATACACTGGAAGCAAAGAGCATCAACGTCTATCTCAAACGGTGCTCCGCAAATCCTACATTTGGGATCACTTATCCATTTGATTTTCTTCCAGCACTCTAAACACAATCCTTCGGTATCAACAATTTTCCCGCAATTACAACATGTTATTGAGAAACAAATATTTTTTAATTTTGATACGAATTGTTTGAATAATTTCAACAAAGACTAGCCAACCTCCATGTTTAATGATAGAATTATTGGGAATTTATTCTAGGAGAATGTTATGAATTTTTTATTAACACATACAAACACATGTCACATTTGCTCACTTTTGGCGCACTTTATTTGGGGATTTGGGATAGTGTTTTCGTTTCTATTCGCCAAGAGATTTGTAAATGCAGAATTGAGTAAATCCGAATCCGTAGGAAAATTCGACAAACTTCTGATTCTAACGTCTGGAATAATATTATCGTTGGTGACATTTGCTATTTTTATAGCATGTGCAAATGTTTTAGGGAAGTGGTATGGATGTAATGTTACAGATGTTTTCTGGAAACTGCATTTTACGTCTGCAGCGGTCTTTTTAATTCTATTGATGGCTAGCTATATGCTGACAACTCCTTATCATTCGTGTTGGAGATTTCTAAATGTGTCCGACAAAGATGCATTTACCATCTACAGAAAGTTCATTCGCATTGTAATCATATCATTTCTGGCGATGATAATAGCGCCATTTCTATCGGAATTCGGTAGTTTGCTTAGCGGCGCGCTGGCTATTTATTATTTTGCGGAGATGGCGATTGCCAGAAAGCTAATCGAGAAAGCATTGAACATGAAAAAACCTTCGAAAAATTTTTTTTCATTCAAATTAGTCGCGCACATCAATAGTAAGGTAGCTTTTTTGTGTTTGATGGGAATGTCTTGGATAATTTTCACCAACTATCATTCGTCAAATTCGTCGTTTTTCGAGAACTTTAAAAATATTTATATCGTTATATTGGAAATATTCTTTTCGCAGACGTTTATTTCTAAGATAGTCAGCAGGTTTGTAATGCAGTTGGAATCCATTGAACATAAGACTCATCCTTCGACAACGACTCAAATGCGAGAAAAAAATCTGATTTCCATCTGTAATGTAGTAGTAACGGCCTTTTACGTTTCTGCGGTATGGGGGTTTTGGAAATACCATAGAATTGGTTCGACTGATCACGATCTATGTGACAAAATTATGATGACGAGCGCGATTGTCTTTATGACAATTATAATCCACAAAGGTTTTAAAGAATTTGCAAATGCGCTTTTGGAAAAAGCTGAAACTAGTATCGATACAAAATATAAAACGCAACTGCAAACGTTTTTGCCAACCATATCCACCATATTTTATGTGATTTTGTTTGTAAGTTCAGCTCTGCTGATATTGTCGAATCTTGGATTCAGCATAGCGCCGATACTTGCGGCATTCACGGTATTTAGCGCAGCAATAGGTCTGGCGGCGCAGGAGATTATCCAGTCATTTCTGCACGGTATAATGTTCTTGATTGAGAAAGATTTATATGTGGGAGCATATGTGTCCATTAATGGAATGAGCGGAGTAATCGACAAATTGTCCACGCGAGTATTATATTTGCGCGGAGACGACGGCGCGCTATATACAATACCCTACGGCACTATTGGCGCCGTAGCTAATCATTCCAAAGATTATTCCTACTATTATGGCGAATTGCACATTGACCATACAAATAATATCGAAGATGTGTCGAAAATTCTTCACCAGGTGATTGATGAAATGAAAAAAGAAGAAAGCTATCGAAGTACAATTCCTGGAAATGCTGAGATATTAGGTTTAAAACCGTTTGACTTGTCTGGACCGAAGATTTTCTGGCGAATAAAAACTTTGCCGGACGCTAATGGGGATAACGTAAAATATGAAATCTATAACAGGCTGTACTCTGCATACAAAAAACATGGCATAAGCATGCCAACCATAAACTACATAATTAATACCGCCTAGAAGAGAAACATCGCAGAAATATTTAAGATTGCTAAATAATCTCTATTCACAGGGAGATTCTTTTTTCAAACACTGGAATAGCGGCGAACAGATAGTACTTTTTTATGGTTTCCCACTCGTAGACTTTCATTAACGGTATTCCAAAGCACTTATAGATGACTTTCTTTTTTATATACCACTTTTCATCACAAATTATGTGATGTTTTCGGGAGAATTCGATAAAGTCCAATCGCGCTTGCAGCAAATCCTGCTGCTTTAGATCGGTCATATCTCGAGTTGTGGATTTATAATTCACCCAATAGTAATAGGTAGTTCCAGGAACTGTAACAAGAGAGCCGAGAAAATACAACGCGCGGATGGAAAAAGCTATATCTTCGAAACAAACTCCTTCCGGAAAACGGATCTCATGCGCATCGAGTTCAGATTTTCTATATATCTTGTTATAAACGTAACATTTCCTCGGAGATTCCGTGATTTTGTATTTTTCTACCGGCGAGCGATAAAGTTTTTCCTCTTTGATATACAATTTTTTACGAACTCTAGAAGATGGATATCTTCTTGTAATTCCACAGCAAGCCAGATCAGCATTATGCTTCTGAGCGGCAGTGTAGAGTTTTTCAAAATAATTAAGTTCAATCCAATCGTCGCTATCGACAAAACCTATATATTCTCCCTTAGCAATGGTCATGGCAAAGTTTCGCGCAGCCCCTTGTCCTTTGTTATCCTGATGGACAACGACAATGCGATCATCTGCAGCAGCGAATTCTTCCAGTAGCAGACGAGAATCATCTGTCGAACCGTCATTAACGCAGATTATTTCAATATTTCGGAGAGTTTGCCGAACCACGCTTGTAAGACAACGACGCAAGAATTTCTCAGCATTATAAACCGGAATGATAATCGACACATGCGGCATCACAGCTATTCCTTTTCGTTTTTGTAGATTCATTCCTCCAAGAATCACATATTAGACGAAAATCAGCAAATTGTTTTTACAGAATCGAGTGTTTTTCCTGGTATCCATGCAGTTTTTCCGAGGAGCGCTTTCCCCATCTCCAATGGAGGAACATTTTTAGGCGTTAAACTCAGTGCGCAATAAAAAAAATTGCCAAAATATTTGCGAATTATACACTTAAGATCATGCAAAAACTTTTCATTTACAAGTAGTTGAAAAATTCTGTTGTAATCGTCATGCGTGAGGTTAATTTCCACACCAAAAGATGACATAGACAATCTTTTCCCCAATTCCGCATCACTGCCCAGAGTTACATGTCCCAGCGATTGAATTTTCTGGCGATCAATCCAAAAAGGTTTTATTTCAATTACTTTGGCTGTAAATCGTAAAAATGAATGAATAATTGCTTCCAACCCAGCAGCGCTTTTTTCCTTTGTCCAGAATAGATATGAAAGTCGCGACATTCTTCTATCCACTGTCTCGAAAGATTCTCCCAAAAAAGCCGCAATTGTTTTTAGCAATAGACATACCCTATCATGTCGCTGAAGACTCAGATATCTACGCTTACTAATCTGGTAAGAAATTCCCAATAATCTTGCGTTAAACGAATTTATAAAATTCCCCATGGCCACATCCTGTTCCCGATCGCGACGAAACATTAATTCTGCGTATGGCGTTGGTAAGGGAGCGTTCAATCCTGATATAGATAATCTCTCGGTGTAGATCACAGGGCGATTATTTTCCATAACAATTTTTTCAATTTCCGTTCCGCGTAAATGAAATGAATTAATGCTCCTGGTTTGGAATGGAGCGTCCGCTAAATTAGCTTCCTTTCCAAACGACGTCTGTGATCCGAACTCAAGAACATATGCAGCTGTTTCGAAAGAAAATTGTTTAGACTTGCATAATAATTCTTCTTTTAAAGATAATTTTTTATTCCGAATTGATGTTTCCATTTTTTTAAAATTCCATTTTTAGCGGTATTTTTTACGATTACGTCCGTGAAAGTATTAATGGAAGTGAAAGAGGATAAAAATCTTGATAATGCGAGACTGAGAGGTAACCCCATGTTTTGTATGGAGTCATCGAAGGTAATTTCGATATCTACGCCCCTTACAAGTTCACGCCAAGCTTGTTCATCAGATCGTCTTGCGCTCATAAAACTATTTACGGAAACAATGGCGTCTACTTCCATATCCAAAACCGATTCAGTAGCAAATACCCGAAGTACATCTTTGATTTTTCGAACTCCATCTTGGCTAAATGAAATGGCATTTAAAGAGAGTGCAGAAATTAATTTCCATAGTGTTTCTCCGCTTTTAATCGACGGTCTTTGGGGGGATGGACGATTTACGCAATAGATGTTTTTGACGGGTAGAGATAATTCAATCTGCAGCTCTCCGGATACTGGTATTTCCTCTGCCAAACCACGATTTGTGCATAACGTATATCCATAAAATATTTTATCAGCCGGATATTGGAGATCGAAATTCATATCTATGAAGGAAAGATATATATCGTCGCCGAACGCGTCTTGCATATAGGATTTTTTTCTTTTGGATTTCCAAAAAATCCCGGCAGAATTATCTAGAGAATAGTCGCAAGAGAAAAACTCTGGCACGTAGATTTCATCGTTGTTTTCAGCGTCAATAGCAACTATTTTTTCTATGATATAGATTTCATTGCTACTGTAACGGCGGTAGTCTGGCGTCAGACAATATTCCACCTGCCGATGATCTAATCGTAATGGCTCAGTAATTTTGGGAAATAAATTTATCGCCGGTACAGAAGACAAAGAAAAATTACCACCCGATATCTGCATGGAAATATCATAACTCATTGGGATATAAATGACATTGTCGCCTGCAATAGTTATGTCTGGAGGTAGATGAACATCGAATCCGTAGAATTTATCGGCAAAAGCAAAGTACTCCTGCAGCAATCGAAACCCCTTATGAACAGTGGGTGGATATGGAAACAACGACTCGTTATCCTCCACTCCGACCGGCATCACGCCAGATATCGTTTTACAGATATTATCCTTTTGAAAAATTACATTTTCTTCTGTAGAGAAAATTGCGGAAAAAATTTTCCCACGCAAAAGAGCGTCCGCATGGATATAAAACCGCAATTTTTGAGGATTACATGGAGCCGCGTTAACTTCTATTTTTAGATAATAAGTTGAACGAGCGAAATAATGAGGCAGGCGTTCCTTTTGAATTATAGAGACATTGGAAATTTCGATGGGCCACAATTGAAGATCGTGCGCCGTTCTGAAGGAGCATGTCTCGCCGGACATACTTTTAGCGTACATCAGTGTATTTTTCGGCGCGATTGCGCTGGAAGTTTTTGCGGCGCGCGATATGTCTACGTTGAACTTAGCCATAAGACACGACGGCGTTGGTAAAACAAGCGGCTGATATAAAATATCCAAAAGAGTATTTGCTATTTCTGGAAATTGATCGTCTATTTGTTTTTGTAACTTTCCGGTCAGGAAGGCAAAGCTTTCTATCAGGCGTTCCGTATGAGGATCTGCTGATTCATTGTGGGAGAGATCGAGTCTTCGAGCTATTTTGGGAAATTTTCGCGCAAAATCACCGCCAGCACTTCTCAGATAGGAAAGTTCATATTGATAATATTCAGACAGAAGATCTATATCGCTTTTTGTCATTTTATGTATCCAATATTATTGGAAAAGATAGAGGTACTTTCCGATTCTCAAAAATCACCTGAGCTTCAATATTTACAAAAATGCAGCTTGAATCATTTCCAAAATTTATCACCTGCGACTTCGCGTTTATCAACCTCGGTTCAAATTGCTCTATAGCGTCGTTAATCTTTGATTCCAGTTCTTGAATCTCAAAAACGTTTTCCGCCGAAGATGGAGCAGTGATATTCACACCGTAGGAGTAGGGAACTTTATTCCCTATTCTTTTCCAGAGGGACGAAACTCTTGTATTAAGCAGATACGACAAATCTTTTAGAATTGAATCCTGCATATGATTAACGGTCGAAAATCCATTGAATTTTTTTTCATACGACTCTTCAGGATTTTCGTCAATTAATTTTTCAAATAGCGTCGTTGCAGCCGCGTTTACCATATTAGGAATTCTCCGTTTCCCATTTCACCAAATCAATTGCAACGGCAGCGCTTCCGCGCAGCGTGCCGTCTTCTTTGAAATCCTTATAGGAATACGAGTACGACGAATAACGAAATGAAAAAAGAACGCCCCTTTCGACAATTGAAAAGGATTGCACTACGCTCTGAGAGAATTCGATCGTTTCCAAACACTCTATCTTTTCCATTAAAAGCGTTACTTTTTTTACGGTAATTTTAGGGATTGCGATTCCTTTGGCCAATCGTCCTTGAATCATGGCGCAATGACTTCCGGAATTCATATGGATTTTTACATCCTGCGCCAACACCATGGTGTCAGAACTTTTTGCTCCGTCAAATAAGGAAAATCTTGATACACCAAATTCCATATTGAAAATTTTAAGAAAATCTTCCAATCCCGTTATACTACTTTTAAAGATTTTATCGGCGGAGATAAATAAATCGTAGCGAGTTGAATTTTCACCTGGAGTCGCCATCGTCATACTATCTTTTGGAAAAAATGAATTATACAATTTTAACTACCGTACCAATATTAAAAACTTAATAAAAGATAATTAAGAAATGGTTTATAAATTCGGCATGAGAAATATGAAAGTTGGTTGTCATGATTATCGATAAAATAATTGCGGAAATAAGGAACAACGCTTCGGAAGATTACGCAATTTTTCATCGAAAACTTATTCGGGCCGAAAATGGCTACGGGAAAGGTGACATTGTTATAGGATGTCGAGTTCCTCTTCTTAGAAAAATTTCTCAAAAATATTGCGATGATGTATCCACTGACGACCTTTTGAAATTACTGCGATCCGAATACCACGAAGCAAGAGCCCTAGCCCTAATAATTATGCTATGCCGGTTTAGGCAAGGGAAAGACGATGCATCGCGACACAAAATTGTTGATATGTATCTGTCCAACACAAAATTTATCAATAATTGGGATCTTGTTGATATTTCCTGCTCCTATATCATCGGAGTTTATTTTCCCAGTAATGATCCAATTTTTGAAAAATTATCGGAATCCAGCAATCTTTGGGAAAATAGAATCGCTATGGTTTCAACTCACAATTTTATAAGGCAGAACGATTTTGTCCTAACGCTGCGACTATGCGAGAAGTTTATGAAACACCAGCATCATCTGATACACAAAGCCTGCGGCTGGATGCTCCGGGAAATCGGCAAAAGAAACGAAAAAACACTGATAGCTTTTCTAAGTAAACATCATAAACGCATGCCGCGAATTATGTTATCGTACGCGAACGAACGACTGAAGATGTTTTTTAGCGATCTCTCTTGCCGTCATCAGTGATAGCGGCCAGCTTTAGATTGATCACGATGCTAAACTTCAGTGGTGGGCAATGCAGGATTCGAACCTGCGACCACCTGATTAAAAGTCAGATGCTCTACCAACTGAGCTAATTGCCCAACGCTTCGCAGCATAAAAAAAACACGTCCATAAATCAACGGTACTAATGAAATTTTCAAGCCACCAAAAGAGCGGCGGACGATTGAAAAAATATGAAGCCTTGAAAAACTCCCTTATGTCACAACAAAAACAGCAGCAAAATCATGATCACAAAAACCACCACAACGCCAATTTTCACAGCGATCACTCGCGCAGGCGGTTTGTTATCATTTACATTAGTTATCTCTATGTTAGAATAAGACACAATATCCTCTACGGAAAAGTATTTCTTTTCTAGTTCATTAGTACTTACATTCATATCAAAAAAATCCTATTTAAATATTAAGAATGTCAATTTATTTTTTCCGCAACGCCGCTGCCTTTTGTATCCATTGGGAGTGCGGGTAACTTAACTCCAGCGCCTGTCGCGTGTTTTCGGCTTCTTCCGTAAGACCAAGGGCGAAGCAGCACTCAATCAGACGGTAAAGCGCTTCCGACGTATGATTTGTTCGTGGCAATTGATTGATTATGAAATTATATCTACCCATTGCCGCAAGGTAGCTTTTATTTCGCTGATAATAGCGACCTATCGACATTTCGTGGGCGACTATTATGTCATCCAATAGCGCTATTCTCTTCAGCGAATCATCTCGATATGGAGAGTAGGGAAATTTATTTATCACCTCCAGAAAAGATCGTTTCGCATCCATCGCCTTTTTTGAATCTCTGCCAACCGAGGCTATCTGCATGTAAAGACACATAGCTTTCAGGTACATGGCGTAGGGAACTAATTCATGAGATGGATGATAGCGCAAAAATATCGCTATTTCGCGAAGAGCGTCCATGTAACTAGATGCCAAGAAGAAACAATAGGCGGACAGAATTTGGCTTTCATGAGCCTTGGAGGAGTATGGAAACAATATTTCAATATCCTTGAACTCCGAGGCGGCGTCCGTATATTCATTTTCTTGCAGAAGAATAAGAGCTTTTTTATATATGCTCTCCGGCGTTCGATCTTTAAAATCTTCCTTTTCGGATGCGCAGCCAACAATCCCCAAACAACACAGTAGCTTGAAACTTCGATTCATATTTCCCTCTTATTTCATACCGGTAGAGCCATACCCGCCGCTGGATCTACCGGTATCATCCAATGAGTCTACCACATCCCAGTCGATTGTCTCGCATCTTTGTATTAGCAGCTGCGCGATCCTCATGCCCCGCTCCAGCAGAAAATCTTCATTGCTCAAGTTAATTAATAACACTTTTATTTCACCGCGATAGTCTGCATCGATCGTTCCGGGCGAATTTAATACTATGATGCCATTTCGATAGGATAATCCTGATCGAGATCGAATTTCACCGCTATATCCCGGGGGAATGGCCATGGCTAATCCTGTTGGAATCAGCGCTCTTTCATGTTTCTCCAGAATGATACTTTCAAAAATCGCCGCTCTCAAATCTACGCCAGCGCTGTTGTCGGTGGCGTACGACGGCAGCTCCATTCCTCGCGCATTTTCTAGAACTTTTAACGCTATTTTCATGACTTATTTCCCATAATTCGTCACGAAAGCTTTCATAAAACCATCAACGCCTTTTTCCGCAAAGCCGCTCTGTATTTCCGCCCGTTGAATTTGTCTAACGCTTACTTCATCCTGCGTAGCGTCACATATGCGCAATTTCCCATTTTCAATGGTAACGCTCCAAGTTATCTTAACATTGCTTTTCCCCGGAATGGAAACTCGGCTATTCACCAGATACAACGAGTCTGTTTTCTTCTTGATATCTACAACGGTGAATTTTGCTGCGCGATATTCCTTAAAATTAGAGGCATATAATTTTACCAACATATTTATGAATCCGCGACGGAATTCCTCTTTCTGTGGTACAGAGAGGACTTTATTATACTTTCCCATCGTAAATACACACATGGATTCAATCGAAAAATCTGATACCAATATCTCTTTAATTCTGTTCTTAATCTCCTCCTCTGACAATTTGGGATCATTTATTATTTCGATTGCACGATTGGCTAGCGCGGAAACAAAAGAACCGCATTGTTGTGCCACTGATGCTTCAGCCGTCGCAGCCGCAACCGAACTCGTCGGCGTCAATGCGGATAGCAATATTACGAAAACAAAGCAAAAGCGATATCTTAACATCTCAACTCCTTTACAATTTTGAGCAATTATAATTGATGAAAATACATTACGCTAGATCGTTAATTATATAGCAAATATAAACAAAAAGGCCATAGCGAAATAGAAAAAAAAGATATTACATGCACGATTCTTCTAAAAAAAGAAATTCTCAAAGAATTGAGCTCGTGGAATTGGGCGACGGTTTAAGGCTTAACCGTTGGTGCGAATCAGGAGTTTTGAATGGTCTATTTGAAGGTCTTCAGAAGGAGAAGATTTGTCGTATATTAATTTGCAGCGCTTGACAGTACTTGCAGCAAGGTACATCCGAACGCGGTGCTTTAAAAAAACGGGAAACAATCAGTCGG
>JAITDT010000053.1 GCA_031282425.1 Holosporaceae bacterium | reverse complement strand
TTTCTACAACGCCAAAAAACAGGAGAAAAACTGTAAAATGATCGCGATTATAGCTGCGAAAAATAACCGCTCAACTTAATGCAATCCTGAAAAGAGGCAAAATGGCTTTTTGAAATTTATTGTTGCAACTTAGGTGGGAACAGGATAGATTCCGCCATTCTTTTTGGGAGGAAGAGAAACGTCCTCTTCATTGCCGATGAAAAGAAAAGCGCCGCCGTCTATTCTCTCGTAGATGAGACAATTGCGCAGCAAATCAGGAACGCCCAGACGCAGCTCTTCCTTTCTCAGAAGTTCCACTTTCTCCGGATCGACGCCATCGATCTGATACCCCTTACGCAGAGCGTCCTCCACCGGAATATTGACGATCTTCTGCGCCTCCCAGCTGTCCAAATACAGTTGGTGAATATTAAAATAGAAACCCTCTCTATATGATTGCATCTCTGGAAACTTCTATCCCGCGCTAACCATGAAAGCGTCATTTTCCCAATACGTTACGATTCTACGCTGTCACCATCGTCTGCGCCGCCCCCACTGTCGGCCATCAACGACGCCTTTAGCACCTCAATATCGCTTATTAACGTGCCTACTTCAGTCTTTAATTCTGCATTGTCTTTAGGCACTGATTTGCTTATTTTCTCGGCAGTCTTTAATATATCGTCAACGGTCCCATTGAGGTGTACTGTCAGTCGCTCTATATCAGCCTTTTTTTCATTGTTGTGTTGTTGATTCAATCCTTGTATCTGTCGCTCGTAAGTTTGTTTCTGACTGCGCAATTGTACGCTGTGATTTCGTGTGACTTTTTCAAATTTATCCTGCTGAGCTGTGAGATCTCTTTCAAGACCCGCATGCCTTGACCGCAGAGTTTCGTGCTCTTTTTCCAAATCTGCGTGCTTTAGTTGCAGCGTATCGTGCCGATCTGTCGCATCTTGGAGTCGTGTCTTATGATCGCCTAATTGCCGGGTTACATTTTCAAGTTCCCGCCGCAGATTTTCACGCTCTTCTTCCAGCTTTACATGCCGACCTGTCGCATCTTGGAGTCGTGTCTTATGATCACCTAATTGCTGGGTTACATTTTCAAGTTCCCGCCGCAGAGCTTCGTGCTCTTTTTCCAGATCTGCGTGCTTTAGTTGCAGTGTATCGTGCCGACCTGTTGCATCTTGGAGTCGCGTTTTATGGTCGCCTAATTGCTGCCGCAGAGTTTCATGCTCCTTTTCAAGATCCGCGTGCTTCGACCGTAGAGTTTCGTGTTGTTTGGTTAAGGTTTGGAGTTGTGTCTCACGATCACCCAATTGCTGATTTACAGTGCCGTGCTTTTCAGTTAAAGAAGCAATTTCGCTTTGCAATTGCTGCATTTCTCCGCCTACTTCTATGATTACCTTATCAACGCCTTTGAGATTTTTATTTACGCTCCCGACCGCGCCAGACAGCGACCGGAACTGTTCATTCAGGCGTTCAATATTGCCACTACTGACGCTCTGTTGTGCGGCTGAGTCGGTTGCAGTCTCGGTTGGATGTTCGGCGTCACCGCTATCGGCGCTCTGTTGTGTTGCTGAGTAGATTTCATTGGTCAGACGTCCGACATCTCTTCTATTAGTGACATGTTCAGCTAAGGTATCTTGCGCCTTCCAGAACGAATCTGCTGCGGTGGCATGTCGTTTGGACAAGCCGGCTACAGTTCCGAACTGGACTGCAGCAATGGCCGTTGCGGCAAAAATCGTTGTGATATTTTTTTTCATTTCATTCTCCTGTTGTATTTTCAATTGTCAAGCAAATTGTATTATCCATTTGGTAAAATAAACGTTAATTTCGTGAAAAAAAATATTTCCGAACTAGGGAAAGGTTGTCAAACGAAAGGTCCGTTACTAATCCTTCCCTAAAGAATTTATTGAATCCTTGTGGGCATTGTGGTAAAAGATACTCGATTTATGAGGAGTAATGCTGGTATGAATATATTGCAAGGTTTTGAAAAGAAAGAGCAAGAGCGGTTGCTGGCGAATAAAATGATACCGCAGTTTGCGCCCGGCGATACCCTAAAGATATTGGTGAAGATCGTGGAAGGCGAGAAGGAGCGTATGCAGTCTTTTGAAGGCGTATGTATAGCTCGTCACAATCGTGGAATGGGATCTTCTTTGACAGTGCGCAAAATTTCATTTGGCGAGGGTGTTGAGCGCGTTTTTCCGCTGTATTCTCCAAACATTAAAATAGAAGTGCTGCGTCACGGTGTTGTCCGCAGAGCGAAACTGTATTATCTACGCAGTCGGCTTGGAAAGTCGGCGAGAATAGCGGAAAAAAACGCGTACGGCAAAGCGATCGAGTCAAATGCCTGAGCGAGAGCCGTTTAAGTTTCTTGTTGATTAATTAATTGTTCGTGGATTATCACCTTGGAATCTTCCTGGTGGATCGTTATCTTTAGCCCGGATTCTGCCAACAGCTTAAGAAGACAGAGGCGCATGATGTTTTTATGATCTGCTTCCTGATCTGTACTAAAGCATGGGATAGTGTTATTGCCAGCGTAGGTGGTTGTGGTTTCTCCGGAATCGTCGATGATTTTTGTAATAACAGTTCCGCCAAATGGTATGATTTCTTTGGCAATAATAGCGTTGTACATGATGATTTTGCCGGCGATGCTAGGAATGTTCTGAAAGTCTGACTTTAGTTCAAATTGTATGCGATGTTTCTCTAAAAAATTTGCGACCAACTGCTGTAATGAAGATTGCGAATAGCAGAATGTACTGGATTTAGTGGAAAAAAGCTCTCGTATAAATTTTATAAAAGCGTTGGCGTTATCGAGACCTTCTTTTATTTCTTGGAGCAAATATTTATCTTCAGATAGAGCTTCCAGACCTAGGCTTATAGCGCTCAATGGAGTAATTATGTCGTGACAGATACGGGTAATCAGTGCATTCGCAGATCGCAACATTCGCCGTTACTCCTAAATCCACTTTAGTATAATAACAGATTTATAATCGATAAAGAACATTTAATATAAAACTTTATTACTGCTGTCGTTTCGCTGAAATTATATCTTCGAGATATGAAATCTTCTCCGTCAGCTCGTCTCCCTCAAAATCTTGCGCATAGACGGCTTTGGCTTTTTCTACATCTCCAGATATTCCATAAGCCAGCGCCAAGTTACTGCGATTGGCAACGTTTGCTCCTGGCAGCGAGCAGGCGTTTTCCAAAATACGTATCGCCTCTTTGTATTTTTCACACAGCAATAGGGACAATCCCAAATTATTATAGGCGTCGACATAATTAGGATCCTCCGCAATAACTTGTTTGTAGAGCTGTTGCGCCCGTTGATGCTCTCCTCTGCCGTCGTACACTGCGCCAAGAGCATTTTTTGCATCAATAGAAGAACTTTTTAGAAATTCTTTTTCTGCTTTCGCATAGTCTCCGGATAATAAATAAACCTTACCGCGCAAATAAGCGGCCTTGGCTGCGTCTCCACCTTTTTCTTCAGCTTTTTTGATATACACGAATGCCGCGTCTAGTAGTCGTAGATCGATATAAACTTCTGCCAAACCATAGAGTGCTACCGTGTTATTTGCGTCAAGAGTTACGGCCCTTTCGTAAAATCTCATGGCAGCCTCTGAATTTCCACTGCGGCGCGCCTTCTCGGCGACTCGTGTCATTGATCCAGAGGAGCCTCCGTCATTTCCGGCGCAACCACTCAGCAGACTCATAACCGCCAACATTCTCCCAAAAATTTTCACGATCGCTCCTGTTGTTGCTTTCCTCGGCCATACTTTCGGAACGGCTTCTCGATAAATCTATACACCAGTTCTGTAAGTACAAACAACACAATAAGGAATATTATAAATTGATAACAATAAAATCTATCTTCAGAAAAGGCTTCGTTGAGGAAATAGATGGAATTCGTATAATATACGACCATATTTGCCACCAGCAACTGCACCGCATAGAATGAAAATGATCTACTACCGAGAAAACTAAACGCATGATGTAGTAATGGAATTCGGAAGCTTCCTCTGACGAAAACAGCCATTGCTACCAATAATATTGATGCAGAACTTACCACAATAGCAGCATAAAATTCTCGTTCCGAAACACTTGGATAAAACCAAACTATCAGCGCTAAAATTGCGGTCGCCAGTTTCGCCATCTTCGACGGTGTTTCTTCTGCAGAATCCTTATCTCTTCCATACAAAAACGCCAAGAACGATCCAAGAAACAATTCAGATACATTGTGATAAATTGCATAGTACTTAAAGTCATAGAAAGCCCTCAACGTTGGCTGCACAACCATTAAAAATAAAAATCCAAGAAATAATGAAACGATCGCTCTTGCGTTATCAGTCTTACAGGCCAGCAAAACTATAGGCCATAAAACATAGAATTGCGTTTCTATGGCTAATGTCCAAAACAGACCTAATCCTCCCAAATGGATCTTTTCTTTTTCTGCAAGTAATTCTACCGCATTGTTATATACTCCAAAAAATATCTCCACAGAAGTACGCAAAAAAGATGGCGTCCAACTGAGGTTATCTTCGGTGAAGTTTAAAAACACACACATTAGTAGTATAACGAAAGACACAACAGGATATATTCTAAAAAGTCTTTTTCTATAAAAGGAAAAAAGTAGCTCTTTAGCGGAAAGTAGCCTATTCAAAAAAACGCTACCAGACAGAGAATTAAGCTGATTACGGAGAGATAAAGTAACGACAAATCCAGAAATAGCAAAAAACAGATGCACACCACCGCTACCTAACAACAAGTACCGAGGGATAATACTGTACGTGAACCTCAGAGGACACGCCCAAGCAATATGTTGAATCAAGACTAAGATACAAGCGAATCCGCGTAATCTTTCTATATCATCGAAAAATTTTGTTTTCATATTGCCCTATGTTGGAGAACATTGCCTTCCTAAAACCGCTTTTTTTCATTTTTTTGAAAAAATCCAGTGAATTTTCGTATTGTTTGATCAATCTATTCACTTCCTGAATGGTAGTTCCAGATCCAGCGGCAATTCTCTTCTTTCTGGATCCATTTAGTAACTTATAATTCTGTTTTTCCTTTTTTGTCATGGCTCTAATAATGGCTAAATTCCTCCTAACAGTTTTATCAGAGATTCCATCTGTTTGCATTAGATTTTCCAGCTGACTGCTCTTGGGAAGCATTTGCAAAATTGTTTTCAACCCGCCGAGCTTGGACATCTTTTCTATTTGCTCGGCAAGATCATCGAATGTAAAAATTCCCTCTTGCATTCTTTTCACAATGTCTTCCGCATCTTCCTGCGAAAAATTTTCCTGCGCTTTTTTTACGAGGGAAACGATGTCTCCCATGCCCAGAAGTCT
Organism: Holosporaceae bacterium; assembly: GCA_031282425.1. GTDB lineage: Bacteria > Pseudomonadota > Alphaproteobacteria > UBA3830 > UBA3830 > JAIRMQ01. The sequence continues at coordinate 6,375 of JAITDT010000053.1, read as the reverse complement.
ACCAGCGACTTTTTCCGCATCGAAAGATTCAATGTCGGTCAACTGCTCTCCCGTGCATAAAAACTTTATTTCACAGCCGGTTAAAGCACGCATGGATAACGCGACGCCGCCGCGAGCGTCTCCGTCCGTACGCGTTAAAATTACACCTGATACCGGTAGGGCTTCCATGAATTTCCCAGCGATATGCAATGCGTCCTGTCCCGTCATAACGTCCAGAACCAGAAATATTTCATCTGGATTGACGATTTTATGAATTTCTTGAAGCTCATTCATTTTTAGTTCGTCTATGTGAAGACGACCAGCCGTATCTACAATTAAAATATCCGCGTTTTCATTTTTCATAGCTTCTTGGGCAGATTCGCATATCTTGCTTATATTATTTTCCGCCGATATAAAAATTGTACCCTCGACTTTTTCGGACAGCACGCGCAACTGATCCAGAGCTGCCGGGCGATAGATATCTGTGGAAGTTGTTACGACTTTTTTGCTCTTTTTCGAAAAAAAACTCGCCAATTTCCCAACGGTCGTAGTCTTTCCAGCTCCTTGCAGACCAACCACCATGACTGCATATGGCTTCTTGTTTATTTCCAGAGGAGTAGATTTACCAAGCAATTCCACGAGATGATCATGAACTATTTTTGTTATGGTTTGGCTTGGCGACGTTGATTTTACAACATTCTGGCCAATGGCTTTTTCTTTCACATCTTCAACGAATTTTTTGGCGACGCTCAAAGAAACGTCCGCTTCTAAAAGCGCTATCCGAATTTCTCGCAACGCCTCATCAACATCCGATTCCCGCAAAATTCCACTTCTACGTAACTTTTCGAAAATCCCGGAAATTTTACCAGCAAAAGAATCGAACAATCTCATCCCCCATCAAACATTCCACTTCATTACAAAAAAAGATATGAAGCGAAATTCGCCCTCATGCCGCAATCCTCCTACGGCGAAATGCGCCGCTAGACGTTTGTTAAAGAATTTAAACTATTTTCTAATTCTTCATCATCCACTACGGAAAGGTTGCTGGATTCTAGCGCCGCTACCTCCAATCCAACATAGGGATTGTACGTATCCGTTTCCGGCATATCCTCCATATCTTCTTCGAGATCTTCTTCCGGGGTAAGAGTTCTGAAATTTCTTATGACGTTTTCTTTTAACGCGTCGATAGAAATAGACTGAGCGGCAATTTCGCGCAGCGCGATAACTGGTTTTTTTTCATCTCTACTTACTAATGTAATAGGCTCTCCACTGATAATCTGCCTAGCTCGTTGAGCGGCCAAAATCACCAAATCAAATCTATTTGCAACAACATCTTCACAGTCTTCCACGGTCACTCGAGCCATAGCAACTCCTCACCAATCGCCGAAAAATAAGATACTATATTTCGCATGATAGTACAATAAATTTCTTTGACGGTGATTGCGTGTATGGACAGCTTCGAACATATTAAATTTAAACATATTCAAACTTGATTTTTGTGGAAAGGTCGGTAGTCTAGTACCCGAAATGTTTAAGAGGAGCAAAGTTTGGAAGATAGTAGGTTTACAGAAGAAAAGTATAGAGTTAACAGAGCGATTACAGCTGCGCAGGTGCGTCTAATAGATCAAGATGGAAATCCGGTAGGAATCGTGGGCATAAAAGAAGCGATGTCTATGGCTTCTGAAGCGGCGCTGGATCTGGTAGAGATAGCGGCGCAAGCAGTACCGCCGGTTTGTAAGATTATTGATTACGGAAAACTAAAATACGAACTCCAAAAAAAGAAATCTGAAGCCAAGAAAAAGCAAAAGATTATTGAGATAAAAGAAGTGAAATTAACTCCGTCCATCGGAGATCACGATTATAAAGTAAAGCTTACCAACATCAATAAATTTATAGAAGACGGCAATAAAGTAAAAGTCACGTTACGTTTTCGCGGTCGCGAGTTCGCGCACAAAGAAATTGGCGAAAAATTGCTTCAGCGTTTGATAAATGATGTAAAGGAAATAGCAAAATGCGAAAATGCGCCGCAGTTAGAAGGCAAACAAATGATGATGATGATTTCTCCTCAAATTACCAAATGAAAGAAAAGGTCATCCGATATGCCGTCAGCGACTTCAGCATAAAAGAAGCTTTCGAAATAATTGATCTTTTGTTTGAGCGAGGATACGCGTCTTCCTGCTTAGAAAAAAATAGCAGATGGATTGTGGAAATATTCAGTGGGGAGGAAATTACAGAATCCGAAATCTCTGCTATTTTACGGAATTATCGTTTTTCCAAGATCGAATCGTTAGAATTGACAGGAATAAACTGGCTGCAAAAATGCTTTGAAAATTTCAGACCCATAACCGTCGGAGATTTCTACATACGCGGGTCGCATATGCGAAGTGAAGCTGCGCCTGCCGACAAAATTATAATGGAAATTACAGCCGCTACGGCTTTTGGAACCGGAGAACATCCAACAACGAGCTCTTGCCTGATTGCTTGCCAAACTTTTTTCGATGAAAAGCAGCACAAAACTGCGCTGGATGTTGGATGTGGATCTGGAATTTTGAGCATAGCGTTGGCAAAACTTGGAGCGCGTCACGTCTATGCCTACGACAACGATGAGGAGGCTACAAGAATTTCTCGGGAAAATATTGAAATCAATAGAGTTACTTCACGAGTAGAGGTGATCAAAAATAAAAACTGTGAATTTGATTGCCGATTATATGATTTTGTCGTGGCAAATATCTTGGCAGATCCGTTAATTGCCATCAGCAATGCGATTACGTCTTCCCTGAAGGAAAAGGGTATTCTCGTATTGTCGGGATTTATGTCAGACGAAAATGACGTTTTACAAAAGTATCTATCTTTGGGGCTAAAACTTAAATTTCGTTACGACCACAAGGGGTGGGTCACGCTGGTATTGAAAAAAGCTGAACGTCGTCTCGCAAACGGCACGAATAGAATATAGTTCGGGAAATAATGAATGTGGTTCAGCAGAGCGCCTTCCAATATCGCCCTGATAAAATATATGGGAAAGGAAAGCGACAATATTCCATGCAATCCATCTCTATCATATACGCTTGATGGATTTACAACGGAAGTTTCCTTGGAAAATTGCCTAGAGAACGATAAATTTATAAATGAAATGGAGTTAAGCTTCGAAGCAATCGATAGATTTTTGCAACATCTAAAAAATATAAAAAAGATATGCGGTTACGACGGCTTTTTTCGAATAAAATCCCGCAATAATTTTCCGCACTCAGCGGGAATAGCCAGCTCCTCGTCTAGTTTTGCAGCCCTAACCAAATGCGCCATAACGGCGATCTGCTCAATAAAGGGCAGTCCTATTTTTTCATTAGAAGAAATGAGTGAAATTAGTCGAAAGGCATCTGGCGCATCCTGTAGATCATTTTTTTCGCCCTGGAGTATATGGAATGGCGCTGGCGCGAGAAAGATCGATCTAAAAATCGGCAAACTGAACCATGATCTGGCGTTGGTGGATCGCGGCCCGAAAACGATATCATCCAGCGAAGCTCACAATTTCGTCAGAAGTAGCCCGCTTTTTAGCGGAAGACCGCAGCGGGCGAAAAAACGTCTTGCGGACATGGTAAAATCTTTAAATAATGGCTGTTGGAATAACGCTTGCCACATATGCTGGGAAGAATTTCATGATATGCACGCTCTGTTTCACACATCATCTCCAGGTTTTGAGTATATGCAGCCGAGAACCATAACTATTCTTAATACGGTGAAAAGATTTTATGAAGCCAACGGCGATGGACCGATGACCACTATCGACGCCGGACCGAACGTCCATTTTTTGTGGAGGAAAGATCAGTGCGAACAGCGACAACGACTGAAAAACGCAATTGCCTTGGAAGATAAAACCATAGAGTTTTTATGCGCCGATGAAAATTTTGAGCTTTGATGAAATTCAGATATCTACAATACTATCCGCGTTTTTATTGGCGGAAGGCAATTCTGAATCTCTTAAAGAATATATGTTTCCGAAGCGAAGTATGGTAGACTACAAAGAGTTTTATTTTTAATTGGTATGTTATGCATGATCTAAAGCGCATAAGGGAGGATCCTAAATTTTTTGACGAAGCGATGGTCAATAGGAATTTTCGGCCCATGTCTGCTGACATAATCAATATAGATACTAAAAAAAGAGAGATAACGACGAAATTGCAGCAACTTCAGTCAAAACGCAATGAGATTGCGTCAAAAATTGGTATGGCTCGCGGTTGCGGCGAAGATACGACTGCGCTGGAGCAGAAATCGTCTAATCTGAAGATGAATTTATCCGACTTAGAAAAAGAAGAAGTTCTGCTTTCGGAGCAATTAAATGGAATTCTGTCGACAATCCCAAATGTGCCTCTGCCAGATGTGCCTGTCGGTAGCGATGAATCGTCTAATGTTTGCATTAGACTCGTTGGCGAGCCTCTTAGGTTCGATTTTTCGCCGAAGTCCCATTACGAGCTCGGGGAAGCTCTAGGTATGATAGATTTTTCGTCGGCCGCAAAGATATCTGGCAGTAGGTTTACGATTCTGCGCGGCCATATTTCCAAGCTGGAACGTGCTTTGAAAAATTTCATGTTGGATATGCATGTTCGGGAGTTCGGCTATGAAGAAATTAGCGTTCCATTTCTGGTGAATGAGGAATGCGTATATGGAACCGGCCAGCTACCGAAATTTACGGAGGATTTATTTTCCACTACCGATGGTAGGTGGCTTATTCCCACCGCGGAAGTGCCTTTAACGAATATGGTACGCCAGTCTGTTATTCCGACGGCGCAGTTACCGCTGCGTATGACGGCCTACTCTGCCTGCTTTCGATCTGAAGCGGGAGCAGCCGGGCGCGACAATCGCGGCATGTTACGAAATCATCAATTTTCCAAGGTGGAGCTGGTAAGCATCGTGCATCCGGCGGAAGGCGAACGAGAGCTGGAGCGCATGACAGAGGCAGCCGAGAATATCCTGAAGAAACTTGGGCTTGCCTATCGAGTGATGTTGTTATCCACCGGCGATATGGGATTTTCGGCCGAAAAGACCTATGATTTGGAAGTATGGATACCCAGCGAAGGCTCTTATCGTGAAATTTCCAGCTGTTCGCTGTGTGGACAATTTCAGGCGCGGCGGATGGGCGCGCGCTATAGTGGTGCAGCTGAAAAGGGTTTTGTAGCCACGCTAAATGGATCCGGATTGGCGATAGGTAGAACAATAGTGGCTATCTTAGAGAATTATCAACTCAGGGATGGAAGAGTGATAATCCCGGAAGCGTTGGCGCCATATATGAATGGAGTAAAGGAGTTGAACAAGAATGGCTAGTAAGGCGGCGTTGTCTGGATTGAGGATTTTGATCGTTAACGATGATAGTATTAATTCCAGCGGTATCAAAGCGCTCGAGCGTATTGCGAATTCAGTTACTCCGGATGTATGGATTGTAGCGCCGGAGGTGGGGCAAAGTGGAAAGGGACTCTCCGTTACATTTGATTCAATCTTGAGGATCAATGAACTCTCTCCAAGGAAATTTTCCATCTCTGGTACTCCTGCCGACTGTGTTTTTGTTGCTCTTGGTCAGATCCTGAAGGATAAAAAGCCGGACTTGATTTTATCCGGCATAAATCACGGAGCTAATATCGCGGACTTTATTGGGATGTCCGGCACTGTGGGAGCGGCTTTTGCTGCGGCTTCCCAAGGGATAAAAGCAATTGCTATTAGCCAGCATTTCGAAAAGGATAGTCCGTCTAAATTTCCATTGATAGATCATTTTCTTCCAATGATTATAAAAAAGTTAATGTCGATTCCTTGGCCAGAGCAGGTTTGCATGAACGTTAATTTCCCGGAAGCTTCCTTCGGAGACGTAAAGGGCATCAAGATAGCTCGTCAAGGACGACTGGAGGTCACATGGAATATTCACAAGAAAACCGATCCGGTTGATCGTTCATATTACTGGATACATGCCACTCACAAAAGAAAAGAAGAAGAAAATTCAGATGTAGTTCTTGTGGAAAAAGAAAATTGTATTACGATAACTCCGCTACAAAATAGACAAGAGTTTTCGGAATATATTGTTAAGCTAGAGGAGTTATTTGCATCAAATGCGTAGAGCGTTATATTTGAGCATCGCCATGCTTTTAATGGGATGTGGCGATAGGAATCAGTTCTCTCCGGTTGATATAAAAATTGATGAAGACATGGGTGACGTTGTGCGAGGCGCCGTCCACAGGGTATCCGGCGGAGAGACGTTGTTTGACGTTGCCAACATCTATAATATTGATCCCATCAATTTGGCCAAAATCAATGGCATTAAATATCCTTATAATGTAAGAGATGGTCAAGTTCTCAGATTGCCAACGGAGAATTTTTCCAACGATGGCGAGAATGAATCTCCACCAAAAAATGATG
>JAITDT010000067.1 GCA_031282425.1 Holosporaceae bacterium | reverse complement strand
TCAGCGGGAGTGGAAAAAGCCGTTTTCGGCAAAATGTCGCTTCGCCTCGAAGCCGAAACGCTCAAAAAAAGAACATATGGCAAAATCCACGCCTCCTCTCATTCAAAAAATATCAGACTCATGCTCGTTTGGAACGAAAATAATCGTTAATATTTTTCATTATTACTAGAAATTTCAACTTCCTGTAAAAACGTTTTTTTGTGCCCGAAAGGACACAAAAGTTAATTTTTTATTAGTTTTATTATTTTCTTTACCTTTTATTAATAATTTTTTTGTCAAAATGACGTTATTAGCAAAGAGGTAATAAATATGAATTTTAAAAGTGTATTGTTTTTTTCTGCCATGATCATAGGCATGAATCAATGCTCTGCGATGATGCCACGTAGAGACGCGACGCCAATCAGATCGGTGCAGATACATAATCCTTGCTATCCACGATACAGTGACGTTGAGCTCATCAGCGTGTCAAATGGAGACATGTTGAATTGTTCAGCTAGGGGAATAATTGGAAAGGCGATATGTCTCGTATCCGACAGAAACGATACTCCCAATCCTTTGAATCTTACCCATTCAGGATTCTGCGCTTTGGAAGATCCGCGACGGCTTCATGAGATGATATTTCAGTTAACTCCGAACGCCGAAAATAAAGGGCTTGGGTGTACAATATCCGAAAAAGCCGGAAAAATTATGCGAGATGAAATATTTTCTTGGCATAGGGATATTTTAGGGCTGGTTTGTGATGATGAAATCTTAATGCCGTTCGGTATGGAAGCAAGCGGATCTGTTGGTACAGTACTGCGGGGAGCATATCCGCATGTGCAAGCACGTCCGCTAGCCGCTTTGTTGGAAGAATACGATGGAGCCGTGTACCAGCGTCGCATTGAGATCGACGTTCCTCTTGAACACAGCAGAAGTTTTTCAAGAGCACATCTAGGCAGATCCTACGAAGGGCTCAAAGGATTTTTACAACTCCTGCGGGCAGCTAAACATGAGAATGCTGTGGAGGATACCGACGAGGTATTCTGCAGCGAGTACTGTGCTCTTTTCTACAGGGGAGTAATTGATACATACTTGGGAGAAAGCGAATTCTTTCAAGGAAGGCGGGCATTATATGGCAATGTTAGCAACGTAATACCGGAACAATTTTGCTCTCAAATTGGCGATTGGGATCTTTTACTAGAAATGGCGGGACCGGAAGTTACTCTGAAGAGAGCTAGAGCAGCTAAAAAGCGCTGTCTTCTATTGTGATTAGAATGTTTCAATGGAGCGAGTAGCATGGAGATTTAAAGGAATTTAATGGCGACGATGATGGTGCAGAGGTAGAGCGCCCTGCGACATGCACAGGAGTTGAGTAGCGCAAAACAGTACCTTAGCTCTCGTCGTTCCACCCACCCAATAATTACACCATTGACTTAGATTTATATTAATAAGATAATTATTTATTGTTTTTTGTGAGGAACGTATGTCTGGAGCTCCCAATAATCGAAGCGATAGAACTTTGGCGTTTGTCATTTGGTATGCCGCGTTGTTTTTGCTTTTTTACCAATTCATTGCGAGATCGGCGTTTCCAACAGTCTTGACCGAACAATTTATGAAATATTTCCAAATAGATGCGGTTGGTATGGGAGTATTGGCGAGTTGCTACTATTGGGTTTACACATTTATGCAAGTGCCGGCCGGTATAATAATAGACAAGGTTGGCATCAAAGCCTTGACGACGATAGCTGCAACGACATGTGCCATTGGTGTTTTGGTATTTATCGCGACCTCCAATTGCTACATAGCTGGTCTAGGGCAGATGTTATTGGGTTTTGGATCGTCTTTTGCCTTTCTCTTGACGCTCAAAGTGATAGCCACATGGTTTCCCAGCAGCGAAGTTCCAGTGAAAACCGCTTACACTACCGCCATCGGGTGTAGCGGTCCTATTATAGGCGGCGTTATGGTTTCGAATCTTGTAAAAGAGTTCGATTGGATAGTCATAATGCGTGTGTTTGCTCTTTTCGGTTTGCTGTTAGCGGCTCTACTGTGGATGATTGTACGTGAACGGAACGTTGGTCAAAAGGATCATGGTGAAATGTCGATCATACGCACTCTTAATACCATCGTAGGCTCTCGTCAGATCCTGGTATTATCAACGCTGTCCATGATGCAATATGCGCCGCTGAGCGCGTTAGGCGATCTCTGGGGCGTGGCGTTTATTAAAAAAGCATATGGCGTTGATGCATCGACGGCAACGCTGATGAACAATATGTTATATGCCGGTATGGTAGTGGGAGCGCCTACATTTGCATATCTGGCCGTTTTCTGGAACAGTTATAAAAAACCAATGATGCTGGGCGTAAGTATAGCCGCTGTAAGCATGAGTATCGTAATCTTTTGCACGCAGCTGTCGCTATGGAGCGCATTTGCTTTGTTTTTTTTGACGGGATTTTCCGGTGGAGCGGCACTGTCTTTCCCGTTAGGTATAATGATGTTTCCAAAATCAATCAGCGCGACGGTCTCGGGCTTTATTAATATGGCAACTATGATGAGCGGGGTAATTTTGATGCCTTTGATTGGATATATCATTAATCGGTCCTGGAGCGGCGCCATTATAGATGGAGTGCGAGTATATAGCACCGACGACTATAGAGCCGGGTTGATGACCGTAGTGATATTTTTGATCATTGGAATATTGCTATCTCTAATGGTGGAAGACCGGTCCACAAAGGAAAATCGCAGCTAAAAAAGAAATTAGAAGATTTGGTGATGAGTTAGTGAATCGAGTCTGAAAATTAATCTAAATCTATTTTTTTAATCCAGAATTTTTCGCTTTCAGGACGAGAAAGATGTTGAGTTCTTTTTCGCACAAAATTAACTTATTTTAAATAACTTTCATCTATTTTAACCGCTATATCATTTTCACTTAGAATTCACCGCAGCCATAATGGCAAGTTCTAGTGTTTCATATAAATGGGCAGTATATCTGACTTTATTTTTCATCCAATCCCAAAAATGTTCTATTGGAT
>JAITDT010000060.1 GCA_031282425.1 Holosporaceae bacterium | reverse complement strand
TCTTCTGTTTTCCCTTTTAGCTTTTATAAGAGATTTTCAATTCGATATCGTCATTTGTAGACAGTTTTATCAAATCTAAATGGAACTTTTCTATTTCTTTTGTTTGGAATTTTAGCATGAATATTGTTTTCTTTCAAAACTCTGATTTTGTCGTAAGCTTTATTCGCAATAAATCTTCTGATTTCGTCAAGATTCAGAAAATTCATCATCTCCCCGGTAACTTTGGAATCGTGAGTTTGAGCTTCTGTGACAGTGACATAAATCGCGTCTTCTCTCCTCCGATGTGAATTTTCGTTTCCGACCACATTTTTACCTACAGAAGCTCCGGAACCTATGAAGTTTTACGGTGATAGAATCCATAAATATACGTTTGCTAACAGTGTCCAACAGGATAGGTTCACAAAAGAAAAGAACTCCTGGAAGCAAAAAGCCGAATGTCAAACAAGGCTGCTACCCGAGGCATAGTGTCCTGCAATTTTAGTTGCCTTAAATTAAGCGTTTTTAGCGGTCTCTCCAATTACTTCTTTAACTTTAGAAGCAAGTTCTTTCAAATTAAAGGGCTTCGACAAAAAATGCACGCCTTCGTCATTTTCCAATGAATTGTGGAAACTATCTTCCGTATATCCTGAAATGAAAATGACCTTTATATTGGGATGGACGGCTCGGATATGTTTCATAAGGGTCGGACCATCCATTTTTGGCATGATAACGTCTGTAATTATCAGATCGATTTCATCGCCTCCTTTTTGGATAATTTCCAGCGCAGATTCTCCGTTAGATGATTCAATTACGCGGTATCCTTTATCCCGAAGCGCTCGCGAACTGAACACTCTAACGGCGTCTTCGTCCTCCACCAGCAGAATAGTTCCCGTACCTGTAAGATCGACGTTCTTATGTTCCTTGCTCTCTACTTCCTCCTTTTCCTGCGGTATCGCCATTGGGAAATACAAACTAAACTTCGTTCCGTTTCCAATTTCGCTCTTAACTGAAATAAATCCGCCTGTCTGGTTAACTATTCCATAGACAGTGGACAAACCGAGACCGGTTCCATGTCCTTTTTCCTTGGAGGAATAAAAGGGATCGAAAATTCTATGTAAATTTTTTTCTTCAATGCCGCATCCGTCATCGCTAACATCCACGCACACATAATTTCCCGGAGGCATTGTTCCGCCGTGCAAAAATTTCGGTTCTAAAGAAGAGTAGGCAGAAGTCTCAATGGTTAATGTTCCTTTGCCTTTCATAGCATCGCGAGCGTTTACCGCTAGATTTATTATGACCTGCTCGAACTGTATTTGATCTACTTTAATGTAACCGACGTTCTTTCCATGCAAAACTCGCAGTTCGATGTTTGCGCCAATCAGCCGTTTTAACAAAGCCGATAGCTCGTTGAGCATATCAACCGTGCTGCAAATTTGTGGTTGTAAAGTCTGTTGACGAGAGAAGGCCAACAGCTGGCGTACCAAATTTGCCGCGCGGTTGGCGTTTTGTTTTATCTGCATAACGTCGCTAAAAGTTTGATCCGTCGGCAGATATTTTTCCAATAATAGATCGCAGTAGCCGATCATGGCTGTGAGCAAATTATTAAAATCGTGTGCGACTCCGCCCGCCAGTTGTCCAACGGCCTGCATCTTTTGGGATTGAACAAATTGCTGCTGCAGCTCTTTTCTTTCGGTAATATCGATGAAATACATCACCAGACTATCGTTGTCTTTTGTGTGCTCGATTCCTTCCATTTTGGTGATGTAGACCATAATCGTGTTTTTTTCTTGTGCTTTGAAATGAATTTCGAATGGCGTTACGGATTTATCTACAGCCGTCAACAGGTTATATAGTTTCTCTCTTACCGGTTCGCGTTCTTCCTCCAGGATATAGTCTAAAAACGACGTGTCGCTCATGTTTTGAGCGCCGATAATTTTACGGAAAGTGCGATTACTAGCTCCGATGATTTCTGCTCCTTCGGTTATGACTATTCCGACCGGAGCGTCTTCAAAAATGTGTTCGAAATATAATTTTGTCTTCCCCAAGGCCCGGACGATATCGTTTCCTTGCGGTAAGTCCTTTGTGGCCAGGTAGACCCTGCTGCTGTCGTCGTTCTGCAGGATGTATCTGACTATGACTTCAAATTCTCCGTCATTTTCTGATTTCAGTGTGATTTTAGCTGGCAACGGATCCGTAAGCTTTCCATTGTCGCTCGCTGATGGTAGTTCTTCGCTTTTTTCTCTAACTATATATTTACTGAATGGAGTATTTATAACATCTTCTGCACTATTTTTTAACCAAGAAGAAAAAATTCTATTGCAAAAGATTATTTCTTTATCTTCATTTAAACAAAAATATCCAACTGTAGAATTATTGATGACGCTCGATAAGAAAATGCTATTTGTTTCTAAAGATTCGATCTTAGCGGCGGATGGCGTAAGGTCGATGATTGTCCATCCGGAATAACCTTTGTGTTCCGGAATGGGGGAAACAGCTATCCGCCAAAGCGATAATTTAGTCGCCTGTAACTTTATCGGAACATCAACATGCGACTGTTTCACATTTTCCGCTGCAATTTGCAGATGGCGAATAGCTTCCGCTACTTTGGGGTATTTCCCAAAGGAAAATATAAAATCTTCTACAGTCTTCATTTTTAGTCCCGGAAATAGATTCTGCGCCACTCTATTGACGAAAACGCACTTGCCATTTGGCGAGAATATGAAAAATGCGAACAACGACGCATCAAAGCCGGCTGTCGCTATGCCTTTTTGATAGGCGATTAGGCGATTGTATTGATGCATTTTGATTATTTCCTTGGAAAGGAACCAACATATGAGTCCTGCAATAAAAATGCCAATTATAGCCCAGTAATTTTCTTCGGTAATTCCGATAATTATAGAAAAAAATGCAAAAAATAGGAACACGCATACCAACATGAAATGTTTTGCAGACATTCGCTTTTTCAATAACGAATTTTCTAAATCAACAAAAAAATCCATGCTATTTCACAACGTCGATATATTATTAACAGAGAATCGTTAGAATTAATACAAAAATGCATATTTCTCCGGTGCCGCCGGTGAGAATCGGACTCACGACCTTATCCTTACCAAGGATACGCTCTACCACTGAGCCACGGCGGCCTATGATTTTTCACGGCTTGTTATATCACATTTTTTTCGAAAAGAAACAGAGTAATGGCGAACGCTATCACACTTGCGGAGATTACCTAACAAATATTGCGCAAAGGGTTTTTATTCTCTCAAAAAATATTTTATTATATGATGAATTTGTAGGTGATACATGGAAAAAGGTCGAACGTTTGAGTCCGTTGTTGGGGTTTTTGTTTTAATCATTGCGTCTTTCTTTTTTTATTATGTGTATATGAAATCAGGCTGGCAGAGCGTAGATGGGTATCTGCTAACCGCAAAATTTGATAAAGCGGATGGGTTGATAGAAGGTGGCGACGTAAAAGTCAGCGGCATAAAAGTGGGAAAGATCGTTGGCGTGAGCATAGATCCCACATCTTTTCTCGCTGTCGTTAAATTTACTGTTCTGGAAGGCTTAAAATTGCCAAACGATACGAGTGCCAGCGTCTCTAGTGATGGCTTATTAGGAAAAAAGTATCTATCTTTAACGCCTGGCGGAAATGACGCATTCCTAAAGGGGGGCGACGAGATAGGAAACACTTCTGGCCCCGTTGATATTGAATCGCTGATAGGTAAATTCATATTTTCGCAAAATAAAGGGAATTAGCAACTCTTGGTATGTTTATTCAGGAGGAACCGCACAATGAAAAACTATGATGGTGATTTTGTTGGCTGTTATTTCTGGTGGGAGAGCGAGCGAAAAATTCCCGCTTTGTAAAGGCTGCGGAAACAATGCAAGAACCGAAAAGGCAAACCGTCGCTGCTTTACCGAAACAGCCATCCTGGACTGCGAATGTGATCCTTGCAATCGATGGTCTTACATACCAGTAGATAGCTGAGCAAGCCAATGAGTAGAGATTACACAAACGAGATGATTATACACAATTCGCTATGAATGGATAATTTTATAATACAATTAGTGATAGTATATAGTGGAATGAATGTCTACAGTGAAGATTTACGGAATTGCACCACTTAAGCAGAAGAATAATGACAACTTGAGCATTTTCTCTGATTTATAGTAACATTAGTGGTGTTCGCCAATCGATGCTGTTTTGTAAGGTAATAAAGAAGCACGGAATTATACGACTCCAGACAAGTTTCCGATTTTGCTATATGTCGCAGATTGGTATATTCAACAAGAACATTTGCGTACGAAGAATTCCCATCAGTGCAAACCAATTCTATTTGCCTTTTTTATTTTATTCCAAAATTTTCTTAGAATTTTCGAGCTACTGTCACCGACTTCAAATGCACTAAAGCACAGTCTGTTTCTGTCTACAGCAGTCCAGGATTTGATTAGGAAGGTCTGTAGAGTTAAAATATAAGAAATTAGGATCAGAAAAGGAGTTGGTCCAAATATTACAGAGCATCGCCAGAACGACAGAGGCAGTGCGTCGGGCAATACAAAAAAGAGAGTCTGAAGACGCTGTTGGAGAGCAATTAGTCACAAAACCGTTACCAAATGGAGAAGGAGGGATTACACGACATTCCAAATGGGGCCGAAAGATCCTCATTCC
>JAITDT010000059.1 GCA_031282425.1 Holosporaceae bacterium | reverse complement strand
TCTTCTGTTTTCCCTTTTAGCTTTTATAAGAGATTTTCAATTCGATATCGTCATTTGTAGACAGTTTTATCAAATCTAAATGGAACTTTTCTATTTCTTTTGTTTGGAATTTTAGCATGGTGCAAAAACACGTGTAATAACTTATCTTCGGGGGACGACCTTCTAGTGGCGTCGTTTTCGCTAAAATTAGCGGCAGGGTCTCTACATTGAATACATTTTCGTTAATGGATAAAGCCTATACAACATTCCTACACAATATGACTCTTCATCATACCTTAACGTTTTTAACGGTGCTTAGGAAAATTGTACAAATTTTATAAAGCAGATTCAAAATCTCTTGAAAATTTACTGGCTCTATAAATTTATGCCTTGGCGCAGTTATGCGTCAGCGGCGTTGATATCTGGAGCATCGACGGCTTTCATGCCGACAACGTGATAACCGGAATCGACATGTACGATTTCTCCGGTAACGCCGCTGGATAGATCGCTAAGTAAAAATAAAGCGGCGCCGCCGATATCCTCTAATGTTGTATTTCTTCTCAGGGGAGAATTATACTGATTCCACTTAAGAATGTACCGAAAATCATCTATACCAGATGCCGCCAATGTCTTTACCGGTCCGGCCGATAGTCCGTTAACCCGAATGTTTCTATCCCCCAAGTCCACCGCTAGATACTTAACACTAGCCTCCAGAGCGGCTTTTATTACCCCCATCACATTGTAATTGGGCATGACTCGCTCCGCGCCAAGGTAGGTGAACGTCAAAATAGACGCGTTGTCTGCCAAATAATCAAGAGCATGCCGGCACAGAGATGTAAACGAATAGCAAGATATATCCATAGCGTTCAAAAAATTGCCACGACTAGTATTAAAATATTTGCCGGTTAACTCTTTCTTATCGGAAAAAGCGATGGAATGAACAAGAAAATCAATACTTCCGTACTTTTCATGAAATTTCTGGAGCAATGATTTAACGCTCGCATCCTCAGCAACGTCGCATTCTATCAATTCCACATCTCCAATGGACTGAGCCAACGGCTCTACCCGCTTACGTATAATTTCCGATTGATAGCTAAAGACCATTTGAGCATCCTGCTCTGCCAGTTTTTGCGCTACTCCCCAGGCCAGCGATTTATCATTGGCAACGCCCATTATTATGCCTTTTTTGCCACTCATTAATCCCATAATCATCCCCACTATGATTTTTCGTTTATGATCTTTTTAAGAATCGGAGAAGCCTTAAAAGATATCGATTTTCTGGATGTTATCACGGCATCCTTCAGGGTCTTGGGATTTCTACCCATTCTTTCTTTCTTCTGGCGCACTGAAAATGTGCCAAATCCAGTAATTTTCACACTTTCATCTTGCATGAGAGCGCTGCTAATTTCATCGAGCACATCCTCAACTATTTCGGAAGCAATAAATTTCGTGACTCGAAATTCCGCCGTAAGCGCATTCACCAGATCAGAACGAGTCAAGGTCTTTTTATTGTTATTTTTCATAGGCACAACCAATTTGAGCTAATTATAATCTTATTAAAACAGAACCCCAAGTAAAACCTGCTCCGACGGATAATAACACAGTATTCCTCCCTCCCCCAGAGAAAAACGCATTCTTTCGTTCGTGCAATGCCAACGGAATGGAAGCAGCGGATGTGTTTGCATATTTATCAATATTAATTGAAACCCGCTCTTTCTCAATTCCGGAGCTCTCCATCAACTTGTGAATTATACGAGCATTTGCTTGATGAGGTATTAATAAATCCACATCGTTGATGGTCATGTCGTTATTTTTCAGCAATTCGTCCAGCGATTCACTAAACTTTTCTACGGCGAATTTGAATACTTCCTGGCCTCTCATTTTTACAACTCCGGAATTTCCTGTCGTAGAAACTCCTCCCGTTGTGATCAAATGATCCATGTGGCTTCCGTCCGAGTATATTTTGGATGATATTAGTCCGCGATCGGTATTTTTTCGAGCCTGTAGTACAAGTGCGCCAGCGCCGTCTCCAAATAAAACGCAGCTTGATCTGTCTGTCCAGTCCAATATCTTTGAAAAAGTATCGGATCCGATAACCAAGGCGCATGTGGCCTTCC
This sequence comes from Holosporaceae bacterium, assembly GCA_031282425.1. GTDB lineage: Bacteria > Pseudomonadota > Alphaproteobacteria > UBA3830 > UBA3830 > JAIRMQ01. Next base: position 10,188 of record JAITDT010000059.1, on the reverse strand, counting down.
CTTGTTTGAGATAAGCGTCCGCCACGTCCAACGCAAAAACAAATCCACTGCAAGCTGCATTGACGTCAAACGCTACTCCCTTGGTAATATTCAGATTCTTTTGCACGATAACGGCCGTTGCCGGAAAAGTATAATCGCCAGTAACAGTGCCTAGCACGATTAAATCGATTTCTTCCGAAGATATTCCCGCATGATCGAGAGCGTTACGCGCCGCCGCCGTGGCCAATGTTGCTGTAGTTTCATCATCTGCCACATAGCGTTGCCGAATACCAGTTCGCTGCGTAATCCACTCGTCCGATGTAGCCAATCCCGGCGGGAAATCATTATTTTTTAGACATTTTTTTGGCGTTGCAATTCCTAAACCTATTGGAACAGAGTTCATTTCTCCTCGCTATATTCATAGGCGCAACATATTTTCGATTTTTCCAACTGCTCCCGGATGCGATCAAAGATATTATTTTGCAAAATGTTCATGGTGAATCCAACGGCATTGGCGAATCCGACGTCATCGCTATTTCCATGACTCTTTACAACAACACCGTTTAGCCCCAGTAATATTGCGCCGTTATAACGACGCGGATCAAGCTTTTTTCGGAAAGAATTAATCGACGGCAGAGCAAACAGCGCTCTAGCTCGAGAAAAAAACGAACTAGATAACGAATTTTTCAGTTCGGCGATTAAATATTTCGCGGTACCTTCCATTGTTTTTAGAGCCACATTACCGGTAAAGCCATCAGTTACAACTACATCGACATTTCCCTTGCTGAGATCGTCTCCCTCGACGAATCCCACATAATTGCTGAAGAACTTCTTTAGAATTTCCGAAGTTTTTTTTACTAAACCACTACCTTTCGACTCCTCAGTTCCTATGTTCAGCAAAGCAAGCTTAATATCTTTTTTATTAAAGACAGATCTTGCCAACGCTTCTCCCATAATTGCGAAATCCAGAAGATTTTTTACCGTGCACACAGTGTTAGCTCCCAAATCCAAAAAGATCATCTTTCCGTTCAAACCTGGTATGACGGAGGCAATGGCAGGGCGATCTATTGATTCAATCGTTTTTAAAAGCACTTTCGCTAGGGCCATATACAAGCCGGTATTGCCAGATGATACGACAGCGCGAGCTTCTCCCGACTGAACGGCGCGAATGGCCAATCCCATACTGGAATCCTTTCCGGAACGTAATGAGGATAGCACATCCATATCCCCTGTAACGACAACGTCCGTATGTCTAATTTCATAGGACATATTCTTGGGTAGCAGAAAAGTATACCTTTCTAAAACATCGCCATTCCCGAAAATTATGTAATGGAAATCTGATACATAACACTTTGAGAGCCCTCCTAAAATGGCGGCAGGGGCTCCGTCGCCCCCCATTCCGTCTATAGCTATGCTTTCTTTTTTATTGGAGAGCATCATTAGGCGAATTGGCGCTTATCTTTCAGGATCTGTCGATTATTATACATTCCACAATTATCACACATGTGATGTGGTAGCTTAGATTCTCCGCAGTTGGAACAGGTAACAACGTTGGTGGAAACCAACGCCAGATGCGATCTGCGCATGTCTCGACGAGATTTGGAAATCTTTTTCTTGGGAACCGCCATGCTATTCTCCTAAAATCACGTGTATTTTCTACACAAGTATCTTCCCATTTTCAAGACATTAATTTGGGCTTATTTCATGGACGATGGATCGTCTGAGTTCAACACCAGATCACAATTATTATTTTTCTATCCATTCGCTCGACCACCAATATTGACAAAAAAATCTCAAATTTTGCTTGCCATCTTTACGTGATCATATATATTACTTTGGTGTGGCGGATAAGGAGAAAGATATGTATCGCACATTAATGATGCTTCTAATAATAAATTTTAGTGTTTGTGCTATGACTCCTCGGGAGAAATTGGAAAATGGATATCCCGCCCAAAGTGCATATTTCCCATTTGAATCAAGTTCGTCAGAATTTGAAATCGCCGCAAGTAACGCTATCGTACGAGCAAGGTTTAATATGGCGTCTGCGCAAGGGCTGAAGATAGCGCTTGGTGTTGGTTTAGCGCAATGTCCCGGGCCTCTTTCAAAAGATGAAGGTACGTTAGTGCTTGCAGCTGAGCATCCGGGGTTTTTCACTCTAGATAAGGGAAATGGCGCCGATCCCGAAACGCATAATCATTTTTGCGCTAATTTTGAACTTAAAGAACGGCTGAATTTGTGTCTTCCCGAAGGGATTGTGGATTTTATGTTTTTCGCTCCGGGGACTTTTTGTTATGTTGATCGTGATGGGTTGGAAAATTTGCTGATGTTATTGAAGCCAAGTGGAATCATGTGTGCGCCTATTAATCCAGAAGGGGCTTTTGCAAAATTAATAGATGGATCATGTGACAGAGATCAGGCACTTGCTCAAGTGAATGAATATGTCGAAAGAGATGGTATGCTGAAGTTTCTGAGAGAGGATGGGAGACTAGATTTGGCAACTGTGCATTATGCAGATGGGCAGGCAATAATGCCTCTATATCTGAATCGTTATCCTGATCACACATTTACGTTTGCAAGACGACTTTTTGGTGCAGCAGAAGTGACTGTTATATTTTGTGGAAATGTTGACGCAACAGGGAATCCCACTAGCAGCGCAGGGAATTTCATAAAGAAATTTTCTGAACATCCAGTAAGGTTCCTGGCTGTTTCTAATTCGGGAGAGCAGTTGGTTTCTCCTCAGGGAAGGGGCATGAACCAAGCGGAGTGTGCGTTATGTCCCATTTGGAATTTAATAGATTCTCGGTTTGGAGACGTTTCAGATACTGGTGTTTGGGTAGGAGCTATTCGTACGATGCGGGCGCATACTAGGTATCTATCTACGCAAGGAGAAGCGGCATTCATGATTGTGAAGAGGGGTTCATAGAGAATCTAAAATAAGTGTGGCTCTGCGGCGAAGGTAAGTGTGGTTGATGTTCACGAATTTACTATTTCGCAGAGATTTTGCTCGACTGATAAAAAAATCCAAAATTTCGCTTGCTATTTCTCATAGTCGTATTGTATTGTCTAGCATAGCAAATAATGAGAAATATATGTATCACATATTAATGATGGTTTTAATAATAAATTTTAGTGTTTGTGCTATGACTCCTCGGGAGAAATTGGAAAATGGACATCCCGCCCAAAGTGGACATTTTCCGTTTGGAGTAGATCTATGGTCTGATGCAGTCCATGAAAATAACGCCATCGTACGAGCAAGGTTTGATATGGCGTTTGCGCAAGGGCTGAAGATAGTGCTTGGCATTGGTTTAGGGCAATGCCCCAGGAATCCAGAAGATGAAGGTACGGAAGTGCTTGCAGCTGAGTATCCGTGGTTTTTCACTCTAGATAAGGGAAACGGCGCCAATCCCCAAACGCATAATCATTTTTGCGCTAATTTTGGAAATAAAGAATGGCTGAATTCATGTATTCCCGAACATACTGTGTATTTTATGTTTTTCGCTCCTGGTACTTTGGGTTATGTCGATCGTGATGGATTTGAAAATTTGCTGATGTTATTGAAGCCAGGTGGAATTATGTGTGCGCCTATGAATCCAGAAAGGTTTCGTTCAAGAATAATAGATGAATCATATAACAGAGACCAGGCACTTGCTGAAATGAGTGGACATGTCGAAGGAGATGATATGTTGAGGTTTCTGAGAGAGGATGGGAGACTAGATTTGGTAGCTCTGCGTTATACAAATGGGCTGGTTATAAGTAGTTTATATTTGGATCGCTATCCTGATCACACATTGACGTTTGCAAGACGATTTTTTGGTGCAGCAAAAGTGACTGTTGTGGTTTGTGGTGATCTTGACGAGGAAGGGAATCCTGTTAGCTTGGGAGGTAGATTTGTGGCGAGATTTGCCAAACCTCCTGTAAAATTCGTGACTCTCCAATGGAATTCGGAGGAGCAGTTGATTGCTCAAGAAATGGGTACGAGCCCAGCGGAACGTTCGTTATTGCCAATTTGGAGTTGGATGTATATACAGTTCGCAGATGTTGTTGCTGATATTTTGACAAAATCTATTTGTTCGGTCGGTGCATTGAATAAGTATGTATCTACGCAAGGGGATGCAGCATTCATGCTTGTGGAGAGAGGCTCGTAGGAGAACTGAAATAAGTTGAGAATAAGGATCTTCTACTAATCTCGTCTTGAACTTTCTTTAATCGTTGGAAACCATTTTTATGGCTCCGCAGGGGCATTCGGTAGCGCAGATACCGCAGCCCTTGCAATAATTATAGTTTATTTCAAGATCTCCGTTCGCCCGCTTAGTTATAGCGTTATCGGGGCAATAGCCATAGCAGTTATCACAATGGAAACAACTACCGCAAGAAAAACAGCGTGAGGCCTCAGTCATTAGTTCTTTTTTCGAGTAGGAAATATTTCTTTCTTCGAACGAGATGTTCTGCCATTCAGGAGCGGTGATTTTTGCACTTTTCTTAAAATATGCGACGTTCAATTTTTTTAAATTAGTCACTTCGCTTCTAATATCTAGGGGAGGCGTGGTATTGCGAAGATAAGCATCTATACATCCGGCAGCTTTTTTAGCGTGCCCTATCGCATTTGTTACGGTACGTTTTTCCGAAACAACATCTCCACCAGCAAAAACGCTGGGAATACCTGTCGTCATATTTTTATCTATTTCAATTGTTCCTTTTTCGGAAATTTTTATGTTTTTAGCTCCATGAAGAACATTGACGTCTACCGATTGGCCAATAGCAAAAATCACACTATCAGCATGAAGGATTTCTGTTTTTCCTGACGGTGTCAAAATATCATACTCTTCGTCGTAATTCATTTTATTAACAAAAACTTTACTGCCATCGATACAGCTAATTGTGCGAAGGCAGAGTATTTCTATACCTTCCGCTAGGGCTTCGTTTACTTCCGCTGTATGTGCCGGCATTTGGTGGATAGTGCGTCTATAAATAATCTTGACGCTCGCGCCCAACCGCAAAGCAGTTCTTGCGGCGTCGATGGCTGTATTTCCCCCGCCATAAACAAAAACCCTATTTCCAAGGTTGAGAAAATTCGTAAAATCATCCTCTACTTTTTTGAATAAATCTACAGCGTCAATAATGTTTGGTTTATTTTTTATTTCCACACCCGTTTGAGACGCTTTATGCGCTCCCATCGCAAGGTATATGGCATCAAAATCATCAATTTCGGCATTAATATCTGTGATTTTTTTTTGACAGACAATTTTTACTCCAATATTCTCAATCCTTTTGATTTCCGCATCGAGGACGCAGCGCGATAATCTATACCGCGGTACGCCATAGCGCATCATGCCGCCTGCCTTCAGGTGATTTTCATATACCGTCACATCGTGCCCTAGCATTCTCAGAAAGTAAGCTGCCGCAAGTCCGCTAGGACCGCCTCCCACGACAAGAACATTTTTCCCGCTGTTTACAGTAACATTTTCAAAACCCCATGCCTGGTCAATTGCCATGTCGCCTATTGACCTCTCGATGGCGCTAATATTTACCGCACCGTCAAACGACTCTCTATTGCAAATTTTTTCGCAGGTGTGATAGCAAATGCGCCCCATTGCAGCTGGAAAGGGGTTATCTTTTGTAATTATTTTCCAGGCTTCGTAAAATTTTCCTGCTTTAACAAGAGCGAGCCAAAGTCGAATATCTTCTCCGGCAGGACATACGACGTTACACGGCGAAGCCGATTGCACATACTCTGGCCGCTTAGTCCTCCAGGAGCCTGTTTTATTATTGAGGCTTGTTGAAGCCTCCAGAACTGTAGCAAATGGCTTAGTCATCTGCAGTTTTTCCTAATCTGTATTTTTCTATGTTGGAGTTCGCAATTTTCCGCAAAATGTCCAGCGATTCCGAAGAAGCATTTTTCCCAAACAAATGCGCAAATCTTTTCTGCGGTTTTAGATAATCTTCAATGGAAATCGGATCTTCAATAGCAGTGGATCTTGCCAATTTTCCATATTCCGCTTCAAATAATGGAAATAAACCGCATTGAATAGCCAATCTTGCTATTTTTATAGTCTCTGCTGTGTCGTAACCCCATCCTAACGGGCAGGGTACATGTACGTGAACATATTTCGAGCCGCGAATATTTATGGCCTTTGATACTTTTTTTTCCAAATCCTGAATATTTCCGATACTAGCGGTGGCAACATAGGGAATTTCATGCGCCATAGCAATCTGCGCCACGTTTTTGCCAGTTTGCGGATCGCTGCCGGCATAATTTTTATGGGGAACAGTGGTAGCGGTTCTAGCTAACGGTGGAGTAGTTCCAGATCTTTGAACTCCGGTGTTCATATAGGCTTGATTATCATAGCAAATATATAAAACATCGTCATTGCGATCGAACATTCCGGACAGGCATCCCATTCCAATATCGCCGGTCGCTCCGTCTCCGCCTTGCGCAATGACGCGAACATCTTCTTTGCCTTGACTATGTAATGCCGCTGCCACTCCGGTAGCCACGGCAGCGGCATTTCCGAACAACGAATGCAGCCATGGCACATTCCAAGCATTTTCCGGAAATGAACAGGAAAAAACCTCCAAACATCCGGTGGCATTTACAACGGTAATTTTCCCGGCAGCAGCGTGATATGCCGCGTCAATGGCGCATCTTGCCCCCAACGCTTCTCCGCAACCTTGGCATGCACGGTGACCGCTTGTTAAAGAATTATTTCTGCTGCGTCTTGATTGAATGGTCGAGTTCTTTTTCGACGATTCGCCGCTCAGCGTAGAACTTGACATCAAACGCTCCCTTCCTGATTAGAACAGCTTCTGACTTCGTACTTATCGGCAATGATCTTCTTCTTTAATCCCAAAAACGTAGCTTTTTCATACTTTTTTCTCAAAAAATATTCCTGCAGCATAGGTTTTGTGATGCTTCTCCCTCCGAGACCGGCGATAATGGAAAATACTTCAACTTCCGTATCCTTCATTATTAATTCAATTTCATGAGACAAAATTCCTCCAATTCCGACGGCAAAGGCTTTTTCGACGACAATCACCATTTTAGCTCTTTTTAAAGAATCCTTTAATGCATCTGCTGGAAACGGTCGATAACTGACGATGGAAATAACGCCAAACTTTTTTCCTCGCGAATTCAAGTCGTCAATCACATCTTTTATGGTGCCGGCAATAGATCCCAAAGTCACAACGATAACTTCTGCATCCTCCGTTTTATACTCACTCAAAAGACCGCCGGAATTCCTGCCGAACTGCTTCTTAAACTCTTCTCCGATACAACAAATTACTTGCAGAGCGTCAATTTGCTTTTGATGGGCCAAATAACGAACTTCCATAAAATACTCTGGCGAAACCATAGTTCCTATCGCTAATGGCTTATGAATGTCTAAACTTACGGTGGGAACATAGCTGGGAAGGAACGCGTCCACTTCCTTTTGAGAAGGAATGTCGACCGGTTCATAGGCATGAGTTAGAATGAATCCATCTACGCAAACCATGACTGGAAGCCCAATCTTTTCTGCAATTTTAAAAGCTTGGATGTGCAGATCTAGCGCCTCTTGATTGGTTTCGGCAAAAAGCATTATCCAGCCGGAGTCTCTCCCAGCCATAGCGTCGGAGTGATCGTTCCAAATGTTAATGGGAGAACCAATAGCTCTATTTCCTAAAGTCATCACAATCGGCAACTCAAGTCCAGAAGCGTTATAAACGGCCTCCATCATATACAATAATCCTTGACTCGAGGTTGCCGTATAGCTGCGTACTCCGGTTGCCTGAGATCCAATGGCTACGCTCAACGCTGCCATTTCGGATTCCACATTGATAAATTTACAATCCGACAATTCTCCGCTTCTTACAACTTCCCCAATTCCTTCTACTACATGTGTTTGGGGAGTAATAGGATAGGCGCAAACAACCTTAGGACGACATAAAGCTACCGCCTTCGCGATGGCCTGCGATCCCTCTAGCTGGTACCGCATTGAATCTCCTCTACAGTTTTATCATAGGCAATCCGAGCCGCCGCGATATTTTTCTCTGCGACAGGACCGGCAAATTTTGCCTTTATGGCCTCAATAACCGAGTCTATCCCAATATTTCTCGTCAACGCCGCGAAGCTACCTAATAATATGGCGTTGGGAATTGGTCTGCCAATATGCTCCAGAGCAATTCCAGTGGCGTCGATACATTTTACGGTGACATTTTTTAAATCATTTTGCACATCTACGGGAGAATTAATCAGCACAAAGCCACCATTTATCACTCCTTGAAAAGCGTCAGAAAATTCTATAATACTTCTATCCTGAATTATCACAGCGGTTGGCTCAAGAATTGGCTCGCGCAATCGAATTTCTTTATCGGAAATTCTACAGAAAGCGGTAACTGGCGCGCCCATTCTTTCGGAACCGAAACTGGGAAACGCCTGCGCGAATTTCTTCTCTAGAAACGCCGCCACAGACAACATTTCTGCCGCAGAAACAACCCCTTGTCCCCCTCTTCCATGAATTCTTACCTGAAACATACCCCAACGCCACTCGATCCAAACTGCATAACAATACCCAAGAAGATAGGATAAATAAAGTCGATTTTTGAGCCTACTTTAGGCTTACCTTCTCTTCCAACTTTTTCCATTGATATTTTGTTTGTAAAGCTGTACAAAAACGATATTATGGCGAGTGTAGCTCAATCGGCTAGAGCGCCAGGTTGTGGCTCTGGAGGTCGTCGGTTCGATTCCGATCACTCGCCCCAGGTAGATCTGGAGATAAAGATGAACGGCTTTAAATATGATGAATTAGTGCAGAAAGCCCTTGTTTCCGTCGTTAAGAAAGTTTTAGAAGACGTATCTACAAATGGATTGCCGGGAAATCATCATTTTTATATCAAGTTTCGCACAGATCATCCGAGTGTTAAAATTCCAGCTTTTTTAAAAGAGCGACATCCGGAAGAGGTTATGATAGTGATCCAGTATCAATTCTGGAATCTGAAGGTTTTTGCAGATGCGTTTAGCGTGGATTTAAGTTTTAACGGAATCCAGGAAAATCTCAAGATTCCGTTTTCCGCCCTAACCGCCTTTGTTGATCCATCCGTAAAGTTTGCGCTGCAATTTACGCCGTCTTTTACGGATAACACCGATCCGGAAGAACCAACAAAAAATATCGTCGCCACTAAGCCCACCGAAGATGGCAATATTATTAGTTTCGACAGCTTTCATAAGAAGTAAGGATCGCTTTTCCTAAAATTAAACGGCGGAGAGGGTGGGATTCGGACCCACGGTGCGATTTAGGCGCACAACGGTTTTCGAGACCGTCACATTCGACCACTCTGTCACCTCTCCTAAAAAAAATTGTAACACAAGATTTGTTTTAAAGAACGTGGTTCTGCATCATTTTTCTGGCCTCTTCGCGACTTACGTAAGCTTAATTTACAAGCGGAAAATTTAATCTATAATCCTACCATATACAACGAAGCATGGTGCCCATGGAGGGACTCGAACCCACACGCCCAAGAAGGCAACAGATTTTAAGTCTGTAGCGTCTACCATTCCGCCACACAGGCTATATCATGCAATAGCACAACCGACACAGAACCTAACATCAAAATAAGCAAATAACAATAGCGCGGAAGCTAATACTCTGTGATGCCCAATTGCGGAATAAATGCTCTAATCCATAATTCACGCCAATAATTTTATGCACCTTTAAGAACGATTTGTAAATATTCTCATGCCTATAGTTTAAAGTGCTATTCGATTTCCTTCAAGTGTAGGTAGAATTTGTCACCATATGAACTTCGTAACTTCACAAGTCTGTTTTTGGCCATTTCCCTAAAACCGCTTCAACAAAAAGTATTGAATTTTTTTTTTTGATATATTGAAAATAGTTTTTATCATCAGGAGGTTAATATGAAAAAAACTATTGGAACCGTTGGAGCAATGATGTTCGGCAGTATGTTAGCGGCGATATTTAGCTGCGAGGGAATAAAAGCAAAACATGTTGCGGATCTGATTGTGCGCCTGGAGTGAGTGAAGAGATCCTAGTACCTCTCTGGACACAGTACTTGTCGAAGGATTTTAATCCTATATTGCAATTTGGTGGTGCTATACCATTTTCACTTAGAATTCACCGCAGCCATAACGGCAAGTTCTAGTGTTTCATATAAATGGGCAGTATATCTGACTTTATTTTTCATCCAATCCCAAAAATGTTCTATTGGATTTAAATC
>JAITDT010000011.1 GCA_031282425.1 Holosporaceae bacterium | reverse complement strand
CTGAAATATGAAATATCTCCGCAACTTCAACGTACGTGTGAAATCCATCTATGTACTCCATAATTTCTTCTCTGAATTTTAATGAATATGCCATAACCCCTAAATTAAACTCCGTGTTGTTTATACGACAACCTCACGGAAAAATCTAGACGAAAATGCTGTATCTGACAAGTATTTTAAGATATCACTGTTGCAGAGGATATTGCGGTTTCAATTTCAGGCGATAAATGAAAAATTCTTGATGCTTTTCTTATACTGTTTCCGGCCAGCAAAAAGCTAATACATATTGCTCCGCTTAGTTTGCTTTAATTTCCATTACGCAATGATCGTGAATGAAAGCCGTACCAAGTTCATCTGCTGTCACACCATATTTGCTACGATACAAATTCACCTTACTAAATCCAATAATCTCGCAATAGGACCGTCTATCTTTCTCAATGTAGGGAATGCCAGCTCCTTGCAACTTAGACTCAAAAGACCTTCCGAAATAATGTCCTCCTTCAGGTGAAAGAAACCCCACTACCCTGGTACTAAATTTGCCAGGATTTGGCGCATCTAAAAATTGAAAAAACGAAGCAGGATCATTTATACCTTGCACTAACATTAAGCCGTTCGGCCTTAGCTTTCTACTTAGATTTTCCAATACGCCCCATGATAAGTATGTCAATGTAATGTGCGCAAACATGATAAACTCCATTGAATCATTCGGTATATTTGCATCAACCACTGGGCGATCCCATAGATCGATACGGAAATGATCTCCCCGATATGCTGACAGAGCACTTACCGTAATTCCATCAACATCTGGCAATTCTTCCAAAGGCCTGTCAGAACCACGGCTAAACCCAACAAAAAGACGAGGCTTGCAGGCTCCTGCCACAGGTGTTGCCGTGTTGCATCGTTTTTAGGTTGAGCTGCCGCTAACTCTTCGTCACTAAGCCTATAGCTATGAGAGCCGCCACCTGTAACTATCGTATTCGCTAAGGGCCGCATAGTAGCAACATTAAAATGCGCGACAGTTGCCAAAAGCGCACTTAAAGCATATATAAATATGCTAATTTTCTTTCCGATCATATTTGCCCCATAAAATAAATTTATTATAATTAAAGAATTATTAATTGTCAAATGGAAAATACTGCAGAGTATTAATTTTTTGTTGACACAATTGGTTCATAATTCCAGAAGCGTTTATGAAGACATTCAATGCCACAGAAAAAAGATAAACATTCAGAAAAAAAGTTGTACAAAATATCCAGAATTTGTTCACGCATGCAGCGCAAATCAACTTCTCGTGGCGCAATAATTTTAGAAGCTGTCCTCGCTATTCCGATATTTTTATGTATGATATTTTTTATAATCGAGTTAATGAAAATCAACGAAACAGCGGCGGCAATGGCTGCAATCTCAACCGAAGCAACATTCGATTTCATCGCTAATGGTAATAAGGGAAATTTTGACAAAATTATTGAAAAATATCGCCCTCCCTATATTCCAATGGACAATATCAGATACTGGTTCAGATTTTACGAAAGCCCGGACAAAATGTGTGAAGAAACCCCATACGGCGGAGAGGACATTGTATGGCCGGAGTACGGAAGCGATAACGCTCATCTGGACATTGGCGCCGAACCGCTTGAATATATTCCTAGCTCCGACGCATTAATTAAACATAGTGCCGCCAAGGCCGTGGATAATATTCCACAAATGAAGTCCTACATAGATGGCAAGGTGATAATCCCTTTCGGAACGATATTTGTTCTCACATTTGTTTGCGATTATCCTTTTTCGAACTTCAGCGGGAGATTATTTTTTTTCGGAAAAAGTAACACTCGCATTTCCGGTAGTGAAGAAAAGGGCACGAAATACCTACTTTGGGGACGCGGAGTTGGAGTGGTGGGCTCAATAATTATTGGTGGACAGAATCATCGAAAAAGCGATCAATAAGAGGATTGGCCGCTACTTTACTTTAGGTACAACCGGAAGAGTGCAAATAACACATGTTCCTTCCTCCTGAGTGGAGTTAATTTTCAAAGTGCCGCCATGAAATTCTATCAGAGAGCGAACCAACGGTAGGCCAACGCCGCTTTCGCCATTGAGAAAATTAATCATTTCCTTTGGTGAGCGTTTAAAAACATTGTCATTTTTATTGTGAAAAAATCGTGCAACGTCGTCTTTTATTATGATTTTTAGATTATCGCCGTCACTGGTGATTATAATGTTTATCTTCCCTTGCAGCGACGAAGCTTGGATAGCATTCGTTAGTATGTTATATATCGCCTGTTTGATGCGGATTTTATCTCCGTTAAATTCTATATTTTGCTCCGGATAAATCTTTATTATGCTTATGTTTTTTTCATTAATCCTTTTTTCTAAACTATTAACAACTTCATCTACGGCATCCTTGATATAAAATGATGATAGATCCAGACTAGGAGAATCTATGTCTATGGAAACCATTTCTAGCAAATCCGTAATGAGGCGATGCAAATGATTTGACGCCTCCAATATGCACTGACAGTATTCGAGTTGCTTTTCGTTTAAAACTCCAAAATATTGATGAAGCAACAATTCCGAGAAACCGATTAATAGGTTTAGAGGCTCCTTAAGTTCAATTGAAATCCCAGATACAAATTCAAATCTGAGTTCTTGGGCTATTTTCAGCGCTTGATTTTTCTCAATTACAGCTCTTTCAACCATATAGGTGTCGGTTACGTCGGTAAGACTGTGCATATGAGCCCCATCCGGCAACGGGACGTAAGAAAATAAAATTATGGAACCGTCTTTTTTGGTAAGTTTTCCAGTTTTAACAATTCTATCGGTAAGATTACTTAGAGCGGCTTCTCTAAATTCCTCCCAGCTGGTTCCGTAGTCCAATTGATCCTTTATGAGGGTTAATATTTCAGAAATATGCATTCCTTTGAGATCGGCCAGCGATTTATCAAGTTTCCAAATTTTTTGCATGGCGTTATTGATAATTTTTAACCTATTATCACTGCCATAAACCATTATTCCTTCATATAAATTATTGATGGTTTCTTTTTGCACAGCCAACAACGTGTTGTTTTTGCGCTGTAAGACAAGAGAATCGGTAACGTCTTCGTACATAAAAAATAATCCGCCTAGCTGATATGGCGCGACTAGTAAGCGTAATGTTTTCCCATTAGGTAGGTGAATTAGCTCATGAGTTGGAGCTTGGATGGAAGTAAACAGCGTCAATTGAGACTTTTTATAGGCTTGATAATCCGCCTGCTCCGCTAACTGTCTATTATTTCTCAATTCATCCAATACTTCGCCGTAGGTTGGTTGGGAGTGCAGCCAACCAGATTCCAATTTCATTAAACGTTGATACGCGCTATTGAAAAATGTGACGCGAGCGTTTTCTCCGAATATCACGATTGCAATAGGGAGATGTTCCAGCATTTCACAATTGGCGGTGACGACCTTATCCAAACTGGCAGTAAGGGTTTCTTCTGATGTGACGTCATTGGCGTATCCGACGAAGGCTTCTTTGGAAACCGGACATTCGTGCAGTAATATCCTTTTTCTTGCTCCATTAATCGTAATGAATTGAGCTATGGATTGAGGTCGATTGGATTTTTTAGCATTTTCCGCCAGCGAATGTCCTTGACCAAACAAATTGCCCGGTATCAAAGGAGTGTTGGCAGCCAAAACCTTTTCCACTGTGCTTTCTAAATAATCCGAATAGGTTTTATTGCAATAGATTATGTTAAGATTTTTATTGCGTCTCCAGATAGGGATTGGTAGCGTATCAAGAATTTCGCGCATGGACTCCACTTTTTGGTGAATTAAATGAAGTTCCTCCTTCATGGATTCGGTTACAGTGGACGATTTTGTAACATCAGCGCACCAAAATGATATGGTTTCTACGCACCCTATGATCATTCGCGCGCCGCAGATTTCTATCTTACGTTCTCCTGCTGTTGTTTTGACCATCAATTTAAAATTAGCGCCTTCTTTTCTTAATTTATTGAAATGAAGAGATAAATTTTCCGCATCTTTGGATTGAAGCGCTGACAGGATATCGGTCATATAAATGTTTTCACTTTGCTTAATATCAAATAATGCTCTTAGAACTTTTGAAGAAGCTACGTATTCATTATTTATGTTCCAGGCGATCCATCCGTCGGCAGACGACGATAGAACCGCCTGATAATGGCATAAAATATCTAAATATTTAGCGGAATCATACTTGGCATTGTAGATACTATGCAAAAAAACAACCGCAGATATTAACAGCATGAGCGAAGTCAGTAGATCAGAATTTGAGAATACAAAAGTAATTATTCCAAAAATTAAAAAGAATAAGCCAATTAAATCAATCCTAGACCAAGTTTTCATACGAAAATCTCACTGATCATTTTTATTATCATCACAAAGTATTTTGGAAAACAAGTTAAATTGTATTAATTTTTAATAAAAAATCAGAAAAAAAACAATATGCTCACTGCTATACCTCGGCACAAATTGACTTTTTCACCAGGTATACTTGAGCTATTTCCAAAAATTCCTCAAACAAACTCTTATCCGTCCCAGTAAAAAATGTCTGAACATCCATGGATAAAAGTTCAGCTCCGAGGTTTTTTCGGCTGACGGCATCGAAGTGCACCATGAGGTCATCCAGCAATAGTACGGGTATACCAGATCGTATTTTCTGATAGATTCTTACAGTAGCTAAAACCAGAGAAATTAAAAATGCTTTTTGCTCGCCGGTAGAGCATTTTTCTGCCGCCAAAGACGTTTTGGGGTGTTCCACCTGCCAGAATGTCTTTTGACAGCTGATAGTTGTTGTTTGTTTTTCTAAATCCATGAGTCTATCGCATTTTAAAATGTTCGCTATTTCTAGTAGCGCATCTTCCTCGGAAAAAGTTTCATATATTTTCTCTACTGTCCCTTCAATACTAATACGTGGTCTCAAGAAATCCGACGAATAATCTTTGAACGTCTCATTTATTACTTTTATAAACTCAAGACGCGATTTAATGATTTTTATATTTTCTTCTGCGATTTTTTTCTCGAGAATATCAAGCCAGATCCCATCTTTTTGATGAAAAATTACATGCAATCTTTCCTTCTGTAATTTAGAAAGAGTTTTTAGAACATATTTATATTTTTTGTCGTAGCCACTGACCAAATGATCGAAAAAACTTCGTCGATCTGCTACCGGTCCCACAAAAATGTTGTTCATACTAGGCGTTAACCACAGAATCCATATAATTTCTTCAAATTTTGCAAGAGAATCGACCAACGCGCTGTCTATTTTTGCGCATTTTCTCCCATTTTGAGCGTTTGTAGACAGAAAAGTCTTGCAGTGATTTTTTTCTAAGACCAACTCTAAATTCCAGGAAAAAGGCAAGGCTTTAATGGAATTTAAATCCGCAATCGGCGCTTTTCGTAACCCTCTATCGGAGGAAAACAAAGAGATCGCTTCCAATATATTGGTCTTTCCAGCGCCATTTTCTCCATAAAAAACAACGAATCTAGAAGAAAAATTTAAAACCAGCGTTCCGTAAGAACGAAAATTTTTACAGCACAGCCCAAGAACATCCGCCGACAAAGGTTCAGATTCTCATTGGCATGATCACAAACAAAGATTCCGGTTCGGACTCATCCATGATTAATATCGGAGATAACGACTCTTTCACAAAAATTTTGAGAGATTCACCCTGTAGCGTCTGAGCGACATCCAATAGGTAGCTAGCGTTAAATCCAGCACTCCATCCCTGACCGGAGTAGGATACGTCCACCTCGTCCCTTCCACTACCAACTTTGCTATTGGCCACAAAGCAAGAAAAATTATTCTTGCTCAACTCCAATTTAACGGATCTAACTTTATCGTCGGATATTACGGCTACTCGATCGACAATTTCAAGGAAATCAGATCTTTTGATAATGAAGAACTCCCCTGTCATTTCTGGAATAACTCTTTTGTAGTCGGGGAAATTTCCATCCACCAACTTTGAAATAAATATTACATCTCCCATAACAAATTGAATCTGATTGGCGTTAAAAGTTATCGACACCTCGTCTTGAAAAAGATCTAGCATCTTTTTTATTTCAAAAACCGTTTTTTTGGAAACTATTATTCCCTGGATATTCTCTTTGGTATTTACATTTATATGGGAAATGGATAGTCGATGACCATCTGTGGACACGGCCTTTAGCTTATCATCTTCTTTGTGAAAAAAAATACCATTTAAATTATGCCGATTTTCCTCCGGAGAGATGGAAAACTTCGTTCTATTGATTAATTTATTAAAATCCGCAGATTTTACATTGAAGTTACAGGTTCCCTTCACCAAAGCTATTTCCGGAAAATCAGTTGGATCCAATGCCGATAGTTCGAACTTGGATTTTTCTGCGATTACAACAAGTTTGCTTCCCTTATCGGCGATGGAAAATTCCAGAGTTGCCGTATCGGAAGACTTCCGTACAATCTCGCTGAGAGTAACAACCGGCGCTGCAACTATCCCAACGGTATCAACCTCCGCCGGAACATCTTCTATTATGGAGTGATCTAAATCCGTTGCCTTCAATTTTAGGCTCGATTCTCGAAAATCCAGCAGAACATGCGATAATATCGGAACAACAGACTTTTTATTCGCTACGCTAACCATACGTAAAATAGCTGGCAGAAGATCCTTCTTAGCAACTTTCGCTCTCATTATCTACCTCCATAATATTATAAAGGTAATACTTTTTTATTTACAAGACAACCACTTCGTTATTAGGAATTGCAAAAACGACCATTAACAGGTGAATTTTAGAATTTCCATTTGGACTTCTCTGATGCCTATAAATTTTTCTGCGCTGGTTAAAATAATAGTCGGATGAGCTGCTGGACGATTGGCTATTTGCGCTTCCATCCGTTGGACAATGTCTGTTGATTCTACAATTTTATCAACTTTCGTGAGGATTATCTGGTAAGTTACGGCAAATCCGTCTAGAACGTTCATAACCTCCTCATCGTTTTTTTTGACGC
>JAITDT010000025.1 GCA_031282425.1 Holosporaceae bacterium | reverse complement strand
TCCAGCTTAAATGCCTTCCTTTCGGGACTCTTCTTCTGGAGATTGCCTGTTTTCTTCCTTTGTTTTACCCAATTCCTAATCGTTTTCTCTGAAATATGAAATATCTCCGCAACTTCAACAATTATTAATATTTATACTTTATTGATGTTGTATGCATATTATTTTTTTTAGAAGGACGAAGCTATGAAGGAAATTATAATGATGGCTGTAATAACGCAGCTCATTCCAGGAATTACATACGCCACCTATGGTGCGTCAACGGATGTGGGGGGAAGGAGGCCTGCAACAGCAGGAGGCGGAAATTACAGATAATGAACTTCGTAAACTTTTTGGAGAAGATATCAATATTATACGTTCGTACAATTCAGGAAAAATAATAGGAGCATTGCAGGAAGGCAAAAAAAACCGCAGTTGTTTTGAACGAGATGGAATAACTAGTCGCCGCGACATCGAGAAAATAAGATCTTCGATTGATTTTTTGTTCATTCCCAAAGGTATATATAGTATCAGTAGGAATTTTGGTTGTAAAAAACTAAGATCCGTAGTATTCGAGGACGGTTCTCGGGTAAGAGAATTGGGAGGATTTGAAGGCTGTACTCAGCTGGAATCTATAATCATTCCGAAAAGCGTGAGGCTAATCAGTATGTATGCGTTTTCCGGTTGTATAAATCTAGAATCTGTGGTGTTTGGTGCTAATTCCCAACTAGTAGGCATCGACGGTAATGCATTCAAGGGCTGTAAGTCGCTGAAATCTGTAAATATTCCGAGAAATGTAAAAAAAAATTGAAAGAAACTCTTTTGCAAGTTGCGAAAACCTAGAATTATAGTATTTGATGCCAATTCCTGCGTAGACCGATTCGAAGAAGAAGCATTTAGTGACTGCCAGAGCCTGAAATCTATAATTATTCCAAAAAGTGTGAAGTCCATTGGCGCATTATGCTTCGACAAATGTCCAAAATTAAAATCCATAAATTTGAGAAAGGTTCCCAGTTGGAACGACTCGCAGTAAACGCTTTACCATCCTGGATGGGGAAAAACTATTCTTTCAAAGGTTAAAGTTGAAGGATGCCCCTCTGACGTTCTAAAGGAGTACATATTCAACATGGGAAAAACGGAAGAAGAACTAAAAAGAAGGAAAAGAAAATAACTGAATAGAATTAACACTTCTGCTAGTCCCGCTCTTATATAAAGTCGTTTTTTACGTAGTTACCAGGGATGGATTAATGCTCTCGCCCTTAGGCGATTACTTTAGTATTAGTGCAGATGGAATAATGAAAGAGCAAAATTGTAGCAAGAATTTGAGCAATTAAGAAAGAAGTATTGGAGGCAACATCTATGGGCTAGGGTGTATTTTGTTGTAACAGTCGGTAACGTCAATGCGGAAGATAAAAATCGAAAATCAGGAAATTCATCACAAAATTGATAACTTCAAAATATCTGAATTTTGAGTTCACTCTTAAGGACCGCTTTCCAAGCGTAACTCCAAACCTCCGGCTTTAGACACGGTCGTCATTGATAATGCCTTATGCACACCTTCTCAATGATGGTGTTATGACACTGACAAAGCTGTTTCCGTCAGTAATTGTATCCTTTCTCCAAAATCCTGAAATGTATGGTCTGACTGGAGACTGTGACGAAACCACGTGTATTGCCTTTTTGCATACTGCCCAGTCCTCGTATGCATTTGCTGCACACACTCGTCCAGCGAAATTTCGCACCGTAGGAATGAAATTAACTCGTGATAACCAATGATTTTGTCGAGAGATCCAGAATAATTAGGATATTTTTCAATAAAGCTCCTTATCTCCTCAATGGCACCAGTTTGTATCATCTTTTCTATGCGGAGCAGGCACCGCTCGCGAAGTTTATCGCGTGGAGGTAATAGAACCATCGTAAATGCTTTGTATCCGGCGCTGCGTTCTTCCCGCCACCACTGGGAAAGAGGCTTGCCGGTGCAGGAAATCACCTCATAGGCTCTCAAAATTCTCTGGGTGTTGTTTTTATGCAGCGTTTTGCATAATTCAGGATCCAACGCAACGAGGAGATTAAAAAAATCGTCTCGCCCCATTTGTTGAAACTTTCTAATGGCTTCATTTCGGAATTCCCAAGGAATGGAAGGAATATTGGAAATGCCATTGAGTAATGCGCCAATATATAGCCCCGTCCCTCCACAAACTATGGCAATTTTGTTCTGCTGATGTAGACGCTGAATCTTTTCTCTGGCTAACCATAGCCAATCCGCTGCCGAAAAGGAACTCTGTGGCGACAGCACACCGTACAAATGATGATTTGCCAAACCCAATAGGGTGGCGGAGGGATGAGCTGTCAAGATTTTTAATTCATCATAGAGCTGGACGCTATCAGCATTGATGATCTCCGCATCGATGCCATAATTGTTGCGCAAATACCAGACATACCGCACTGCCAGAGTCGATTTCCCGGATGCGGTTGGTCCGGCGATGACAATTATATTAGAGACCACTTCGCTTTCACGCCATCTTTTGCCTTGGACACATCGGACTTTTTTTCTGCGTTTACGCCGATTGTCGGGTCAAAATGCAGCGGAACATATTGAGATCTGCGGGTCTGCGGATCGTAGACGAAAGCGGCAAGCTCTCGAGTTTTGATTATGCTTGGTTTTTGGGCTAGCCCATACAATTCTTTTTTAAGACTTGCCACGGAGACGACGCTGGATTGATTTATCGTTAAGATTACGTTCCCCACGGAAATGCTGTCATCCAATGAATCATTAACTCCGGATATCAGCACGCCTTTTACACTGTCGGGGATATCAAACTTTTTCCGTAAGTCTGATGTTAATTCCGCCACGCAGATGCCAAGGCATTTGATTTCTTCACGCGATATTCCTTCTTTCCATCGTGGATCTTCTGTCCCGAAATTAAGATTATCATCTGTTCTGATTCCAACTGTAACGCTTAGCTTCATTTCCGTACCATGTCTTATAATTTGTACGGGTATGATTCTTCCAATTGGAAGACTACTGAGCATAAGCTCAGAATCTGTACTGTCTGAAATATTTTCATCATTTAATGAAGTTAAAATATCTCCCGCCTGAAGACCTGCCACCGCCGCTGGAGAATTTTCGTCTACGCGAACGACTGCGTAGCCGTTTTGCTTCTCTAGACCCATCGCTCGCGCCGCCCTTTTCCCTAATGGCGCAACGCTAATACCCAACCAGCTACGTAGCATTTTTCCATGAACTTTTAGCTCTTTTATGACCTTTTTGAGAGTGTTCGATGGTATAGCAAAATTAATTCCAGTGCCTTGAAGACCATCTGTGCAAAACACCGTCACCATGCCCACCACTTCCGCTTTATTGGTGAACAGCGGTCCTCCAGAATTACCAAAGCTAACGGCCGCATCCGTTTGGAGGTAGGAAACCATATCTCCTCCGGCGCCTAGCTCAGCAATCTTATCAGCTAGACTTCGTCCTTTGTAGGAAATAATTCCCGACGTTACAGTTCTCCCAAATCCGAGAGGATTTCCTATCGCGATAACCGGCTCTCCAATTTCAATCGAATCCGAATCCGCAAATTGAACGGATGGAAGCTTCACATCAGCCTCTATTTTAAGCAACGCGACATCCGAATGCTCGTCTTTACCAACGACTCTGGCAGAATACACGCTGCCGTCAGATAGACTGATCGTTATTTTGACGGCTGAGTCGATCACATGGCAATTAGTCACAATAAAGCCGCTGGCGTCAATAATGAATCCGGATCCGTTAGCGGCGCTTTTTCTGCTACCTCTTCTAATTCCATCTGCTGCAGTATCATTTTCCTCAAGCACAATAACGTCAACGACACAGTCTATCAGATTTCGAATTACTTCTCCTTTAATTGCACCCCGAGCGGCGCCCGGCGCGACCATCACAGTCATCGCCAATGGTATTAGATATTTCAAATTTCCCTCATTACTTTAAAAAAAGCGCCAGTAGGCGAAATAACAAAGGTTGAATTCTTGGAACTGAACGACGAACGATATGCCATCAATGATATGAAAAATTCAAAAAAGACCTTATCCTTTGAGTATGCGTCCGTATATATTTTATTTGCCTCAAATTCCCCCTGGGCAATTAAAAGCTGCACTTTGGTATTTGCTTCCGAAAGGGCTATGGCGTTTTTTCTATCCGCCGTCGATTTTATAATCTGCGCCATTTCAATACCCTTGGCTCGAAGCTCTCGAGCTTCTCGTTCCCGTTCGCTAATCATGCGTTTGCAAATGGCTTCGCTGTTTTGGGGCGGCAGATCCATTTTGCGAATTCGCACATCCACCACTCGTATACCAAAGCCCTGTGCCGCTTTGTTGACTTCGTCACGAATTTTATTCATAGTGGCAATTCTCGTGTCCGATTGCAATGACGATAAGTTCTCTTCCCCTAGCACGCTACTCAAACTACCCAACACCACGGGATTTAGTCTATTCAAAACGCCATGCTCGCTACCGACAGATTGGTAAAACTTCAGCGGATCCGTAATAATATACCGCCCGAAAGCATCAACCATGATGCGTCTTTTGTCTCCAAGAGTGACTTCTAGCGTCGATAGCTCCACGCTCATCAATCTTTTATCAAAAAATGCCACGGTTTCTAACAATGGAATCTTGAAATGCAAGCCAGGGTCTTTTATGACTCGAACCGGCTTTCCTAATCTGGTGACGACAACTTGCTCTACCTGATTAACCGTAAACATCATTCCATCGAAAATCAAAACAACAAACAAGACAATGAAACAAGACGTGGTTTTTATATTCATGATCTAAACCCCTTCCTTATTTTTGTATAGCTCAGTTAACGGCATATATGGCATGACTTTTACGTCGTTACTCACAACAATTTTGTTCACATTTTTATAGATATCCCTCATGTTTTCTATATATAGACGCTTTGAAACAATGTCCGGAGCGAGTTTGTACTGCTCATAGGCAGAGATAAATATTGCCGTCTCACCACGAGCTGTTTCTATTATAGAACGCTTGGTGGCTTCTCCGTTATTAAGTTTTTCGGCAATTAATCCTCGCGTTCTCGCGCTCGTGTCACGAGCATAGGCGTCTGCCTTGTTTTTTTCGCTTTGTTGCTCCGCTTGTGCTCTCTCTACATCTCGAAACGAATCGATCACAGACAACGGCGGCTCCACTCGCTGCAGCTCGACACGAACAATCTCTATGCCCATTTTATATTCGTCCATTAGAGCCTGCAAACTCTTCTTTACCTTTTGCTGTATCTTCCCGCGTCCTTCAGTTTGAACATAGGTGAATGGAGTTTGACCTACCATCTCCCGCATTACGCTTTCAGCTACGGCTCGGACCGTTACTTCCGGAGTTTTAGCGTTGAAGAGATAATCCTCTACGCCATCGTCTTTTATTTTCC
Source organism: Holosporaceae bacterium (assembly GCA_031282425.1). Lineage (GTDB taxonomy): Bacteria > Pseudomonadota > Alphaproteobacteria > UBA3830 > UBA3830 > JAIRMQ01. The sequence goes on along the minus strand of JAITDT010000025.1, from coordinate 18,404 downwards.
AAAGAACGCTAAAACTTACGTTGGCAAGATTTGAGTCACCGGTGAGAACTAGACTTTCTTCCTGTTGATTTCTGAAAAACGAACCAACGTCTATCTGATTTACTTTCGTTACCTTTTGCAGAATGATAGTTTCAAAGGGGTGAGGCAGAATATATTGAAGACCCGGACCGACAGTACGCACCCACTTTCCGAATCGCAGCACCACTCCCCGCTGATCGTGCTGAACCTGATAGAACCCTGATCCAACGTATAGTAAGCCGATAGCGGCGATGATTAAATAGGCGAGATTCCACGAAGGCTCAAAATCTTTTTTGCAACGCCCAATGCTTTTTTTGAATTTCTCAGCAAAATTTTTTAACTGATCATCAGTCGAACGTTTTTTTCCCCACGGATTCTCATCATTTTCCCACGGATTTTTGGAAGACATGTTGCCCTCTACACATAAAGATACGTGGAAGTCTATCAAATTTTTTACGACATTAACAGAGACAGTTGTACTGTGGGATTGCCCAATAAGTATAACAAGACATAGAAAATCTGTTTGTTTTTCAACGAATTACACTGTTACTGGCAACATTAGTTGTGATTGGCAGTTTTGCTGAAAAACTCAAAGATTTTATTAGATGCCATCTATCTTTATTGGGCAATCCCTAAAATAGATATAATGTCAATGAAATTGCCAATTTTTCAGTGCTTATCATTGGCGGCTATATCAGCCTTTAGTGAAACTCACCTATAGCCTTGCTACATCCAGGCAGGAGGCTGAAAAATCAACACATTCTTCGACCCAACCTACCTTTAACTAACAACCCCGCCCAAGCTTATTATCTGGTTTCGACATAAATTAAACTCAGCCAATGCGCTCCTATCCTATCGCCTTTTTTTACTTGGAATGTGTTATAAAGTGAGCCACTTTTTAAACATCCGCTTTATTTATTTTCATGTATCATGCGATAATTATGCCGTCGCACGATATTTTCCCCGTAAAACCAAGTTTTTGTGAGAATCTAATATACCTGAAAGCAAGACATCAGGCGCGATGAGGATTTGATCTCTGCCTTTCTGCTCCAATCAATTGTTGGCATAGTCTTATGTTGTTGCATCTTGTCTTTCATAGTTTGACGGTGATCCAATAATTTGTGCGTTCACTGCTGCTGCTTTCCTTCTATCCGTTTGCTCGAGTTTCTTGAAACTGCCCTAAAAATGCTTCCAACTGCTGTAATTTTCGTCCTTGCTCAGTTAGCATTACTTGCATCGCTGCCATGGACTCAGTAAGCTGCTGCGTTTTTTGTCTTTCCTCATCCAGATCTGCTCGCAACCTTTCCACTTGCCTGAAACGTGCCTCATACTCTGCAAGTCTATTTGCATGGTTATCAAGTCTGCGTGTATGTTTCAACAATTCATCATCATGGTAATATTGTGTATCCGTAAGTCTGACACATGTGGGGAGAATACGATCCAAAACACGACCTTCGATAATATCACCAATACCACCAGGTTGCATAGCATCCGCGGGTTTCATAGCATCCGCTGAATGCCAACACACCAACGCTGTTGTTACCAAAAGTGGTTTCACTAAAAATAGCTTTTTCATATTTCCCTTCTTATCTAAAAAACCTGCAGAGGATACCACACTATTCGGCAATGTGCAAAGAAAAAAAATAATTTTTTTTTATAAAGAGACATTTTATATATTAACGACCAAAATATCAGCGTAGCGAGGCTACCTGGTATCCTTTTTTTTGCTTGCTGAAATAAAAAACAAACGCTACTCTTCTAAGATTGATTATGTGTTGATATGAAAAAATACGTTATATCATGCGCTGTTGTGTTGTTGATGTTACTGGGCTGCGAAGATAAAAGTGAGAAAAATGAGATAAAATTCGCAATTTGCGCGGATTATCCTCCTTTTGAATATTTTGAAAACGGAAAAATTGTAGGTTACGACATAGATTTAGCGAAAGCTATTGCTCAAAAGCTTTCCAAAGATGTCGTATTCGAGGATACGCAGCTCGCCGCCATGTTAGCAGCCGTTCAAAGCGGCAATGTTGACGCTGCCATTTCTGCACTAGCAGCTACGGAAGAAAGAAAGAAAAATTGCGATTTTACCGTAGAGTATTATCGTGAAAAATTTGCATTGGTATATAAGCAGGATAATAAGATGGCAACGCAGCAATGGCTGGCTAGATCAAAAATTGCCTGTCAATTGGGAAGTACTATGGAAGCATGGCTCAAGGAAAATATTCCAAATGCAGCGCGCATAATCATGGATAATAACAATCAGGCAATAGAGGCGTTGAAGACCGACCATGTGGATTGTATACTTATGGATGAAATTCAAGCATCAAATTTTTGCAAGAAAAATCGTGGCTTAAAGTGCATGTCTATTGCCACTTCTGGAAACGGATATGCGATAGTCTTAAAAAAAGGATCCAACTTAAAAGAAAAAATGAATAACGCGCTTAAAGAGCTTGAAGCAAGCGGAAAAATAGAAGAGTTAAAGAAAAAATGGCTGACGGAATAAATGGAAAAAGCGTTCTCTAATTTTCTTAGCATAGGCGCAGGATTAGGAGTAACGCTGCAATTGTTGAGCGGCGGAATCTTTATAGGTATTGTCGTTGGATCTTTGCTTACTATACTGAGATGCGGTAATTGCAGTAGGGTTTGTACGTTTTTGGTAGATCGTATCGTTTCTATTGTGAGAGGAACTCCGCTGCTTTTGCAGCTGGCGCTCATATATTTTTCGATTCCCGGCATACTTGGTATAAAGTTAAGCACTATTTCCGCCGGTATTGTTGCATTTGGTATAAACAGTTCGGCGTATGTTTCAGAAATACTTAGGGCAGGCGTTGAAAGTTTACCCAAAGGACAATTTGAAGCTGCCCAAACGTTGGGAATCCCAAGGTTTTATACGTGGAAGGATATCATTATGCCACAGGTCATAACAAGCATCCTACCAGCAATAATAAACGAAGTAATTGCTCTACTGAAGGAAACCGCGCTGATCGCTACGATAGGAGGAATGGACGTCATGAGAAGCTCCCAAATCATAGCAGCGGAGCAATACGAATACTTCGAACCACTGTGTATGGCTGGAGCGTATTATTACTTTCTGGTGTTTTCCATTGAACGCATCGGGAAAAAAATCGAAAACAGAAGATCATATGCTAAGGGTTAGTAATATCCACAAATCGTTCAATGGCGTAAAGATATTGGACGGAATTACTGTTGATATATCAAAATCCGAAATATTTGGTCTTGCGGGACCATCCGGAAGTGGAAAATCAACGCTGCTGCGGTGTATACAGGATCTCGAGAAGCCAGATTGTGGGATGATAGAACGTAACGGAAAAACCTGCTTTATGTTTCAGGATTTTCAACTATTTCCGCATATGACGGTCGTGGAGAATTTGTTGTACGCACCAAATCTGACCGGAGAAAAAAACAAAAATGAACAACGAGCAAATACCATCCTGATGGATCTAGGACTGGAATCAAAAAAATATGCATACCCTCAAGAACTTTCAGGTGGACAAAAACAGCGGGTGGCGCTCGCAAGAAGTCTCATGATAAATCCAGACATATTACTCTGCGATGAGCCGACGTCTGGGCTGGATGTGGCCACAACAATGGATGTGGTATTGCTATTAAAGTCTGTCTGCGAGACCGGCGTCACTATGGTAATTGCATCGCACGATCTCGATTTCCTGACGAAAATATCCGACCGCATCGTTCTTTTGAAAAATGGTAAGATAGTAGTCGATATGAATATGTCTAAATATGACGATCCTATAAATTACTTGCGCAAGTACTATTAACGATTATATCAAGCCGGTCGCATCTCCCAAGATTTAGGATAGATTTTCCCTTTTTTCGACTATTTTATCAATCAATCCGAAATCTTTCGCTTCTTCCGGAGACATAAAATTATCGCGATCCGTCGCTTTTTCAATACGAGACAAAGCTGTGCCGGTATGCTTTTCGTAGATCATATTAAGACGACTGCGTAAAGCAATGATTTCCTTCGCATGAATTTCTATATCTGCAGCTTGCCCCCTAAACCCGCCGGAAGGCTGATGTATCATTATTCTGGAATTCGGTAGAGAAAATCGCTTGCCTTTCGCTCCGGCCATTAAGAGAAAAGATCCCATAGAGACCGCTTGCCCCATACATAAAGTCGTCACATCTGGAGTGATATACTGCATCGTGTCATATATGGACAACCCGGAACTTACAACCCCTCCGGGAGAGTTTATATAAAAGAAAATATCTTTTTTGGGATCTTCCGATTCCAAAAATAACAGCTGAGCACAAATTAAGCTGGCTGAAACATCGTTAACTTCGCCGCTAAGGAAAACTATTCGCTCCTTCAAAAGGCGAGAGTAGATATCATAAGAACGCTCTCCACGGCCTGTTTGCTCCACGACCATAGGAACCAATGTATTCATGTTATTACTCATTTTCCACACCTGCATCGCTACTACTATTTTTGCTTTTGGACGCACGACCGCTTTTTTTAACTACTTTTTCGGATTTGTCTTTAAAAAAGTCAAAAGGCTCCTCGTCAAGAGCAACCAGCTCCACAGCAGAGCATTCAACTTCATTTGTTTTTATCTTGCTCAGCAAAAATTCTACAACCTTTTTTTCTAAAATTGAATTAGCTACAGCCGAAGCAGCGCTACCACGCGTATAAATTTTCCAAATTTCCTTTGCTCGTTCCGGATACATAGCTGCAATATTACTTATTGATTGAGTAACTTCGTTATTCGTTACATGTATTTTTTCTTTTTTAGCAATCTCGGAAATAACAAAACCAAGACGAATCTTTTTAGCTGTTATTTTGTGGCATTCCTCTTGAATGTGCGGAGTAAATTCTTTTCCGAGCCTTTTGGATTCTTCCTTAATTTGACGAATGATTTCCTTGTTTTCAATTTCCATCAAATTCTTAGGAATATCAAAGTCATACATATCGGATATTTTATCCAAAAGATCACGACGCATAATATCCTTTGTCATGCGTTCATGTGTCGAAGCAAGACGAGATTTTGCCGACTCTCGCAGCTTTTCCAGGTTCTCATATCCGACAGATTGAGCAAAGTCATCATCCAGCTCATACTCCGCTGGGATGAAAACTTTCTTGATGGTCATATTATATTTGACATTTTTGCCGGCGAGGTTCTTATCAAAAAAATCTTCCGAATACTCCACGGAAAATTCTTTCGTGTCTCCGACCTTTGCACCAATGATATGAGTCCAGAAATCGGCCACGATGGTTTCGTCACCTACCACTATTTCTAGATCGTTTATTTTATTATTTTTCAGCTTTCTAGCGGTCGTCTGTAGTTTCAAGTCAACTACAACTTTATGACCCTTTTCTATCGCCAGCGAATCTTTGTCTTCGATCCACTTTTTATGCTTTTTTCTTATGGCCTCTATGGTCTTATGGATATCATCATCGGTAATCCTTACAATGTGTTTCTTTATTTCGATATTCGATATATCCTTTAGCTCAAAAGAGGGCACTGCTTCGATCCTTAGCGAAAACTCCAGTCCGTTCTCGTCATCTTTAGTCAGATCAGCCATATAATTAAGCGAAATCACTAGCTTTTCATCTTTTATGATTTCTTTAGAAACATTGTCGACCAATTGCTTTTTAGATTCAGACAATATTGTGTCGCCGTGCATACGCAACGCTAAATCCAACGGTACTTTCCCAGGACGAAATCCATCTATGCGAATCCCTTTTGCGGTTTCCTTGAGTTTTTCCGCCACCACTGCGTCTAATTCCTTTTTTGAAATCAAAACGCTATAACATCTTTCCAAGCCGTTGACCACTTTGCTCAGAATTTCCATAAATGCTCCTCAAACACATCTGGTGCGGACGAAGGGACTCGAACCCCCACGACGCAAATCACCAGAACCTAAATCTGGCGTGTCTACCAGTTTCACCACGTCCGCAGGACAAATTGAGGATACTATAGCACTTTCGCAAATAAATTAGCTAGTGTGCTCCTGTACAAACTTCATTGTAAGTTTCGCGCGTCCTCTATTATCGCATCCGAGAAATTTAACCTTCAATTCATCACCCTCTTTCATAATATCGGTTACTTTTCCTACATTCTTCTCCGACATTTCACTAATATGCACGAGTCCTTCTTTAGAGCCAAAGAAACTAACGAACGCTCCAAAATCCATAATTTTTACGACCTTTCCCGTATAAACAGCACCGCAAACCGGATCCATTGCTATTCCTTTAATAATGTTTACAGCTTCATCCACCGCTGATGTGTTTGGAGCTGAAACCATTATATTACCATCGTCGTCTATGTCTATCTTTGCCCCCGTGCGTTCAATAATATCACGAATCATTTTTCCGCCGGATCCAATAACTTCACGAATCTTATCCTTAGGAATGACTAGATGGGATATTTTAGGAGCATTTTCATTCAACTCTACGCGATGTGTCTTCAGCTCGGATGACATTTCATTGAGGATATGTAAACGACCAACCTCCGCTTGCTGCAACGCTTTCTCCATAATTTCAAACGTAATACGCGTTACCTTAATGTCCATTTGAAGAGCAGTAATACCATTAGGCGTGCCTGCTATCTTTAAATCCATATCTCCTATATGATCCTCTTCCCCACTGATGTCACTGAGAATTTCACACTTTCCATCCTCTATAACTAATCCCATCGCAATACCAGCAACTGCGCTTTTAAGAGGAACGCCCGCATCCATCAACGCTAACGAAGATCCACATACTGTAGCCATGGATGACGATCCATTACACGCTAAAACTTCAGATACCACCCGCAGAGTATACGGAAACCTATCCTTCGGCGGAAGTACTGGAACAATTGCGCGCCAAGCTAATTTTCCATGACCAATTTCCCTCCTTCCTGGAGAACCTAAACGTCCTATTTCTCCTACAGAAAACGGAGGAAAATTATAATGCAACATAAATCTTTCTCTATACTCTCCAGCAAGAGAATCTACCAACTGTTCGTCCTGCGCCGTCCCTAACGTCGCAACCGCAATCGTTTGAGTTTCCCCCCTCTGAAATAAAGCAGACCCATGCGTTTTTGGCAGCACTGACACATCTACGCTGATTTTTCTGATATCCTTTGGACTTCTACCGCCTATACGCTTTCCAGACGACAATATCCTACTACGAACGAATTGCGAACACACATCTTCAAAAGCTTTGTGAACGATTTTCTCGGTAATCGATTCATCATCCGCAAAATACTTCAGAACTTTGCCAAACGTTTTTGCAAGAGCAACATTTCTTTCAACTTTACTTGCTCTCGCATAGGCGTCTTCTATCTCGTTTGAAAATTTCTCTGAAATTCTGGAGACAATCTCAGATGATCCGGATTTTGGAGAAGATACTTCCCAAGGATCGCTGGCACAATTTTCTGCAAGCCTGGTAATCATATCTATTACCTGTTGAAACGCATCATGACCGAACTTCAGCGCTTCTAGCATTTTATCTTCCGGTAATTCCTTAGCGCAAGATTCAACCATTAATATTCCATCCTTTGAGCCGGCCACAATCAAATCTAAATCAGACTCGTATCCAACCTTAGGATTTAAAATTAGCTTCCCTTTTTCGTACCCTATTTTTGCAGCAGCTATCGGTCCCAAAAAAGGAATACCAGATATTGTTAACGCTGCAGAAGCTCCAATGATTGAAATAACATCCGTGTCGTTTTCGCCATCAAAGCTCAAAACAGTGCAAATAACCTGCGTTTCATTTCTAAAGTTTTCATGAAACAGAGGACGTATCGGACGATCTACCAAGCGTGATATTAGGGTTTCTCTTTCGGACGGGCGACCTTCTCTTTTCACAAACCCTCCGGGTATTTTCCCAGCGGAGTAAGCTTTTTCTACATAATTAACAGTCAATGGAAAAAAATCCGTCTCTTCACTTGCTTTACGATCAGCTACAACTGTACACAACACAATCGTGTCTCCATATCGCACTGTGACTGCTCCCGTTGCTTGATGAGCTAGACGACCAGCTTCGATGGAAAGCAGTCTATCACCCCACATTATTTTCTCTTCAAATATCATTACCTTTCCCTCAACTACTATCTTCTTAGGTCCAATTCTTTAATGAGGCTCGCATATGCTTCTTTGTTTACTCTCTTCAAGTAGTCCAACAATTTCCTCCTTTTACTAACCATCGCAAGAAGTCCGCGTCTTGAATGGAAATCCTTAACATGAACATTCATATGTTCACCAAGATGATTAATTTTTGCCGTCAAAATTGCCACCTGGACTCCTGGAGAACCAGTATCTTCATCATGAATCGCAAACCTTTCAATAATCTCTCGTTTATTTTCTATCGACATCTTCTTCTCCTCATCTATTACACATACGAACAGCCTTTACAGTTCCATCATCGGATACATACCCAACTCCGCAGAACACTTTATTGATATCATCAAAAATTTTCACATTTGATGATATAATCCCCAAATTTTTCATACGAAATTGTACGCCATTCCGCAAGACAGCTATGCCTTCGCTCCTCAGATACAAGGCCGGGATGTCGTCCAGCGGACTTTCTACGGAAGCCAAGATAGCCTTCATTTTATGAGTATCCTTTATTTCTGATAGTTTTTCTAGAGTAATCGCATTGTTTAGTGAAAAAAAGCCAGATTTTATTCTGCATAAAGTTTTTACATAGGCCAATGATCCTAATTCTTCGGCAATGTCTCGAGCTAAACCACGCATATATGTTCCTTTGGAACACGTGACCTCTAAGCTCAATTCATATTTTGGCAGATCTTCATTTATAACTTTAATGGCAAAAATATTTATCTTTTTTGGAGATAATTCCACCGGTTCACCAAGACGAACTCTATCGCATGCTCTCTTTCCATTTAGTTTGATAGCTGAAAATGCTGGCGGTATCTGTTCAGTCTCTCCTAAAAATTTGTTCAATACGCCAAGAACACTACTTTTTTGCGGGATATTATCTGTATAAGCCGTTATTTTTCCATTTTTGTCGAGGGTATCGGTGGTTTTCCCAAAAGCCATTGTAAATCTGTATGTTTTTTCTGATTTTTCAATAAATCTAATGAACTTTCTAGCTTCTCCAACTGCTATCGGCAGTACTCCTGTCGCGAACGGGTCAAGGGTTCCGACGTATCCGGTAGGCGTTCTAAGTATTCTACGAACTTTTGTCATAGCGAAATTTGAGGACATTTCTTCGGGTTTGTCCAGGCACAACCAACCGTTAAAATAATTTGAAGATTGCATTTTAAACCGTAAATGGTCGGGGCGAGAGGATTCGAACCTCCGACATCCTGCTCCCAAAGCAGACGCGCTACCAGGCTGCGCTACGCCCCGAGTTATAAATGTTTATATCAATAACTATTATATTTCAATAAATAAATTCTGATGATCATGCTGTTTACCTTCAAAATAGTTAATAAAGCCATGTTTTACATAATCACCATATTAATCATTTGTTAAACAATTATAATCCTCGCCGAAAAACTTTGGGATCAGAATTTTTATCAGTTAACATCTTGTTAACTATTTGTGAAAAAGCAGAGCTGGTTCTAGCATAGAGAAAAAGTTAACAACTTATTAAAAGGTTTCCTACAGTTTGTTAGTGAAAGTGACAATTTCGTTGAAAATTCAATACTCGCGGCGGCTCCGACTGACGGGAAGTCTTCGCAACAGAAAACAGAGGTTACGGACGACGAACTTCGTAAACTTTTCGGAGAAGATATTAATATTATATGTTCGTATGCATAGGGAATAAAAGGAGCATTACAGGAAGGCAAAAAAACCGCAGTGGTTTTGAGCTATAAATATGGAATAACTAGCTGCCGCGATAGCAATGAAACAAAATCTTCGATTGAATTTTTGTTCATTTCTAGAAGTAACCGCGGCCTCAGTGAGGATCTTAGTTATCAATGACGACCGGCTGAAGCCGGAGGTTTAGAGTTACGCTTGGAAAGCGGTTCTTAAGAGTGAACTCAAAAGTTGAATTAGATAAACTGTTTACTTATGAATATAAAAAAAACGAAAGATTGGCATTCAAAGTCGGTGATCGCAGTGAAACAAGTTTAAGCAACCTATTGGACGACATGTTACACTGCAAAATTCAAACCTTCGCTTCCGATTATTATCCTGTTTATCATTCCGTAATCGCTAGGGAAAAGCTCACATATTTACTGTGGAATCGAAGAATTCGCAATTGCGATACTATTTGGCGAGATTAGTAAGAAAAATAAAATGTTATTCAAAATCTCCGCAAATGCTTGTAGCTTCTCTTAATATCTTTATCTTTCATTGTCTATTAAAACTGTACTAAATTAGACAATCCCCTTTTCTGTGGATGTCGTCAAATGGCACATCTATAAAAAACGAGAGATCTGGAACAAACTTTAACCGGATTTTTTTGCCCAAGTGATATCTCATGCCGGGAGCATATTTATTAAAAAATTCCAGGCAATCACTATTGCTGACGTTTTCCAACAGAGAGGCGACATAAATTTTTGTATGCCGAAGACATGGACTAACGGTGACCTCTGTGATGGACAAAAATGTTGAATTGATTTTTTCGTCGCTAAAAGGATTCAGCAGTAGATACTCTGATAATACCTTTCTAATCTCCGTGGCAACCCTGCATGCTCGACATTTCTTTTTTGCATTTATCATAGTTGCCGAGCAACTTCCTCCAGCTCAAAACACTCGATTACGTCGTTCAGATGGATATCATTGTAATTTTCAAGAGAAATTCCGCACTCAAAACCTGATTTAACTTCTTTCACATCATCTTTGTTTCTTCTAACGGATTTTATGTCTCCCGTATGGACAATTACGCCGTCTCGCATCAATCTTACCTTCACTCCGCGTTTGATTATGCCGTCCGTTACCATACAACCAGCAATCCTACCGAATTTTAAAATATCGAAAACTTTTCGAACTTCCGCAGCTCCCAAAATACTTTCTTTGATATCCGGCGTTAATAATCCAGATAATAGAGCTTCAACATCATTGATAAGATCATAAATGACGGAGTAATATTTTACTTGGATTTTGTCTCTGGCGATCTGATCTCTAGCCTGCATATTTGCTCGAATGTTAAATCCCATTAGCAACGCATTGGAAGCACGAGCCAAAGATACGTCGTTTTCCGTAATCTCTCCAACGCCCGAATGGATAATTTTTACAGCAACTTCTTCTGTGGCAAGCTTTTGTAAGCTGGCGCAAATGGCTTCGGCGGCCCCTTGTACGTCCGCTTTAACTATTATCGATAATGTTTGCAGTTTTTCATCCGCCTCTAATTGCGAGAACATTTGATTACCGGCAGCACGCGAAGACACAACCCATGCTTGTTCCCGTTTTTTGCGCTCTCGATAACTGGCTATTTCCTTTGCCTTTATTTCACTTCCTACCACGATAAAATCATCGCCGGGAGATGCCGATCCGTTAAAACCAATAATTTCTCCCGGCATACCTGGGGTTATTTCCTTTATATCTTCCCGTCTATGGTTTCTTATCGCACGTATTCGTCCATGGACTGTTCCCGAAACAAAAACATCTCCGGACTTGAGAACTCCCTTGTGAATAAGAACTGTAGCAGTGGATCCGAGACCTTTTTCTACTTTGGATTCAATGATTATTCCCTCCGCCATTCTATGAGGATTTGCCTTAAGATCTAAAACTTCCGCCTGCAGCAAGATGGTTTCTTCCAATTTTTGCAGATTAGTTCCGTTTTTGGCAGAGATTTCCACGTCCATTACCTCACCGCCGTAGGCTTCCACAACGATCTCGTGATTAAGAAGATCTTTTCTCACGCTATCCGGATTAGCGTCATGCTTATCCATTTTATTTATAGCCACAATTATCGGAACCTTTGCTGCTTTAGCGTGATTTATAGCTTCGATTGTTTGTTCTTTTATTCCATCATCAGCGGCGACTACCAGCACAACAATGTCTGTAACATTTGCTCCCCTGGATCTCATTTCCGTAAATGCCGCATGTCCAGGCGTGTCAATGAACGTAATTTTCCGCCCATCGCCTACGGTAACCTGATACGCTCCTATACTCTGGGTGATGCCGCCGGCCTCCGTCGCAGCCACAGTCGTTTTTCGCAGCGCATCAAGCAGCGACGTTTTCCCATGGTCCACATGCCCCATAACCGTGACTACCGGCGGGCGTGGTAGCAGATTCGTATCGTCGTCATCTTGTCGTAGACCGATTTCCACATCGCTATCACTAACTCTTTTTACCTTATGACCAAACTCTAAAACTATTAATTCAGCAGTGTCTGCATCGATGATTTGATTGGCTGTTACCATAACGCCAAGTTTCATCAATGCCTTCACCACATCTCCTGTATGGATAGCCATCCTGCTGGACAATTCTTGAACGCTAATTGTTTCGGGAAGAATGACATCCTTAATAACCTTCAATTCTTCAAAATTATCTTGCTTGAGTTTGTTTTTCTGCCGAGCTTTTTTGATGGAAGTTAGAGAACGAGTTTTACCATCTCCACCTTCCAGAGCATTGTATATGGAAATTCTGCCAGTTTTCGGAGCATACCGTCCGCGGAGTTCTTTTACATCCTTTTTTACCAAAGGAACTTTTCGATTCTCTTTAGCATGATCTTCTTCCTCCGTTTCCATATTTTTAGTCTGCTTAAATGGTCGTCGGAGAGGAAATCTACCGCGGCCGTCACCGCTTTCGGCTCCTGCGGCAACTTTATCTGATTTTTCTTTGGCTCCGTCGGTCGCCACAGTCCCCAGCTCTTCAGCTGAAGTGGCGAATTCTCCCGCGTCTGCGTCGCCTTCTGTGGTGCGAATGCGCGCTAGCTCTTGTTCCTCTAGCTCCCGTGTTCTAAGCTCTTTCTGTTCTTTGTCTTCTTTTATGGCATCTTTGACGACTTTAATGCGCATTTCTAGCTCTGCATTAGTAAGCCCGCCCCTTTCGCCCAATCGACTTGAGTCGACCTGATCTTTATTGGGCTGCCGACTATCCCACCGTTTCTTTTTTACCTCAACTGTTACAATTTTCGTTTTTCCATGAGAAAAGCTCTGCCGCACTTTCTCGCCAGAGAACTCCGGCTTTTTTAGATTGGTGGGGCAGGATAAACTCAACGTGCCTTTCTTTTGTTCAATCATGTATAATTTTCTCCCGCCACTTCCCGCTATTTAAACCAATGATCTCTGGACTTCATGATGATTTTATTGGCACAATTCATATCCAAACTCGGCAGCAGTTCCCTTAATTCATCACCGCTCAGATCGGCCAAATCGTCTAGCTTTTTAATACCATGCTCCGCTAGGATCAACAACTCATCATTGGAAAACGCGCTGATTTCAACTATCCTATCGTCGATTTCAAAAATTTTCAGCTTTTCCAAAGTCTCCTCATCCTTTTTTAACAGATAACTTTTAGCCCTGGATATAAGCTCGCCGGCAAGCCCTTCATCAAAACCGTCGATGGACGCCATTTCTTCTTTAGTAACGTTTCCCAGCTCCTTGACACTAGTAAATCCCTCCGCCGCAAGTAAGTGCGCTATAACCTCATCGCAATCCAGAACAGACATAAATTCCTTAGAAAGGGCATGATATTCTTGATTGCTTTTCTCCAGCGCCTCCGCTTCGGAGACCACAGTGACATTACATCCTATGAGTTGCGACGCTAATCTCACATTCTGCCCTCTTCTTCCAATGGCTAGGCTTAATTGACTGTCAGGAGCTAAGACCTCGAATCTTCCATTTTCTTCATCTATTATTACTCGAGAAACTTCTGCGGGCGCTAAAGCATTTACGGCAAAAGTTGCCAGATCGTCCGACCATAGAACAATATCTATCTTCTCTCCCTGTAATTCTCGAATAATCGATTGTACTCGACTTCCGCGAACGCCTACGCAGGCCCCGATGGGATCTATATTGCTATCCGACGTATAAACGGCAATTTTCGCTCTGCTTCCCGGATCCCGGGCAACCGCTTTTATTTCAATAATGCCATCGTATATTTCTGGAACTTCCTGCACAAATAACTTAGCAAGAAACCGCGGATGCGTGCGGGATAAAAACACCTGCGCCCCTTTTGTTTCTTGCGAAACGTCTGCAATATAAGCTCGAACCCGATCTCCCACTCTAAAATTTTCTTTAGGTATTAGCTGATCTCTTCTGATAATAGCTTCCGTATGGCCGATATCCAATGTCACGGAGCTGAATTCAGCGCGTTTTATAATTCCGCTGATTATTTCGCCAACTCTATCTTTAAATTCCTCATACTGCTTTTCTCGCTCTGCTTCCCTTATTTTTTGAGTAATAATTTGTCGACCAACCTGAGCAGCAACTCTTCCAAAATTTACCGGCGGTAATTTTGTCGTTAACACGCAATCTATTTTTGCATTTTCATCGATTTTCTTCGCCTCTTCCAGCGAAATCTCCGTAACGTCATTTTCCACAATTTCTTTAACTGTAACGCACTTTAGGATAGACACTTCGCCGTTTTTTCTATCAATGCTTACTCTAATGTCATGCTCAGACCCATATTTCGAGCGTGCCGCCTTTTGTATCGCGCCTTCCATAGCTTCCAAAATCTTTTCTTTCTCCAGACCTTTTTCCCGTGCGACTGCATCAGAAATTTGCAATAACTCCGCCCCATAAAAACGAGAATTCGTCCATAAAGCTGTTGACATATCCACAATATCCTTTATCAAAATCTTTTAACGGTAGCCTTTTTGATGCCACTATACGGCACCCCCACACTACCGATTCCAGTATCGCATTCTTCTTGCAAATAAACAACGGAGTCGTCAGTATTTCGTTCAACTTGCAGAAGTCGTCCGCAAAATCTACGCCTGCCGAGAATTTTATTAAACAGCTCTACCTTCACGTCTTTACCATAAAAACGCTCAAAATCTTCAATCTTTTTTAGAGGACGGCTTTCGCCAGGTGAACTCACATTAAGATTATACGGTCCCCTGATAAAATCTTCAACATCTAAAATTGCGGAAATTAAATGATTGGCTTTAGCGCAATCTTCCACAGTAACCGGACAGTTGTCAAAGCGATCAATGTCAATTTCAACGATCTGACGTTTTCCTCCCAAAATTCTTACCTGAACAACTTCGTAACCCCGATGATTTAAGGAAGCTTCAATTGCCGCAGTAATTTTTTCGATTAATCCCAAAATACTTCTTTCACATTTTTGAATTAGAAAATACAGAAAAACCTTTACTGACGCTACGGCTTTTTAAATCTTTTTAGCTGCCGATCAATAGAAATCATAGCTTCCGCTATTTGAACGCTGTTTAGCGCCGCTCCCTTTCGGAGATTATCCGTGACGATCCAATATAGGAGGCCGTTTTTGACAGTGGTATCTTTTCTTATTCGACTTACATATACCGCGTTATCTCCTTGAGCATCTAATGGAGTGACGAAAGTGTCGGATCCGTCTTTACGATCCACCACAACGATTCCGTCGACATTTTCCAACGCCTCATAAACTTTTTCTTCCGAAAATGGCTTGGCAAATTCGCAGGCCACCGACATCCCGTGGCCAATGAAAACTGGAACGCGAACGCAGGTTACGGCAACTTTAATGTTGGATTTTAGAATTTTGCAAATCTCGCAGGAGATTTTATCCTCTTCTTCACTAATCCCGGATTTATACAAATCACCGATTGCTGGAATTACGTTAAATGCGATCTGCTTCGCAAAGATATTCGGCTGAATATTACCGCCGGAAACTATTACTTTTGCTTGGCTATATAGCTCCTCGACGGCTCTACGACCTGCTCCAGAAACTGCTTGATATGTCGACGCCACAATCCTTCGCACCGGAGCTAACGCCGATAACGCCTTTAGAGTCATGGCTAACGGAATTGCCACGCAATTGGGTGTGGAAACTATCCCCAGCGGCGCTCCTTTTTGCAACGCGTCGATATTTACTTCTGGAATTATCAATGGAACCTTTGGAGCCAGCCGAAAGTAGGAAGTTTTGTCAATAATAACGCATCCGACGGAGGTCACGGCAGCGGCATTTTTACGAGAAACACCGCTGCCAGCACAAAAAATCGCAATATCGATATTTGAAAAATCAACGTCAGATAATCTTTGAATTTTCAGTGTTTTATCTCCAAATGAAACATTTTTTCCCATCGATTTTTCGGAAGCAACTGCAAAAATATTGTTTATGGGAAAATTCCTCTCTGCTAGTACTTGCAAAGTACTCATTCCGGCATTTCCGGTTGCTCCAACTATGGTGACATTATAGTTATTCCGTGTCATTGTTATCCATTCGGTTCGCGATACTCTAAAACTTAATCCTGATAAACTCAAAGAAAAACTCAATAACTTTATAAACCGGTTACTATCTTTTTTTTTAGAGGCGATATATTCTTAACTACTGGATTATAAAAGTAAGATATTAAAGATGTGGAATGTAGGGTTATTCACTTCGTCTAAATGCCTTTCTAAGGATTTTAAAAACTTTTACTATTTGTCCATTGCGTGCGTTTTTATTTTTACAATCTATTGTATACTAATGGATGCAAGTTGGGTATTGGGAGATGATTATCAATTTTTTAGAAGAACGGCTATTGGACGCTATGGCGTCTGTAAACACGAGGGAGAGGACGGCAACAGAATGTGGCCATTGGGGTTATGGGATTACAATTTTTTGGTTCTAATGCCATTTGGCAATACTCCTATGGCCCATTACCTCTGGAATACCGTTACTTGCATTGCATCGTTAGTGATTTTTTTAAAACTATTTAGTGTAATCTCAAGAAAGCATTTTTATTCTCTATCTATTTTTTATTTAATAATTTTATATATCTCTCCAAGTTTTTTGCTTGTAAATATGCAGGTTATCTTTGCAGAACGTATGCTGATATTTCTGCTAGCTGTATTTATTTACTGTTCTTTTAAAGGCAAAACGTCGCAAAAAACAAAATATTATGCCGTAGCGATAGTGTGCGCATGTTATGCGACTTATTGCAAAGAGCCTGTTTTTGGGGCACTGGCAGTATTTGCATTTACAAATATTATTTTTGGAAAATTAACTAAAAAAGATAAGGTTTTTCATTGGATATTGGTTGCAAACTCAATTAGTTACGCGGTGTGTTATTACTTTTTTGGCTATGTCGACCCCCATTCATATACTGAAAGTCGCGCAGTTTGTGGTAATTTGAATATGATAAAAAATATATTTCTGTCAAATAAGTTGCTCTTATTGGGTTTTTTATTGGCAATATTTCGGTCATTACTTATTTTTCTGAAAAAGGATTACAAACATATATTTTTTGATGGTCTACTATTTTCTTCCACTGCTTATGCTATTGCATATATGTTGTTATGCTTAAATTGTCCCTATTATTTTGTTCCGTGTACTATTCTGATAATACCCGTATTTTATTACTGGACGTCATACCTAACTAACAACAAAGTGCTCATGTATTTCATTCTCATGATAATATCAGCGATATCTTATGGCAATTTTAGAGATATGAGGAATGATATAAGACATACACACTCTAAGCGGTGCAATGATATGGCTGTAGTAAATTTAGTAGCTAAAAAACTGAACGATGGATATAAATTATATAAAATATATGACCAGAATAGAAAAGATTTTTATAAAATTTTGGTTAGGGGACACATTTATATTTTCGAAAGGTTTTTAATTTTTTCCCCTTTCCTTCGTGGTGAAAAACCTTTGCTTGAAATAATGTATGATTTTGAAGGCTCACTTAAAGCGTCGCCTGAGTTTTACGAAAAATCTATATTATTCTATCCACAAGAAAACTATGAATCTTCATCGATGGATATCTTACAAAATTTACAGCCTTTAAAATTTACCACTATTGCCAATATTGGTTGGGCAAATATATTCGCTTGTTCTGAACTGAAATTAATTGATTCTCCATTTCGTTACAAATTCAAACAAGGACTGGTTGATCAGCGCATACATTTTAATTGTTTTAGGTTTTTGTATCTTGCAGAGGGAGCCGGGGCTGTTTCTTGTACAAATTCTCCATCAATAAAGGTAAAGTTAGCAAATAGTTATGACTATGAGGTACATGCACGTGTTAGATTAGATTGGAATAACACTTTTGGTCTCAACGAGATAAATGTGGAATTATCAGTTAATGATCATATACTTACGACACAAAAAATAAAACAAAATGAAACGAAAACCTTGGCCGTAATTATAGCAAAACATCAAATACCTTCGGACGGGGTAGTTAATATCAAATTTACATCTCCACAGTTATATACAGAAAAAGATTTGGGCATGTCGGATAAAGATCTTAAAACTGGATTGAGTTTTATCGAATGCAGTATTTCTCCAATTCGTTATCCCACGGGCATATATATATAAGATTCACGAGTAGATTAGAGGGGGGG
>JAITDT010000048.1 GCA_031282425.1 Holosporaceae bacterium | reverse complement strand
ATCTACTTTTAAGATGCTTGGCTAGAGGTGCTATTGGAACTGCTATCAAAATAAATGGACATAACGTTACTATCAGAGATAGATTATATAATATTCCAGAATTTTTCAAACCAGTGTATATTTCGCATGCAACAAACCTAAATGAAAAATACATATGCTTTATACTGACAGAAAACAAAGAACTCATCGATTTTTTTAGGCTAGAGGGAAGAAAAAGATTTATTCCTGGAGAGAAATGTGTGTTGTTTCCAGTAGATGGACATCAACCGACCACTGCCAAGGCTGTGGCATGGTCATGTGCTAACGCTGACGCTGAGCTACCAGAAGAGCAGAGATTAAATTCACCGATAACAGAGTGGTATATGCAGATGTTCGGTGTGATTCCGTTTCAAAATGACGGATCTGATAACAATGATTATATAAAAGCTGGTTATACACCAGACAATGATGCTCGTAAAATAATAAATTTTTTAAAATTTGATGAAGTAAAAGTTAATGATCCGGATTCGACAGCGCTTACAAAACAATGCGAAAAGAAAGAATTATTTGTGCGTAATTTTAGAAAAATAGCTTCGACATCTGTTGGAAGAGTGCTCCTTTACAGATTATTAATAGAAATTAGAAGAAATAATGGAAGGAGTGGATGTCAAGAAAGTGTATTGGAAGATATGAAACTTTCGGAAAGAAACAAATGTCGCTCAATAACTATGTGGTGGCGTGATGATTTTTTTCAGTTTATTGACCTAGGCTTTATTTGGTTTGCAAAAGAAACAAAACCACAAACTGCTATCTCCAGTCCTCAAAAAGGTGAAACCAAGGTGGAAATATCGCTTCAAACGATATGTAAACCACTAGATATTGCGCTGTTTCATGAAATGTTACATTGGTTCCATAAGCTAAAGGATTATAACAAACACTCTAAGGAATCAAGTAAAAAAAATGAGTTGCAAATAAGAATTGAAGAATTTGATATTATTCAATTGTATTGGGGAAATGTATCTTCTTTTCAAGAAGGAAAAGGACCATGGCTTATTCCAAATTTTAATAGATCGGCATTAATAATTGCTTTTGAGGAAATAAGAACTGTATTAGGAAATCCTAGAGATGCTTATGGTTATGATCTTTCCGAAAATTTGTATCGGATGGAAAGAAAATTCCCATTGCGTTTCGGATATAGTGATGTTACTTTTAGAGAAAGAATTGAAGTTGTGAGAAATGTATTGGATGGTGTTAGGCAAGTGAGCAAATGCTATTTTGATAGTATTCCTGCTATTGCGTTTGTTGACAAATAGGGTGATGAGAGGGGATTATAAAATGAAAAGAATGTTTGGAATCGCTTTTGTTTATTGCTGTAGCTGCGGAGCGATGGATATTTGCGTGAACCGAGAGTATACACAATCTCAAAAAGCAAAGTTTAATAGTTTGTGCTTAAAAATAGACTTTGATTGTATAGGGAGAAACATTGCTAACATGCAGAGCAGACAAAGCGACGATGCAAAAGAACAACTTCGTAATAATTTGATCTGTATTAGAAGTTTTATAGATGATGTTTCTGCCGTTAATGAGGACACAGATATTGAGCTTTATAACGATTTTTACACCGTAGCTTGTGGATATCGTAATATTATTGTTGATCTGTTATCCTCATCATAGATTGTCCGTGAATAATCTGTGCATCTTAGATTTAGAGAATTTAGTGTTGCGATGTTACAGAAACTAATGATTAATGCGTGGGTTATTTGTTGTTATGGCCTTAGGTTTCGTCAAAAAAATACTGACCACCTACCGTGTCGTCCCCTTCCATTCCAAAACCACCAAGCAAACCACTTTCAATTTCATCAAAATCCGTACAAGTGAAACATGAAAAACGCATGAGTTCCTTATCGAATCGGAGGTTACTTCGGTCAATTTTATCGAACTTTCGAACACGGGTCTCCCATTCTACTCTCCGAACCAAACCTTACCATCCGCATCAATATCTCTGCTATCGCTTCTCCCGCAGTCGCTAAAAAACGGGCAACGCCTATTCTCCGATTGCCCGAAATGCGGAGAGAAAACGGTAAAATGGAGAGAAAATCGATGATTTCTATGATCAAAATGGATGCGAACTTACCTATCAGGCAATGCGTACTATGTTATAGAAACCCTCTGGTGCAGCGCGCTCGAGCCGGCCATCTCCCATGTGACAACATCACATTGTTATTAGGTCAATGGCTGGGGAACGTGGATTCGAACCACGGTTGCCTGGTCCAGAGCCGGGAGTTCTACCGCTAAACTATTCCCCAAAATAAAGAATGTCTACAGATATCATAAAAAATCACCAAAAGCAATATACTCATTTTACGTACTTCTATGATACCGGTGTGCTGTGCAACTTGCTTGGCATAAAATCAACAGATGATCTAAATCTGCATTTCGCATACGTGAGTATCTTCGAAAATTTTGTTTTGGATGAGATTCTGAAATCCCAATGCAACAATGGTGCAAGAAAAAATATTTATTTTCTGAGAGATGCCAAAGGACACGAAATAGATTGCCTGACTATATTCGGTCGAGCTCAATAGTTATCGCTAGATTATCTGTTTTTGAAAAACACTGGCATAGCATGCTAGTAGAAAAACGAAATGATTTTTCTCGCCTATTGATACTTTATGATCCGCAGTGTATGGTTATAGAAAATGGAAACTATAAACCATGCACAAGCTGCTAAAACAAATCCAAGAGCTACGGCTTAGGATTTCTCCAGGTTCCTTAGATGTCATACTGAAGTGGCTGAGAGTCGAGCTGACCTACACATCAAATAATATTGAAGGAAACACTCTGACACGAAAAGAAACTGCGCTGACTATCGAAGAAGGCATTACTTCCGGCTCAAAGCCCATCAAAGATTATCTAGAGGCCAAAAATCACGCCGAGGCATTCGACCATGTTGTTTCACTTATAAAACAAGAAAAAATAAGCTATGAAGATGTGACTCTGAAAATTCATTCGATGATTTTAAATGGAATCGACGACGGCAACAGAGGACGGTATCGCAGTGTCAGAGTGAGAATCGCTGGCTCCGACGTCGTTCTCCCGAATCCGCTAGAAGTGCCGGATCTTATGAGAAATTTCACCGAAAAATTAGACAAAAAGCCCGATGGCGTACTCAAAGCGCTTGAAGCCCATTACAAATTGGTCGAAATTCATCCTTTTACAGACGGCAATGGCCGGACAGCGCGTCTTTTGATGAATTTTATTTTACTACGGGCCGGATATTTGCCGATGGTGATAGCTCCAATTGAAAGAAAACGCTATATTGCGAGCATTAATTCAAGAAATGCCAAGAATAATCTCCTGGGATATTACGACTACATGCTCCGGATGCTCAAAAAATCCCTGGATATGTACGTCAAGTTGTTTGGAGAGCATGATACGGCCGACGATCAGTCTCTTATGACCATTGGCGAATTCGCAAAATACTGCAATGTGCCGCGATCTACAGTGAGATATTACCTCAGAGTAAAAAAGATCGAGCCGGCGTCCTACACAAACTCCGGCTATATGCTGTTTTCAAAAAAACAAACTGAGCTTTTGAAAAAAAATCTTCCAGAGTGACTACGAAAACTTACTACTCATCATATTTTAGCACA
>JAITDT010000027.1 GCA_031282425.1 Holosporaceae bacterium | reverse complement strand
TTCCCTCTTTGAGTCGGTAAATATTTCTTTATTTCCCCCTACTGTTCCAAGGTTAGCTCCATACACCAATAAATAGGCAATTACCTCTTTTTATAAATAATAGCGTCAACATAACCTAGTGAAGATACGCCGTTGGGGATAAATCCTTTAATATACCTTCTCAAACACACGTTCCGTTGATTGTCTACTATAAATCCCTCTTTGGTATAAATAAAAAGTTACAAGGTGGCTTGTTAGTAAAAATATGCCCCCCCCCTCCAAAGTTAAGTTCTAACTAACAATCCTTCAGTTTTTGGAAGCCAATCCAACAGGCAAATGGCAATTTTTCATTGCGGAATTTTTCTACTGCGGAATGTAGTGTATTTTTGGTTCGAATTCCGCATATAATATTGAACATATCTGATGCAATGCCAGTGCTAATTACAGTAATGTCGTTGTCGGAAATCGCATCCATACACAACGACGGAAGACACATAAATTTCCCAGTCATGTTTGCGTCAAGCGCAGCTGAAATTATTTTTTTTCCGTTTCAAAAATTTTATGCCAGTCCGGATTGTAGGGAATGACTTCAATACGTTTTACTGATGTTTTTGCTGTACTCATTTTTTTCTTCTATGAACTCTAATTTTTTAATTTCCTCCAAAACATGCGTTATTTCATCTTCGAATTCTTTTCCATAGGTCATGAAACCATGAATCGTTCCGTTAGTCTGTATAATATCAACTTTAGTGCCTGCTGCTTGCAATTTCTCTGCAAAAGACAGCTGCCCGTCCAATAAAATATCACATTGGGCCGGAATTAATACTGTTCTTGGAAATATGCTCATATCTTTCTGTAACAGAGGATACACGAGAGTGTTGGACATTACATCCTTTTCCAAACAAGATTTTCCAACATACCAAGACAACGACGCCATGGTTCCGATTTTCGTTAGAGCTCTATTATCATATGCATCATATGATGGCGATGAAAAATCATTTGATAAGACAGGATAAAAAAGCACCTGAACATGCGGCCTAAAATGACTCATTTCATTTGCAAGTTTAACGCAAAGAGCTGCACACAAATTTCCACCAGCACTGTCTCCGGCAAGAATTATTTTTTTGCCGACAAAAGTATTAATACACCATTGATAAGCACAACAGAAATCTTCCAATGGAATCGGAAACATAAATTCTGGAGCCAAACGGTAATCCATCGCAATGACCTCAATTTCAAGAATTTTAGCTATTTTTCTACACAGATAATCATGCGTATCAAGATTACCCTGAATCCACCCTCCTCCATGCGCAAATAATATAATGCCATCACTCACGATATTTGTAGGAACATATCTTCTCGCCGGAATTTCATAATTGTCTGTGACAACAAAAAAATTCTCGACCTTCTCCATTTGCTCTGAGACTCCAGCATGCCTGATAAAAAAATCATTGGCCATACAACGATTCATTTGAGGAGAAAAAGATAAATTCTTTTCAGCAGCTTTTTGCAGCATTTTTTGAGCGGAATTAGATAAGTCTTCGATAACGATAGTGGACTTCTTAGACAATTTATGTTGATACATATCTTCCTCCAACTACTAATAATTACGGACATAGTGGCCATTCTCAATGGATGATGTAAAAGACTTGAATTTTACGATCATATTTATATATCGAGTAATTTCGATATATTCATTATAATCCAAGTATTTCTTTCCCTTCCAGAATCTGATGGGAAGATCCGTCAAGTTCTCCGGGATAAATCGGTTCGAAACGTCCGCCTAGAATTTTTGCCAGGAATATTTCTGTAAAAGCCATGTAGGATTTTGCATTTTGTTCTCGATGAAATCCGTGTCCCTCATCCGGATACAGAACATAGGCGACCGGCGATCTTTTTTCTTTCAAAACTCCCACAATTTGATCGGCTTCCTTTTGCTTTACGCGCGGATCGTTCTTTCCATGAAAAACCAGCAACGGTTTTGAAATGTCCTGTACGTATGTGATGGGCGAATTTTTCAACAAAAACTCACGCCCTTCCTTCGTTCTTGGATCTCCGAAAAACTTCGAAAGCATATCAAGTTCGCAAATCCAATACGGGGGGATTGCTTCAATAAATGTAAGCAAATTGGCCGGACCCACGACGTCGACTCCGCAACAAAAAACATCAGGATTGAACGCCAGTCCGGCAAGCACGGAATATCCGCCGAAACTTCCTCCCATAATTGCAACGTGATTTTTGTCCGCGATTTTATTTGCAATCGCCCAGTTAACTCCGTCGATTATATCATTGCGAATTTTATCAAGATTTCCATCCGCTATGTTGATGAATTTTTTACCGAATCCGGTTGATCCCCGATAATTTATTTGCAGGACGGAATATCCGCGATTTGCAAGCAGCTGAACATCTGGATCACAGTAGTCGTCATCTCGCCCCCACGGTCCACCGTGAACGTATACTATCAATTTTCTCGGCGTTGGTGCTTTAAAATCCGTAGATTTTGTCAGATAACAGACTAAGTTTTGTCCATCCCGAGACTTTATTACAAAAGGCTCTTTTTTCTGCAGCTTATATTTATCAAGCGTCGGCTGTGCAGAAAATAAAAATTTAAGAGAAATCGGCTCTCCGGTCTTTGCATTTCTTCGATATAAATAATGCTTTCTGCAGCAATCTGATGAATAATAATTCATCAGCCACGTATCGTCTTGGTCGTTTCGTGAAACAATTCGCAAATTTCGCCCGTTTGCGTGTCTTTGCAGATACGCGATATCCTTTGAAACAGCTTTATCAATAACGAAAATTTCAGGTTTTAGATAGTCAACAACCGCATATTGTGGAATAAAATTATTCGGATCGCAATTGAGCTCTTCAACATCGGCCAGATCGCTTTTAAAGAGAATTTTTTCGGAATTATTTCGCAAGTCATATGCCACAAGAGCACGCTTATCTCTATTTAACGACGTAAGAGCATATACGACGTTATTGTCCGCGCGGAAATGAGTAAAAACAGTGAATCTGGAATCTTCAAATGGAATCTTTTTAAACAGCCGAGCCTCTCCATTTCCCATAGAATAATATTCGATATCGCCGCTAGGAAGAAGTTTCGAGGCTAATCTCAGATTAAGGTTATTATCAAAAACAAAATCAGCGTACTTGCCAATATTTCTAAAAACAAGATCAGCTTTTCCAGTGATTATATCCATGCGGTACGCGTCATACCATTTGGGATCATTTTTGTTGGAGATGATTATTGCTTCCTGCGGATATTTTTTGCTTATGCCGCCAATATGAGATCTCGCACCTTCAAATGGCGTAAGATCTTTGGAAGTTCCAGTTTTTATATCCAGGCAAATGATGTGGTAATTTTCATCGCCATCCTTATCTTGCTCAATCAGGATATGCTCGCCAGTGCGCGTCCAAACAAAATGAGATGGTTTTATATCGAATTTTCTTATAACATTTCCAAACAAATCTTCCACGCGAAGTTCGACCTCATGTCCTTTACGCGCAAAATATGCAATTTTATCGCCTGCATGATTCAGTAGAACGCCGAATTTTTCCGGATTGGATTGTAGAACGCTTCGCGGAATGAGTGAATGTTCATCTTCCTGCGAGACTCTATCGCACCCGATCAAAATCGCGATAGCTACCCAACAAAAAGCAATTATTTTTTGAAACATTTGATCCCTATTCTTAAAAAACTGACTGAGTTTATCATGAAAAAGCTCGAGAAATAAGATATTCTTTGATATAAAAAATGCTAGGAGATACAAATGTTTTGGAGATGGATAAGAACTGTTATTTTACTTCCATTCAATGTGTTGGTTATTATTCCGGCAGTCATTCTCTATTTCTCGGATTATAGCTTAAAAAAGCAAAACGCATTTTGCATGATTACCGGAATGTTTCTGTTAATCGTCGGATTATTTCTAGCTGGTTGGACCATGCGGCTTTTTGTAAAAATAGGAAAAGGAACTGCGGCTCCCTGGGATCCCCCTAAAAAATTAGTTGTCGCCGGTCCCTATTGCTATGTCAGAAATCCTATGATAACGAGCGTGTTAACGATGCTTATTGCCGAGTCGCTATTGCTTGGATCTTGGCATATTTTCGGCTGGTTTATCGCATTTTTTCTAGGAAATACCATTTACTTCCCATTCTTTGAAGAGAAGGATTTGGAAAAAAGATTTGGCGAAGATTATTTGCAATACAAATGCAACGTACCTCCCTGGATTCCAAGACTAACCGCATGGAAGCAGGAATAAGTTCCGTTGGCGGAATTAACAAAACCATATCAAAACCCTAGTAAAGTAGGTGGTCATTATTTTCATTTGCTTTTCTACACTTTACAGCAGACCTCATCCAACTCAAGTATTCTGCTGATCCGTCTGTTATCGGAATCTGCACGATTTCGGGAGTTTCGTAGGAATGATTCTGTTTGATAAAATCAGAAAGTTCAGCGAACATTGCACATGTTTTTATCGACAGAAGGTATTCGTCGCTGCATCTGATCTTTCCATTCCACCAATATCGACTTTGAATTTTCTGAATTTGAACGCATGCGGCAAACTTTTCTTCAAGAATCTTTTGGGCAAGAACTTCTGCTTGCTGCTTTGTTTCAATCGTAGTCAGGACGATGACGAAATCATTTTTATTCATGGATCAATCTTCTTTGCGTATGCTCTCTTAAAAAATACCATGACAGCGCTCGCGCGTCAAATAAAAGAAAGCTATCTTTTCTCAAGACTAAACTCTGGAATAGGAATGCATTTCCTCCTTCGAACCATTCTGCAACAATTCTGCAATGACATGGAGCGCCAGATTTTTCACAGCAAAATAGCAAAGAAGAGCCAAGTTTTTCTTGCCAGTCTTATTCATAGATATAGACTTGCAAAAATTTAAAGGAATTCGTATATAATATGAATAAAGATGGTTTTTTAATAAGAAAGAATATTTTGTCAATAAAGAGTAGCGTAATGAGAAACTACATGTTGGGGTTTACGGTAGTTATGACGTTTTTAGTAGGCACACATACAGCTTCAGCAATTTATGAACCCTTTTCGCAAAGGAATTTCCCTGATGGCGATCTAGTACAGATTTATTTAAAAATGGAAAACAGAAAAAGCTGCTGGGAGGAAACAGAGGCGCGAAAAAAAGAGAGAAATATTGGCCATTGCTTCACTGCATTGACGATGGTCGAGTGGAAACAATTTTGGCATTTTGGAAAGACGGATGTCAGTTAACTACCGAGAATACTACAAAGGTAATATTGGAATATTTTCGAAGCGGACGTTATTTGACCGAGAGTACCGGTCATCCAGAATTCTTGTTTGAAAAGCTTAGCGCACCCGAACAAGAAAGGGCGAAAAAAATCATAAGAGAAAGTTTCTCTCATCAAATATCTTTAATTGATACTCTTAGAACGAAGAGATCGGGAAATCCGCCAGCGCAATGGATATTAAAAATCATAGATGCCGAGGATATTTAGATCAAATTCCATGATTGGCATTTGTTTTAGCTAACATACTGCAGGAATTTACGAAAAATGAGAATCGAGTGTCTTGCTCATCATCAACATTTTATTCCGACTGTTGCGCGATGGTATTTCGATGCCTGGGGAAAGTATTCGGAAAATTCGTCGATTGAAAGTGCAAAAGCGCGACTTGCAAACCGATTAAATACCGATAAACTTAACATATGTTTTCTGTGTTTTAATGATTGCGCAAATGAGTTGATCGGTACTTTTAGTCTGACGCAAAAAGATATTCCAAACAACGAGGATTTTTCTCCGTGTTTGTCTCATCTGTTTGTGATTGAAAAATATCGCCGACAAAAAATCGGAGAAGCTCTTGTTAATTACGCAAAACAACAAGCCAGAAAATGCGGATTTGAAAAAATGTATCTTTACACCACCGACAAGACCGTTCATTTATGGTACGAAAAACTCAGCTGGAAAATTATAAAAGAAGATGTAATCGGAAAATTCGACATAAAAATTATGGAGACAAATCTATGAAATTCCCTTTTGAAAATGCAGTTTGGAAGAACATTTTTGGAATAGACATCGCGGAACATTGTGTCGCCAGCAATCCTTTTCCCATCGACTGCGCCATTGCAAAATTTCGCAATGGGAAGTACCCCTGGAAGATAAATCACAATTTCCACGAGATGTTCTACGTTTTGGACGGAGAATGTTTTATCGAGTTTGACGACGAAATCGTTCATCTGAAAAAACAAGATGTGCATATCATAGAGCCTGGAAGAGCGCATACGACTCGCGCCGAATATGCCGACATCTTAATAGCATGTACTCCTCCCTTCGATATCAAAAACGTAGAATTTTTAGATAGCAAATGCGGCCAATGATGTCCCACAAAATTAGCGGCATTTTATCAGAAACTCCGACATGGGTGTTTTTCGTTTTCGCGTATCTGGTATTCATCGGAATCAGAGCAACGAAAGACAGGACGGTGCACATCGGTAAAATGTTCCTGATGCCGAGCATTTTCTTTGCGCTATTTTTGATCAAGTTGATTATAACCCAGAGATTGGACATTTGCGCGATCTTTTTCGCATCCTTAACTGTCAGTTTGCTTATCTCTCATTTTTTCGTAAAACATGAGCAACTGAAAGTACGCGGAAGGTACGTTTTCGTAAACGGATCCTGCGAAACTCTGATCGTTGTCATGATAATCTTTATTGTAAAATACTGTTTCGGATACATGAAAGCCGTAAACGGAGAACAGGAAAAATATCTGATTGCCGAAATTATCATCTCCGGCATAACGACTGGATTTTTAGTGAATAAAGTTATTCATTATATGCGATTGATATATTTCAAACAATAATGTAGCATGCGTACATGTAATCGGAGTTATCGGTATTGTGAAAATTCTCAACTAAATCCCCTTGCTTGAGGGCAGAATATCAAGCCTGTTTTTGCGAAAGATTTAGAGAGAAGTGTTGTGCATAATCCGATTCACATAAAAGATTTCAGTTTGTCGTTTCCCCATAAAGTTTGTTTCGAGAATTTTTCGACCCAGATTGCTTTCGGTGATCGCATCTGGATTATCGGAAGAAACGGTAGCGGGAAATCATCGTTGCTGAGGATGATTGTCGAGAAATTCACTGACATTTCTGTGGCCTGCGTTCCTCAGATTGTATCTGATTTTGATCCGCTGAGCGGAAGCGAACGTTTCAATAAGGCTCTGTCCCAGGCGTTGAGCAAAAATCCATCTATGCTACTGCTGGACGAGCCGACCAACCACCTCGATCGTCATAATCGTCAAAGTATGATGCGCATGTTGGACGGATACCTCGGAACTTTGATCATCGCAACCCACGACAAAGAATTGCTGCGCCGTTGTGTTGATATTCTGTGGCACATCGACGACGGGAAAATTACGATTTTTCGCGGAAATTATGACGATTATCTTAGTGAGACGCGTCTCAAGCATCAGTCGATTTCGAACCAGATAGAATCTCTGGAACGTGAGAAAAAAGCTGCGCATCAGCGTTTGATGAAAGAACAGGAGCACGTGAAAAAAAGTGTTGCCTCAGGCAAGAAAAAAGTCTCCACCGGAAAATGGATGAAAATGGTTGGCGATCTGAAGGGCATGAAAGCCGAAAAATCCCAGGGACGCGCGCTTAGCGCCATTGACGAAAAGCAGCAAAAACTTTCGGAGCAATTATCGGGAATTCGTCTTCCGGAAATCATTCTGCCGAAATTTCATCTTTCTCACCGGGATATGGGCGACAAAACCATTGTGTCGATCATTGACGGGACGATCGGCTACGCGGACAAAATCATTTTGCAAAACATAAATCTGTCGGTCGGATCCCGGGAGCGCGTCGCCATTGTCGGTAATAACGGCAGCGGCAAAACCACTCTGGTCAAAGCAATTTTGGGAGATAAAAATATCATAAAATCTGGGGACTGGAATGCACCGAATCTATGCGACGTCGGTTATCTGGATCAGCATTACGGCAATCTTTATCTAGAAAAATCCGCCGTCGAAATTATTTCGGAGACGAATCCGAAATGGAATCACGTAGAAATTCGCAGACATCTGAATGATTTCTTGTTTCGCAAAAACGAAGAGGTGAAGGTACCTGCGAAAAATCTTTCCGGAGGAGAACGAGTCCGTCTTTCGCTGGCGAAAATCGCAGCCAGTCCACCGAAGCTTTTAATTTTAGATGAAGTCACCAATAATATCGACCTGGAAACGCGCGATCACCTGGTGGAAATTCTGCACGAATATCCTGGCGCGATGATCGTTATATCCCACGATGATGATTTTTTGAATAAGATTCAACCAGATAAGTTTATGCAACTATAAATTTATTGATTCACGCATTTTCCGGTAAGCCGATCTATTTTCTCAAAAACTTTTTGGAGAATTGCAGCATCCTCTCTTTTAAGAATTTCACTAACCTCTAACGGACGAAAAACTTTTTGTCCCAGATACATCTCGAAAATTTCAAATCCCGCAGCGGAAAATTTTGTACTTGGTTCATGCAGCAAGACTCCGATGTAGCAGATACCGTTGAAGTACAGCAAAACTGCACCGCTGTGAAAAAAAAGAAACTTCTCTCCCGGTTCGTCTTCTCACGTTTTTTCAGAATGTATCGAGTATTCCAGGTAGTCGCGGTTCTCTGAAGACGGGAAAGTTGCCTTCTTTCACGGCGGTGCAGGCGCAATTTCAGAATCAGCCAAACAACATTACGTTTTATTTGCAGCTGCAGAATGTGAGTTTTAGGCAGTGGAGCTACACGGTCACGCCGGACAATTTGAAAAATAGCGTAGACTGGCAGACACTTCTAAAAAACGCCGGCATGCAATCAAAAACAGACGACGCAGGCGGTGGATACATCATGACATGCTCGTCCGACAACGCCAGTTTTACATTTACTCCGTCGGCCTCCCAGAATGTGTTTGATAGTCTCACCTATTTGCAATTCGACAATAATCCGAACGAGATTAACGGCGCGGCGCTGTTTTGCGGAATCGAAGGCATGGCCATCAACACCCCGGGCGTTTATCCGAACGATAATATATTTCCGTCGGGAGCCGATTGGCTGGGCTTAACGGCCGCTTCTGGCGGCGTAATTACGCCGGGAACCGATGGAATCTACAATACAAATTCAGCTGAACTGATTTGTGGAATTGCCGAGATGGGAGCCGTTCTCACACCAGGAGCCGACGAGGGAGGAAACGTTATTAACAACTCCGCCACCCTTCTTAAGGGAACAAAAGAACGCGACGCCGTGCTGGTTCCAGGATATGACGCCGGTGAAGAACCCCCTGGTACTTTCGACAAACTTTCCACCTGGATTGGTTCTATGGACATATCCGACGAAATTAAGTGTCGCAAACTAACCGTGCTGGACGGCGCAGATATCGGAGGCGTGATTAACCTAAAGCCAACCACTGTTCCAGAAGACGATCAGCAGGAGCGGGAAAAATCGTCGGTGGAAGTAACTGGTGGTATTAATGCGGAAACTCTTGTCATTTCCAAGACGGTAGAAATAGCAGACAAATTAACCTGCAACAGCGGTATTGACGTCACAAAAGGCGACGTAGACATTCAGGATGGAGAGCTGAAAATCAAAGGATGCGAAGTTCAAGGAGAGCACGGAAAACTCAGCGTCCAGGGAAACTTAGACGTAAACGG
>JAITDT010000002.1 GCA_031282425.1 Holosporaceae bacterium | reverse complement strand
CTGTAAAACCGGGCAAACTAGCTTGTGCTGTAGGAGAATAACTTCTCGATAAGCAATCCATCCAGACATTGACTATAGCATCTTCGTCACTTGTCTTAATCAAGCTTGCAACATGTTCTACATTCATCCCCTCGCAGCTAAATGTCGCTGCTAACATACTGCCGAACACCATTGCTCTAACGGTTCCAATAGTTTTTTTCATATTAACCTCCTGATGATAAAAACTATTTTCAATATATCAAAAAAAAAAAAAAAAAATGTCAAGAGAAAAGTCAAAAATATGCAATATTTTTTGTTGAAGCGGTTTTTGTCTGGTAGAAGAGTATAAGTTTTGTGGCTCGAAATGTTTGAGGAAAGAGGAGGATAAGAAGGGGGTGGGGCTCAAAGGATGCAAATTCTGCAACCGCCTGCAAATAGGAAGAGATAAAAAACATGTGGAAGAAGAAAAGAGAGTAGCCCTAAAACTGTATTTAGAAGATTGCGGATTCAGAAGAATTGCTTGGCTGACGTCAGAAATTTTTAAGAGGAGGTTCTTGTACCAAACGAAAATGGATCAGAAAATTTGGGAATGAAGTTTTTGCAAAAGAAGAGCGGGAAGGCGGAGGTTTTGGAAATGGACGAACTCCTATGTTAAAAAAAGACCAATCAAATCCTGGACTGCTGTCGAAACAGATTGCGTTTTAGTGCTGAAGTAGAAGCTAGTGAAGCAGATTACTTTAAGGAAGCTGTTGAACAAATTGGACGAGAATAACTTAAAAATGCACAGATGGAAATTCGACTTATCGTGAAGAACTTTCTCCGAATATAGATAGCATGTTGCAACAAAAGTGGAAACATATTTAGTGGAGTCTTATAATTCAGTACTTAGACACCATCTCGCAAGATTTCGGAGAAAAACAAAGCGTTATAGCAAGAGTTTAGAGACGCTGAAACTTTCTGTTGCTCTATTGCTGCATTAATTGCTGTATTATTGAAAATCTTCATGCTTTTAGTTGGCAAATCCATTTTTTGAAAAAAATCGACAATCATGATTAATCTATTGTGAAAGCGCTTATTCGTTGGGAATTTCACAATTGGTTACGACGGACTGCACATCGTCGTTATCTTCGAGAGTTTCTATCAATTTAAACAGTATCTTAGCGGTTTCGGCGTCTACTGAAATATAATTTTTCGGTCGCCAAGCGACTTTTGCTTCTAGAGGATCTCCAAATTTTGTTACCAGGCGATCTCGCACGATCGACAACTGCTCCAGCGAACAAATAATTTCAAAACATTCGTTGCTAACTAGATCTACAGCGCCAGCATCAATGACGGCGTCAAACATAGCCTCTTCAGAGGCAGATTCTTTGGGGTAGGAAACATACCCAACACGTTCAAATTGAAAGCTCACGCTGTTGGCTTCTCCCAAATTACCGCCAAATTTGGAAAAAGCAGATCTGACTTCCGGAGCCGTGCGATTTTTATTATCCGTAAGTCCCTCTACTATGATAGCGACTCCGCCGGGACCATATCCTTCATAACGAACGCTATGATATTCGGCACTCTCCTCTCCACCCAGCGCTTTTTTAATGGCGCGATCCACATTATCTTTTGGCATATTCTCGGAGCGGGCGCTTAACAATGCAGAACGGAGTCGCGTATTGCTCTCTGGATCGGCTCCGCATTCTTTTACAGCAACGGCAATCTCGCGAGAAATCTTGGCGAACACCTTGGCTTTACGAGCATCTTGAGCTCCTTTCCTATACATAATATTTTTAAACTGCGAATGCCCAGACATTAAAATCCTACTATTCCAAGCTAAAAAGTACGCGTTTGGCTGGGGCGGTAGGATTCGAACCCACGAATGGCGGGATCAAAACCCGCTGCCTTACCTCTTGGCTACGCCCCAAAATCGCTGAATATTATACTATACACCCCCCCCCAAATTCTAGAAAAAAGTGCATAGAAGTATGGCGATTACATTTGTATTAGGTATCGTTAACAAACATCATAATATGTTAAAGAAAGTGGTAGTTATGAAGGCGTGCATGTCAGACAGACCTTATCCGTTGAACAAGAATGTATTCAGAGATTTTGCACTGATTTTAGCGAAAACGATGCCACTAGAATGTCGTTCGCCAAAGATAAGCCATTACAAATAACCTCCCTACATTTTCGCTAACAGAACCTAAACAACCCATTTAAGGAGATTGTCAACTTAAAATAGATATAACATCAATGAAATTGCTGATTTTTCAGTGCTTATTCATTGGCATTACATCTACCTTTAGTGGAATTCATCTATAATCTTATTCCAAGTAGGAGGCTGAAAAATCAATATATTTCTCGAGCCAACCCACTTTTAATTAACAATCCCATCTAGATTCATTGGACTGGGTAATAGATAAAATTTACACCATGTGCTTCTATCTCATCGTTTCTTTTTACTTGGCATATGTCATAAAGTGAACTGCCCCTATAAATATCCCTTCCATTTACTTGCAAGCTGCGTGTGTGGCTGCTGAGATGGCCACCACTGAAAACGACAATGGGGTCGAGATGGCCATTACCGATAATGATAACGCCGTCGCATGACACATTCCCCTTAAAACCCCCATTTTCGATAGAACCTGATATACCATTCCCTCTTATGAGAGTAGAATGATATACACCCTCACTATTAATCTTTACCTTCTCATCAGCACTAATTAACAATGCTTTATATTGTTGCATCTTTGTTTCTGCAGCCGCAAGTCGCCCTTCCATGGCTCTAAGGTCAGCCATTCTTGCTTCTCTTCTCCCTAAATTCGCCTCCATTGCCGCTATCTTTCTATCCGAGTCTGCTTGCCTTTCTTGGGCTATTCGAAACGTTTCTTCAAAACTTTGAAACCGTCTTGCAAAATCGTCCAACTGCTGCGTTTTTTGTCTTAGCTCTGCTTGCAGTCTTGCTATATACCTATCCTGAGATATTGCCGTCTCTTCACCTTCCGCTAAGCGTCGATCATGTTCTTCGAATCTACCTGTATGCTCATCAAATCTTCTTGTATGTTCACTATGAAACCGCGAAAATTCGGCACTTTGTGTTTGCAATTGTAAGAGATGAGATCCGACATCATCAGGATCTATATTCATCTGAGGGCGCATAGCATCTACTGAATGCCAGCACGTTAGTACTGTTGTCATTAAAAGTAACTTTTTCATGTTTATTTCCTTTTCTTCTATCTAAATAAAGCGATTCCCCACGAAAACAACTAAAATTATTCATAAAACAAAAACTATAACGTATATATATGACTCCCATACAAAAGTCAAGAGGAAAAAATACTTTTTTTGCTTTTTAAGAAAGGCAAACTGAGATTTAATAAAAAATCTCATCCATGAACAATTTATTCTTGCTCGATTTTCTTTCTTATGCGTCCAAAAGCTCTTTCAGAATATCGTTCAATGTCTGAGGATTGGCTTTTCCCTGGGTCTTTTTCATCGCTTGACCAATAAAGAAACCAAAGAGTTTATATTTCCCACCTTTATACTCTACGACCTTATCGACATAATCAGCCAATACCTCTCGAATGTGTTTTCGGATTTCGTCGTCTGAAGTTATTTGCCGCCAATCATTTTCTTCAACGATTTGTAACGGAGATTTTTGAGTTTCCCACATTATTTCCAATATATCTTTAGCTATTTTCCCAGAAATCACGTTTGTCTCTATAAGCGACGCTAATTCCCGCAAACGTTCCGGAGATATTTCACTTTGCTCGATGGTTTTATCGTGTCTATTAAGTAGTGCAAACAATTCTCCAATTATCCAATTGGCAAGAATCTTAGCCAATCCTTTATCGGATTCAAAACCATGTAACGCGCGTTCATAATAGTCGGCCAACTCTTTTTCGGAGGCCAGCAAACTGGCGTCATAATGAGATAGGCCGTAATCCCGCTGCAATCTCTGCATTTTGGCGTCTGGTAATTCTGGTATAGTCTTTTGAATAGCGGCGACGCGGGCTGGATCCAACTGCAGTGGCGGTAAATCTGGTTCCGGAAAGTATCGATAATCATGAGAATTTTCTTTCGAACGCATAGCTTTGGTTTTTCCGGTGGAACTATCAAACAATCTTGTTTCTTGTTTTACATCATCTCCAGACTCTAAAATTGCGATTTGTCGCTCTACTTCAAAATTAACGGCAATCGTCAGGAATTTTATGGAATTTACGTTTTTTATCTCGGTCCGAGTTCCGTATTTCGTACCAGGGCGATGCACAGAAATGTTCACATCTGCTCGCAAACTACCTTCGTCCATGTTTCCATCGCAGGTTTTTAGATATCTCAGGATGGAGCGTAATTTCCGCAGGAACGCTGCCGCTTCTGTGGAGCTGCGCAGATCCGGTTTTGTGACTATTTCCATTAAACCTATACCGGAACGGTTCAAATCTATGAAAGATTTGACTGGACTCATATCGTGAATGCTTTTCCCAGCATCCTGCTCTATATGAATATGATCGAGATGCACTTTTTTTGTTTCGCCGGAGTCTGCATTAATTTCAACATACCCACCGCTGATTAGCGGATGGTAGAATTGCGTTATTTGATACCCCAGCGGTAGATCTGCATAGAAGTAATTTTTTCTATCAAAAAAAGACGCTGAATTGACGGTGCCGTTCAATCCAAGTCCTGTTTTTATGGCTTGATCTACGCAAAAGGAATTGATAGTCGGTAAAGTGCCAGGAAGGGCAGCGTCCAGGAATGTTACGTTCTCGTTAGGGGTATCTCCAAACTTTGTCGACGCTGCCGAAAACAATTTTGTAGTTGATATTATTTGTGCATGCACCTCGAGACCAATGACAACTTCCCACTTTCCGGTGGATGTTTCAATATAGTTCATTGCGTAATCTCCTTTAAAGCGAGGAAGTTAGCCGCCTCTTCCAGCGCGCTTCCTGCTTGTATCAACAAATCTTCCCTAAAATGTGGAGCAATCAGCTGTAATCCGATGGGGCGCCCTTGGCTATCCAGTCCGATCGGTACGGAAATTCCAGGTAATCCTGCAATATTAACTGTCACAGTAAATATATCGTTCAAGTACATGGTAGTCGGATCGATTGGTTCTTCACCAAATGCAAAAGCGCTTGTGGGCGCAGTTGGAGTTAGAAGGAGATCGATGTTTTCGAAGGCGCGTATAAAGTCGTTCCGAATCAGCTTTTGAACCTTCAGGGCTTTAACATAATAAGCCTCATAGTAGCCGGCCGAAAGCACATATGTTCCTACGAGAATTCGACGTTTTACTTCATCGCCAAAACCCAATGCCCTGGTGTTTTCATACATTTCGTTCAAAGACGCGCCGTTCGCCCTGAAACCATATCTAACACCGTCATATCTAGATAAATTAGAAGACACTTCCGCTGACGCGATGATATAGTACGCTGGTAGCGCATATTTTGTATATGGAAGAGAAATGTCGATAATTTCTGCGCCGGCTTCTTCCAGTAGTTTTGCTCCTTTTTCCCAGAATCTAACGACCTCTTCCGACATACCATCGATACGATATTCTCGTGGAATGCCAATTTTGAGTCCTTTTATAGATTTTCCCACAAATGTTTCAAAATCTAAGATGGCTTCTTGGATTGACGTCGAGTCATTTTCATCATACCCGGCGATGATTTTTAGAAGGATCGCGGCATCCCGAACGGTCTTCGTCATGGGACCGGGCTGATCTAAAGAGGAAGCAAAAGCCACCATACCGTAGCGCGAACAACGTCCGTAAGTGGGTTTCAATCCCACGATACCTGAAAAAGCAGCCGGCTGTCGAACAGATCCGCCGGTATCGGAACCGGTGGCAGCCACGCAAAGATGACCGGCAACCGCCGCTGCCGATCCTCCAGACGACCCTCCGGGAACTAATTTTTTATCTTTACTCCAGGGATTTATGACGCTGCCGTAGTAGCTGGTGATGTTTGCGGATCCCATGGCAAACTCATCCATATTAGTTTTACCAAGAAAAACCGTTCCGGCTTCCAGTAATCTTTTCGTTACTGTGGATTCGTAAGGGGGAATAAAATTTTCAAGCATTTTTGAGCCGGCGGTAGTTCTAATTCCTTTGGTAAGAAATAAATCTTTTATCGCCAAAGGAACGCCTTCCAATTCTCGCACTTCTCCGTCCGCTATTTTTGCATCGGATCGTATTGCCGATTGCATTGCTAGTTCGGGGCATATTGTAATAAACGCATTTAAATGATTGTACTTTTTTATTCTGTCTAAAAAACATCTGGTCAACTCCACAGAGGAGAATTTTTTGTTTCGAAGGCCTTTTTTTATTTCGTGAAGAGATAAACTATGCATAATTTCCAACGCCTCCGCAAAAACACTCTGAAATATTCTAAACAATTTCATGTAAAAATGAAAGGATTTCAAAAATTCCTAAATCGTTGCGTGCAAAAATGCGTATGTTAAGTATTTTTTTGAATGTTTATGAGATTATAGTATTGTTAGCCGGTTTCGGGAGGTATAAATGGGAAAGACAACAGATGAAGAAGGGGCTTTGCGCTGTTCATTCTGTGGAAAAACTCAGCACGAAGTAAAGAAACTCATCGTTGGACCAACGGTTTATATCTGCAACGAGTGCATTGAGCTTTGCGCTGGGATAATCTCAGATGCTCAACCCGGTAGCGTTGTAATTTCTAAAGGACGGAATAATCTTCCATCTCCGCAGGAAATTTGCAAAATACTCAATGATTACATAATAGGTCAAGACAAAGCCAAGAAAGTTCTGGCGGTGGCAATTTATAATCATTATAAGAGATTAGCCCACGCCGGAAAGGATGCGGATGTGGAGTTATCCAAATCAAATATTCTGTTAATTGGTCCCACTGGAACCGGTAAAACATTGCTGGCTCAGACTTTAGCTCGCATTATAGACGTGCCGTTTACCATGGCGGACGCTACTACCCTCACAGAAGCTGGGTATGTGGGAGAAGACGTAGAAAACATCATCGTAAAACTATTGCAGGCCGCCAATTACAATGTTGAGAAGGCGCAGATGGGCATTGTGTACATTGATGAAATAGATAAAATCTCAAAAAAATCAGATAATCCATCAATCACAAGAGATGTGTCCGGCGAAGGGGTTCAGCAAGCGCTTTTAAAGATAATGGAGGGTACAATTTCATCAGTTCCGCCGCAGGGTGGAAGGAAACATCCGCAGCAGGAGTTTTTGCATATCGATACCACAAACATACTCTTTATTTGCGGAGGAGCTTTCGCCGGCCTAGACAAGATCATAGCCTCCCGAGGAAACAAATCTTCCATCGGATTTGGGGCGGAAATAAAAAACAAACGAGATCATGCCATCGGAAAGCTTTTTGAAAAGGTAGAGCCGGAAGATCTACTGAAGTATGGATTAATCCCCGAATTCGTTGGACGAGTTCCGGTAATCGCCACTCTCGACGATCTAGATGAAAGTGCGCTGGTATCAATTTTAACGGAACCCAAGAATGCACTTGTAAAACAGTATCAGAAGTTGTTCAATATGGAAGAAGTTACGTTAATTTTCGAGGAAGAAGCCATACCAGCCGTAGCGCGACTTGCTCTGGAAAGAAAAACTGGAGCGAGGGGTTTAAGATCCATAATGGAGTCTGTTTTGCTAGATATAATGTATGATCTTCCGTCGAACAAAAACATTGAAGAAGTGATAATCACGAAGGATGTTATTGAAGGAACATGCAAACCTATACTAAAATATTGTAAAATTAAAAGCGGTGTGGCTTAAGGTAATGTTGGACTGCCCTGTACTTTCTGTGCGAGATATCGTTGTTTTCCCTCATGTTGTTGTTC
The DNA here is from genome assembly GCA_031282425.1 of Holosporaceae bacterium. Lineage (GTDB taxonomy): Bacteria > Pseudomonadota > Alphaproteobacteria > UBA3830 > UBA3830 > JAIRMQ01. Next base: position 12,333 of record JAITDT010000002.1, on the reverse strand, counting down.
CGCTGTTTGTCGGACGTTCAAGGTCTGTAAATGCGTTAGAAGCCGCCATGGCTCGGGATAAAAAGATTATTCTGTTGACTCAAAAAAGCATTCATAACGACGATCCGTCTTTTCTAGATATGTATTGCGTTGGCGTATTGGGAAACATCCTGCAGATGTTAAAGCTTCCCGACAATACGATGAAAATTTTGGTGGAGGGGATCAAAAGGGTATCTGTTACAGAATACGTAGATAATAAAGAATATTATTCGGCAAAATATGAAATTTTGGATCCTGTAGAAATAGAAAATTCTCTAGAATTTGAAGCATACCGGCGTACGGTTACGGATCAATTTGAAAATTACGTAAAATTAAACCGTCGAATATCAATTGACACGGTAGCGGCCATAAAAAATATGGAATCTGCTAATGATTTGATTGATGTTATTTCCGCGCATTTGGTTTTGCGTATAGAAGATAAGCAGGCATTACTGAGCGAAACAGATACTGTTAAAAGATTTGAGAAACTTATCTCCATCATGGAATCTGAAATAGACGTGATACATGTGGAGCGGAAAATACGTAGTCGCGTCAAAAAGCAAATGGAAAAAAGTCAAAAGGAATACTACCTAAACGAGCAGATCAAAGCCATACAGCGCGAGCTCGGAGATTCTGAAAATGCCGTCGTTGATGAAATAAAAGAACTGGAAGAAAAAGCCAAGAAAATAAAATTTTCTCCAGAAGCGCGCGAAAAGTTTAATTCTGAGCTTAAAAAGTTCAAAAACATGTCGCCAATGTCTCCAGAAGCGACGGTTGTTCGCAATTATCTCGATTGGATGGTAAATATTCCATGGAGAAATAAAACCAAAGTCAAAAGGGATATAAAAGAAGCGAAAAATGTTCTTGATAACGATCACTATGGTTTAGAAAAGGTAAAGGAGAGAATTCTAGAATTTCTCGCCGTTCAAAACCGTGTCGGAAAGATTAAGGGATCTGTTTTATGTCTCATGGGACCTCCGGGTGTCGGCAAAACGTCGCTGGCTAAATCCATTGCTAAAGCTACTGGGCGGAATTGTGTGAAATTTTCTCTCGGCGGCGTTCGCGATGAGTCCGAGATTCGTGGCCATCGTCGCACATATATAGGATCTATGCCAGGAAAAATCATTGCCGGTATGAAGAAGGCAAAGTCCTCCAATCCATTATTTCTTCTGGATGAAATCGATAAGATCGGATCCGATTGGAAGGGAGATCCAGCGAGCGCACTGCTGGAGGTGCTGGATCCAGAGCAAAATTCGGCTTTTAATGATCATTATTTGGAGGTGGATTACGATTTATCCGACGTAATGTTTATCACAACAGCCAACACGTATAAAATGCCGAGTCCATTATTGGATCGATTGGAGATTATCCGACTTTCCGGCTATACGGAGCAGGAAAAGAAAGAAATCGCCAAAATACATTTAATTCCGAAACAAATGAAGGAAAATGGGTTAAAAAAGAGCGAGTTTTCCATAGCAGACGATGCTTTGGCGCAATTAATTCGAGATTATACTCGAGAAGCTGGCGTTCGAACGCTGGAGCGGGAAATCGCCAAACTTGCCCGCAAATCCGTGAAAGAATTAACCGAAGACGCCCAAAGGTCCCGCATCGACATTACTACTGACAATCTCGAGAAATACGCCGGAGTAAAAAAATTCAAGAGACTTACTTCGGAAGACAAAAACCTTGTCGGCGTTGTTACTGGTCTTGCTTGGACGGAGGTTGGCGGCGAGCTATTGTCGATAGAAACAGTCAACGTTCCTGGCAAAGGAAAAACCACGTTGACCGGAAAACTGGGCGACGTTATGCAGGAATCCATACAGGCGGCGCTGAGTTTTGTCAAATCCCGAGCTGCATCTTTTGGAATAGATCCAAAAATTTTTGAAAGCACTGACTTTCACATCCATGTGCCAGAGGGCGCTACGCCCAAAGACGGCCCTTCCGCCGGCGTGGCGATGGTCACCGGGATAGTGTCTTCCCTAACGTCCATTCCCATAAAAAAAGAAGTTGCTATGACAGGCGAGATAACGCTGCGTGGTCGAGTGCTGCCCATTGGAGGCTTGAAAGAAAAGTTACTAGCGGCGCATCGTGAGGGCATCAAAATAGTCATTATTCCGAAAGAAAACGAACCAGATCTGCAGGAGATTCCCTCTTGTATTCTGGAAAGTATGGAGATCGTAAAAACCGAGACAGTGGACGATGTTTTGGCAATCGCATTGTCCGAGAGTACGCCCAAAGCAACATCTTCTTTGCAAAAATAAAAAATATAAGCATAGCCGCATCAATTGAGTTTAATGTCTATATCTCTAGAACCTTCATAATATGGAATTACACAACTATGTGTGTCTGAAGCCTCTGAATTGTTTGTCTTTTTTAAAGTACAAATCCTCGCAAATTTTTTGTATTTTCACTTTGATATTCTCTATATAAGCCTCAATTAATTTCATATTAGCTAGATATAAAGCCTGATAAATATCTTCATCGCCGTGTTGTGTAAAATTAACAGCCAGCAAGTCAGAATTAAGATGTTTATTTTCATAAAAATCCTCTGTATCACGCAGTAGCCCCTTCGAGACGGCGATATCAAACAACTCACTTCCTGGATATGGTGTCACTGGACGCAAAGTACGTAATTGAGAATGATCGTCGTATTTTAACAAAAACTCAACCGCATCATTTATGGCTTGTAGCGGTTCGTTAATATTTCCATAGATGATGTTAAGGCCTGGACTGATTCCCATTGCTAAAGTATTTTCTATGCCGGCAGTAATCATTTTACTAAAAGTCAGACACTCTGATAACAATACAAATATTCCACAAAAACTATTGTTGTTTCTCTACAACCCTATTAAAGTTATTCGAAATAGTTTGGATAAGGATGGCGTCATGAGAGTTATTAGGGGGGTGTTTTTGCTAATTGCGTCCTTGTTTGCGCTCGATTTGACGGAGATTGTAGGAGCGGGGAAAGCAGCGGTAACGAAGAATCATGAAGATTTGTGCAGAGGCGATATAGATGAAGATGCGCCCGCTTACGATTGCGTAGTTCCAATGGTCGGATGGATGCGATATTGCGGAGACACGGCTCGTTCAATTAGAGAATGGGGAAGGTGGTGGAAGTATCTCCGTATGAAAAAGCCAATTATCATGAAATGGACAAATAATTTGATTTTGAGAATTCATCCGAACAATGAAGTATTTAGGGCGCTCTTTGTGCGAGGAATTTACGATCCCAACTTAGCTGTCGTGATAAACACTCTGCTATCCGAAGGCGGAGTTTTTTTAGACGTAGGAGCGAATATGGGGTATATCTCGCTGCTGGCCGGCAAAGTTGTCGGAGCGAAAGGTCATGTATATGCGCTGGAGCCGTGTAGCAGAGATTTTACGCGTTTGCTGGATAATATTAACTTGAATGATTTCAGTGGGATTGTTTCCGCTCGTCAATTGGCAGTTTCAGACAAAAGCGGCGAAGAAGAGTTGTTGATAGCTGTTGAAGAGAGAAGTTCTCTCAATACATTGGGCTCAGAAATTCCCGTTAAGGGTGTGGAAGCGATAGGCATGGAGAAAGTTAGTATCACCACTATCGATGAATTTGTGAAGAAAGAAAAAATACGGAAAGTTGACGTATTGAAGTTGGATATCGAGGGAAGCGAATTAAAAGCTCTGGAGGGCGCTCGCAAAACGATAGCACAGTGCCGGCCCGCTATTATATTGGGACATAATCGCAGCGCTCTGAAAGCTTGTAATTCGGATTATTCAGAGTTGCAGAAAACACTAATGGAAATGGATTACTGCGTCTACGTAATTGTAGAGAAACCTACTTTTGTTTTGGCGCGAGCGCTGGATTTATCAAAAGTTGATGCGCGAATTGTCATTTGCTTAGATAAAAACGTCGCTCCTCCAGTATTACCCCAACCAAAGGAGCGCTCTATTTTTGATAGCATATCGGATTTCTTCTTGAGGTAGTGATTGCGTAGGTTTACTGTAAAAATAAAGCAACTATCTTTTTCAAAGATAAAAAATCGGTTATTTGTTTTTTTCAAAAAAAAACGTAAAAAGAAGCGTTTCGAAATCGCCATATCCAAAACAATAGCTTTTCTCATGAGAATATCTTTTTATACGACACGATGGACGGTCGTGGGGGAAGGAATTCCGGAGTCCTATCATAAAAAAAAAGTCCCCTTTATCGTATGTCTATGGCACGACCGATTAATGATGGCACCCTGCGCATGGAAATGGGAAAAACCGTTGCATGTACTGGCGTCAAACCATCTGGACGGTCGCATGATGGCCAAGATCGTCGAGCATTTTTCCATGCCGGCAGTCTTCGGATCCACGGGAAAAAATGGAATTGCGGCAGCTAAGAAGCTGATTCAACTGGTAAAAGCCGGCGAATACGTCGCTATAATTCCGGACGGCCCCAAAGGTCCGCGACATAAAGCAGCTCTAGGAATAGTGGCCATCGCAAAATTGACTAAGTCGGATATTTTACCTTTTAGTTTCTGTGTAAAGAGGTATTATCGGTTTAAGTCGTGGGATAAACTTATTTGGGTATGGCCGTTCAATAGAGGAGTTATGGTCTGGGAGAAACCGATTTCAGCCGCTGAATTAAAGACCATGTCCGAAAAGGAATCAATTCAATATGTGGAGGCAAGAATTAATAACGCCGCCCAAAAAGCTTATGAAATTCTGACGCATGCTTAATATCTATAAAACATTGATTCTCTTATTCGTGCCGCTTATAAAAATATACTTTTACGCAAGATGCCTATGCGGAAAGGATAAGATCGTCAGCGTCCGAAATCACTTTGGCGTGCCTACCATAAAAAGACCAAAGGGAAAGGTAATTTGGATACACGCCGCAAGCATCGGCGAATCATCGGCGGCGTTAACCTATATCGCCCATATTAAAAAGCAATTTCCAGATGTGAATGTGCTACTTACAACGATTACGGTCACATCGGCGGAAGTTTTAGCCCCGAAAATAGCAAAAATTAAAGGTTGCTTTCATCAGTTCGCCGTAGCGGATAATCCATTTTGGATCGAGAAATTTTTAAATTACTGGCAACCGCGTGTTTCATTCTTTCTGGAATCCGAAATATGGCCAAACACGATAGACGCGCTACATAAAAGAAAAATACAATTTTTTCTTCTGAATGCAAGACTCTCGCCGCGATCATTAAAAAAATGGAAACGAGCAAAGCGCTTTTTTACGTCCATTCTGGAAAAATTCACTGCTATTCTTGCGCAGTCTGATATCGACTTTCAGAGATTCACCAGCTTTTCACCGAAAAATACCAAACGCATGGATAATCTGAAATACGCCAATGATCCGTTGCCGTGTAATAACGATCTATTGAAAATTTTTCAAAAAATATGCGTCGGTAAAAAGGTTTTTGTAGCGGTAAGTACCCATGAAAAGGAAGAGGAGATAATACAGGAAGCTCACAAAAAGTTGAAGGCTAATTTCGATATGGTAACAATAATTATACCGAGGCATTTAACGCGAGTAAAAAAAATATGTGAGATTTTCCAAAAGCACAACGTAACATTTTCCCTTAGGTCTGAAAATCCCATAAAAAACAGCGAGGTCTTTTGTGTGGATACATTTGGCGAAATCGGAACTTTTATTAGATTGGCGGATTTATGCTTCGTGGGAGGTTCGTTAATTCCCGTTGGCGGACATAATATCTACGAGCCAGTCGCGTTGGGGAAACCAGTTTTGCACGGACCGTTTATGGCTAACGCCTTAGCCGTAAGAGATTTTCTTCACCAGAAGCAAGTTGCTTTTGAAGTGAAGAACGCCGCCGATATCAGTGAAATCTGCACAAACTTATTCTCGGATTCTGCGAAATTAAAAAGCATCTGCCAAAGAGCTCGCAAAATTTCCACAAACAAAGCTCTGCAACAGATCGATAACGTCGTACAACTTTCCAAAATTCTGCGGTCTACGTGCTCTTCTCGATTTGGAAAAAGCTGAGATCTACGTTTGTTGGTCTTCCGAATATGGAAACTGCGACCTTCACTCGCTCTTTTTCATAATCGACTTCGTCTATGACCCCCTGGAAAGACGCAAAAGGACCGTCGCAGACAGTTACCGCATCCCCAATTTCGTAGCTAACGGAATGGTGTGAGCTATTAACGCTATCTTCCACTTTCTTCACAATTCGATTTATCTCTGCGCTCGATATCGGCAGCGGAGTACCTCTAGCTCCCAAGAACCCCGACACTTTTGATATAGATCTCACCAAATGCCAAGTCTCGTCCGTAAGCATCATTTGAACCAATATATATCCTGGAAAAAATTTTTTGGCAGACTTTACTTTTTCCCCTTTTTTAATTTCAACCACTTCTTCGGTTGGAATTAAAATCTCCCCAAACATGGAAGCTAGGTTGTGTCTTTGAGCCTGCTCACGTATCTGTTCCAGCACTCGCTGCTCGAACCCAGAATACACATTTACCACATACCATTTCACAATACGCGCTCCTAAACACCCAAAATCTTACGCAAACAGAAGTATATCACAGTATCAGATACAAAAAAGTACGCCATTGCGCAAATCACCATTAAAATGACAGCGCCAGTCATACCCATCGTTTCCTTCTGAGTAGGCCACGTTACTCTTTGCAACTCTCGACGTACTTGGCTTATAAATTCTACCGGACTGATCATAATAAAACCTCCTGAAACAGCTTAATTGGCAGGGGCGAAGGGAATCGAACCCATAACCTGCGGTTTTGGAGACCGCCACTCTAACCTAATTGAGCTACGCCCCTGTAACTCGATCACCTTGAGGGGAAGTTATCATATCCGCCCCAAAAACTCAATTCACAATAAGGAAGAGGTAAATGATACATTTTTGCAACACTCAAGAGTATTTTAGGAATCTTGCATTGCCAACGCATGAAAATCATATATATTTAGCGGCATTAACTATTGGAGACATAAATGAAAAAAATAATGCTTGCATCGCTTATGAGTACGTTTGCACTTTCGGTTAGCGCGGAAGATGGCGCTGTCATTGGAGAGAATTCTTCTCTTGGTGAAGCGACTCGCTTTGATGGATTGTATTTAGGTTTTGGACTTGGCGGAAGCTCTCTTCGAAACAAGGCTGAGGTTGTGGAAATTAAGGTTGGTCAGACTACTATTGATCGGTCGAATAAAACTCTGAACAAGCTAAATAGTAAAGGTATCTTTGGTGTTGCGGCTTTGGGTGCGGGAAAAGTCATCCGCGAGAAGTGGTATCTTGGTGGAGAAGTTTCTCTTGATTTTGGAAAATCGAAAAGTAAGAAGATCGAGCCAGCTAATGATTGGACTATAACCGTTGGTGGCGTGGTCACAACCATTCCTAAAGGAACTGATACTGGGATTACAATGAGGAATCGTGGAATTACTCCTGAATTGGCATTTAGGGCTGGTTATGTTGTGAAGGGTGCGTGGTTAATATACTTTAAGCCATCGTTGTATTTTCCACAAACAAAGCTGAAGTGGGATGAAGGTAAGAAAACTGCAAGCATATCCAAGGCTAGATTTGCTGTCGCTTTGGGAATAGAGCATCCATTCTGTGAAAAATTTACTGCTCGTGTGGAAATTGGACATGGGTCTAAGAGTAGTAAGGAATTTACAGTCGAAAGAGATGGAAGTACTAAGTTTAAGGCAACAAGTGGTAGAGGATTTACCTTACGCGCTTTGGTTACCTATAATCTCAGTCATTTCATGCGCTCGTAAAAGAATCGAAAACTGCATCGTAGGGTAAGTAAGAAGTCAGCTTACGACTACGATGCGGTTGCTGTGTTTTTCTCGAATTTAAGTAGTCTTAGTGCTGGCATTTTTTTTATTAACCAATTTGATCAAAATTTCAGAAAAGTCCTTAATGTGAAGTATTTGGTACCCTTAAATTATTAGCTGGAGCAGCCGATGATGGAATCGCAGGATTTGTTTCTAAAATAATCCTTTGATTTTATAGTGAATTTTTCATAGGATGATGGAGACTCAGCGGCGGGTGCTGTATTTTTATCTTGATTCTCGCTATAGGATTTTATCTTGTACTCCATCGATGATCGTGTTTTTTGTAATATATTACCATAGCGCTTTGTTCTGTAATTATCCATTGAATTATATGAGCTCCGTAAATATTTGTTGGTGGTGTACGGAGATAGCTTGATATTTTTCACCGTAAACACCTTTTGGGGGACGAAATAGGAAGAATGCCGAAATGGAAGCGACTTACTCCAACGTCCACGAGCTGATTTTGCTGAAACTGCGGCGGAACGAGAATGCCCATGGGACGTAGAAGTGGAGGTTTTTACGGAATTGTCATTGCGATTTTTCGTTTTAGCGCCCGTTTTGGCGTCAGAGCGTTTATTTTTTTTTGCCGAAGAGTTTTTTGCTTCGGCATCGCTCTCATCAGAATTATCTCCACTCTCGTCTAACCCTTTTTTTCGTTGTTCTTCTCGTTCTTTGTTTTTTAGCTCGCGTTCTTTTTTTAATTTTCGCAAGCGGGATTCTTTCACGTTAGGATCAACGCTTTTATTTATTTTTAAAATACTATCAACCATGTCGTGAACACGCTTTTTTTTAAATCCTCCCGAGTTATTATCGTCGGAATCACTTTCCTCTGAGTTCCGATCGTCTTGACCGTCAGAATCTTCATTTTCGTAGGCAAAAGCAATACTTGAAAAATTGCAAATGGCTGCACCTAAAAATAAAAAACCCAGAAAATAAAATAAAAATCTATGCATATGGCAATTATCTCATGAACTTGCTACTATTTAATTAATTTTATTGGCAACTTGATTATTCAGCTCATCAAAGCAAATACTCTATATTCAAATGATCAATTAAAAAATTTATTTTTTGAGGGGGGGGGGGGCTCAACTAAATGTATAGTACCGAGTTATAGAGGGATGAATTTATGTTAAAGGATTCGTGTTAGCTTTTCGAAAAATGTCCGATGGGCTTGTAGAGAGTAATTTCTCCTCTTCTTTTAAAGTTTTAAGTTGTTTTGCGAAATTGTAAGCATGTACAAACGGTTAATCGAACCTGGATACCCTCGTTTTGCGCTCTTAGTATATGAACATGGCAGTTCTTACATCTCGAATATTACATCTAAAACTCTTAGATGATTGCTTAAATACTCTACGTTACCAAACCCGGATATCTTGTACGCTTGCAAAACTTTCACGAAAGATTGTTAGTTAGAACTTTATTTATTGAAGAAGTAATTTATGTTACTAACGATCTATCTTATTGTTTTTTTTATACGATAAATTTAAAATCGGTGATATTTTCTCAAAGAAAAAGTTCACTAAAACAATATAGGTGAATGGATGAGCGCATTTTATAGCCCCTTAAGAAAAGATATTAAGAGTCCCGGAAAAAAAATATTGCCGACCGCGGAACGTGTGTTTGAGAGGATATGTTGTCTGACGAAACTGTCATTGAAGTCTGAAGGAGGAAGTGAGGTATTAGTTGATCCTTTTGATAAATCTAATTGCAATTTTCTTTTGGTATGTAATCGGACAATTCGCAATCATCTGAAGATTTTTATGTGAATTAGGGGTAATACGTCGCGTGCATGAAGGCAAGCACTACGAACTGCATTCATTAGTATTATTGGATATTTTGAAATGTGATTTGCTTAATTTCAGACAATGAACCTTTGATTCGTCTACTTTCAATTGTTTGCATTTCTCGCGACCATAACATGCTAAAAGCCTACAGTCTATTTTATCAGTCTTGTCGTCAAACCCTTCCGATTTCATGAAGTGTTTCACACAGTTGTTATTCGCTCTATGTATTTGAAAATTCAATCTAGACAGACCTTTTTCTTTTTCTAAAACGACCAGCGTGCGTTCAGGATTTACTTTTGCAAACACCTTTTCTACGCTTAGTTCGTCGTTAGGAGCAATAGCGACCGTTTTTCGTAAAAAAAATATTTTTTCTTTCGAAACGTCTGATGAAAAAAGTCTGCCTTTTCTCCTGATTGCTAAGTGGCCAACTCTAAAGAGCCGCCCTATCCTTCGAAACGACGAAGATAACGCCTTAGATTGCCCACGAGCCAGCGTAAGCCGCTCTACCCAGCAAACGAGCCATCTTCGGGAGACCGTCCCACACGCAACTTCAGATTGCTTTATAACTGACTAAGTTGCAACGGAAAGTATCATTAGCCTCTCCTCCGCTCCAGGCGCTAAGTCAAGCTCAATTACTATCTTGGTGGCCTCTTCCATCTCCTACTCTCCTCACTCCACTTAATATATCACTTTTGAGGACTCTAGTTCTTCAATTACTGGGTTTGATTGCGCCAAACACAACAAACTGTAGTCTCTCCACTACCCAAAATCCTATTACAAATTCATACGCTACTTTTTAGATATTTTTGCAATGGACTTGTTGGTTTATCTGGTTCTGTGAGTACAAGAAGCCCTTGTTTAATTAATGGAAGCAGATGTTTTCTTCTAAAATGTTTTATATCTTTAAAACCCAATCAGTTATTTCGCGTAAAGTTTTTGAAGTAGTACAAAATTCAAGAATATTTTTCCCGACTTGGGAGGTAGATTGCTTACGCCCCAAGCTAGTATCTATAATTTGTTCAGTTTCCAAGCCTTCAACTTGTTCATTAGCTTGTTCTCTGAAGTTTGCTCAGTTTTCATTCGGTAATGTCTATTAATTCAGAAAATGCGTAGATACTGGCAACACGCCCCCTACCTTCCCTAATATTCTCAATGATATGATCAAATTCCAGCTTTTTCAAAATATCAAGTGCCGTACTTTTGTATTTGATAGTAGCGTTTGCCATAAATTCTTCAACACTAAAAATTGGTTTTTGGAATAAAGCGTTTAACGTTTCCATAATATAGCTAGAGTGTGTCAATTCTTTTATTTGCTTCATAGTTTTTTTGTAAAGATCAAGAATATTTTCTGCCTTATTTACATTTACTCTAGCCTGTTCAATAATCACTTGCAAAAAGAATTCAATCCAGCTTTGCCAGTCGCCGTTTTGTGTAATTGCGCGCAATTTTTGATAATAATCATCCCTGTGTTCCTCTAGGTATTTGCTAACATAGAACACAGGCTCTCGCAAAAGCCCCTTTTGATAAAAAAACAGAGGAATAAGAATACGCCCAAGTCGCCCATTGCCCTCTAAAAAAGGGTGAATAATCTCAAATTGAGCATGTAAAACTGCTGACTGAACGAGAACTTGTTGTTCATTGCTGTTGATGTATTTTTCCCAGGCATCTAATGCTGGTAATACATTTTCAGGAGAAGGGGGAACATAAGTTGCTTGTTCAATTGTTGCACCGTATACACCAATAAAATTTTGAACTCTACGAAATTCGCCTAGCGCCTTATTGGATCCTCGTGTACCAGAAAGTAAAATTAAGTGTAGTTCTTTCAGCATATTTAGATGGATGTTAGGAATTTTCTCAAACAATTCCATGGCTCTAAACAATGTTCTGCGATAGTTAATAATTTCACCGATATCTCCGTTTTTTTTATTTGGACAATATCCACTTGCTTCAAATTTATAAACATCACTAAGCGAAGCCTGCGTCCCCTCGATTCGAGATGATAGTACCGCTTCTTGAGTCGTAATAGCAGATAGCAAAATATTTGCATTAGGAATTGATTTCAAAAGTCCATTGTACAATGAAACTAATTCAGTAGCTTTACCAATGAGAACCACAAGCTTTTCCCAATCTAGCTCTGTTACCGGCAATTTATGCGGTATAAATGGTTGCATATTTATCTCCGTTTAGATACTCAACGATAATATCATACGTTACACGACTCGTTTTGTGTAGTGAAAAATGCAAAAAAGACTACACAATGTGTTTTTGTATAGTGTAAACACTACACAAAGTAGTTATTCTTTGCGATTTTTCCCCACATACTCATCGATATCAGATAGTTTCCAGAGCGATCTTATATCTGCCTTTAAAGGCTTAGGAAAGCAATTGTACCGCATTTTTTCGTAAACCGTTGACTGCTTTAATCCAACAATTTCCAAAACTTCCGGCAGCAACAAGTATCTCTCACCATTAATGACTATTTCAAATTTTCCCATATTATAATTCCATAAAAATAACCCCATAATTACTAATACAAATGAAAAAAAACATCAAGCTAAAAAAATAATTACGAACAGGTGTTGACATTAAAATTACGAATATGTTATGCTGCAGTTGTAATTATGAAAGGAATGCAAAAAATGACAGTAGAAATGGAACTGAAGCTTTTGATAATGGAAGCGTACTGTGGGGCCTCAATCGAGAAACTGCATGGCAGGCGTTAATGGATAGACTTAGCGAATGGAG
>JAITDT010000037.1 GCA_031282425.1 Holosporaceae bacterium | reverse complement strand
GTAAAATTTTCCTAAATTGGGATTCAGAAATATGGGTATTTTTTATGTATCTATTTTTCATTGATATATCCTACCTTATTGGGCTAGAAAATCAATCTAATCTACTCTTGAACCTTTTACATATACGGTCTCTTTTGGCTATTTCAGCGTGGCCGACGAATTCTGTCCTGTTATCGAAGAGGAGCGTCAAGTCACATCACGCTTACTTATCTTAGCGTAAACAAATCCTTCAGCTGATCGTTGTCGAATTCGGTAATCCATTTTTCTCCACTGGAGACAGTCATATCCGCCAAATCTTTTTTGCTTTGGATCATTTCATTGATGCGTTCCTCGAATGTGCCACTGGTCAGCAATCTGTGCACCATAACGTTGTTCTTTTGTCCGATACGATATGCTCGATCTGTTGCCTGCGCTTCGACCGCCGGGTTCCACCACAGATCATAATGAATCACGTGATTGGCAGCAGTCAGATTCAGTCCAGTGCCTCCGGCTTTGAGCGATAGTATCAGCGTGCGTGTCTGGGAATTCTCCTGAAAATCGCTTACAATCTCGTCTCGCTTTTGACGCGATAACTCTCCGTGCAGAAATGGCGTCGGAAGTTTGAACTTGTCTTCCAGAAGTTTTACCAAAATCTTGCCCATCTCGGTATATTGCGTGAAAATAAGAGTTTTTTCTCCGAGTTCGTGAATCTCCTCTAGAATTTCTTCCAGCATTTTGGTCTTTCCAGACTCGTCCATAAGTGCCGTCGGCTTTTTTCCGTAATGCGATGGATGATTGCAAATCTGTTTGAGAGAATTGATTAGCTTCAGCACTAATCCTTTGCGATTTATTCCCTCACTTCCCTCAATGTCTTCCATTGAAGAAGCCAGTATCTCTTGATAGATTGCCGCCTGCTCCTTGGTCAATGAGCAATAACGATCGTTTTCTATTTTTTCCGGAAGATCCGCGATAATATTTTTATCGTTTTTGCATCTACGTAGAATGAATGGAGCGGTTACTTTAATGAATCTGTCTAGGCAATCTTTGTCGCGTTCTCTCTCTATGGGCGATGCGAATTTCGTGCGGAAATTGCCGTGAGTTCCCAGATATCCCTTGTTAGTGAAGTCAAAGATGCTCCAATATTCCAGCAATCTGTTTTCTACCGGAGTCCCGCTCATGGCTATTTTATGTTTTGCATCGACTGCTTTCACAGATTTTGTCTGCAGTGTCAGAGGATTCTTGATATTTTGAGCTTCGTCTATTACCAGCAGAAACCAACTGTGTTTCTGAAATTCGTTTCTATCGCGATAGGCAAGACCGTAGGATGTGAGAACTATGTCGAAATCTCCGTTCAGCTCTCTTTTATTGCCATGATAGATAAATGGCGTCAGACTTGGAGCAAAACGTTCTATTTCCCGATGCCAGTTGGTTAACAAGCTTGTGGGAGCAATCACCAGTACTTTTTCATTATCCAATCTACCTTCGTTTTTCAGATGCAGCACGGCAGCGATTACCTGCAGAGTCTTACCTAATCCCATATCGTCGGCCAAGATGCTGCCGAATCCCAGATCCATGTTTTGTATGAGCCAGCTGAACCCTCTCTCCTGATACGGACGCAGCTGCGCCTTCAAATTAGACGGAATCGGTTTCGGCTGATATTGACGCATTTGCGCAAATAAATTTGTCAGCTGAGCGTCCATTTTTACAGACGCCGATTCGTATTCCGCAGATAATCCGGCCTGTATAATTTCTGCCTGAGACAGCGACACCGGAAGACGATCGAACTGCTTCAGCAGAGATTCGATCTGTTTTTCATCCAGAAGAACATAACTATTGGCAAAACGCACGAGTCCTCTTGATTTTTTCAGCAATTTCTTGAATTCGTCCAAACTGACGTTCTGATCGCCAATGGCAACTGTCCAATTGAAATCCAGCAATGACTCCAACGACATATACCCCGGGGAACTGCTTTCTATCTTCCCTTTTGATTTCATATTCAGAGTTAATCTCGGACTACAAACATCCCTGAGCGACTTCGGCAAAGCAATATAAACTCCAATTGCCTTCAACACCGGTAATATGGAGAAAAATATCCTGGTAAAATCGCCTATGCTAAAACTAATTGGCTGATTACTGTCGATTATGTTTTCCAAATCCGGAAGATGATCCGCCAAAGCCGAAATGTCCGACAAAATATCGAATTTTTCTGAAGGAGAAACTTTAGTAAAAGCTTTCGTTAAACTGAGAGGCTCCTGTTGCTTTTCCAAAATAATTTTGAGATCCAATAAAAAAATCTCACTTTTAGTATCTTTAATCTCAAGATAAAGCTTGTGAGACTTTTTGCTCAGATAAAAAGTGCTCAACCATTGATTTATGACATGCGGAATCTCTTTTTGAGAAAAAGTTGAAAATCTATGCGGATGTCCAAGAAAAAACATATCTAAAATTTCGTCGCCAATTAATTTATCCTTCGTCAAATTCATGGATAATACTCTGGCCTTCACGAAAAGAGCTACAAGAGCAATGACTTGTTCCCTGCCATTCGTCATATTTTTTATGATCGGCAGACATATGCTAGCTAACTCATCTATAATTCGAGCAATTTCGTCGTTATAAAATGCAGGAATCCAGCGAATCATGGTTTCATCTGCGGCATTCTGCAAAATCTGAGGAATTAGCGCTTTCTTCTCCATTAACTTCGTGGAAAATTGACAGATCATGTGTAGAAATCTCAACTGCGGATTCAAAAGACGAAGCAGTGAATTTGGCATTTCTTGAAAAAAGTCAAAAATATTCGATACCGAGGACTCATTTCCATTTTTTTTGGAAATACCGCAGTCGATATCTGTTATTTTATGTTGATCATTAATGGATATCTCGAATTTATTCCAAACTTCCGCAAGCGGGAACTTAGCTAAAAATTCTTCTTCCATGGTTTCTTTACGGTATTTCAATATAGCAAGATTGTCATAAAATGCATACACTTTTTCTTGGAATTTCTTTTCGTAAAAAACCACCTCAGATTTCATAATGCTAAATGTGGTAGCTTCTAAATTTGGGATTTTTGATAAATTAATGCTATCCAGCACTGTCTGATCGAACGAATCTTGCTTATTTCTTGTTCTTTTTTGGTCGAACAGAGTTTCTATTTTCATGATCGGCTTTTGGGCAATTTTATATTCGCCAAAATTCTTGAGCAATTCTTCGGGATTGAAATCATGCAGTTCAAATACAACAAACGGATTTTTATCTATTTCATCGCAAATCAGATACAATACGGCGGCGATGTGCTTGCAAGGAACAGCCCAATCAGGACACGAACAATTGGCTTTTACTTCTTTCCATTTTGTGGGAAACAATTTTATGCCGACTTTCTGCAATTCATCGTACAATTTCACAGATAAGCGTTTATTCATGAGAGACGATAGAATAGACGGAGATTTTTCTATCACCTGACGAATGAGATCCTTTTGTTCTTTAGAAAAAATATCAAATGACATCTCTACTTTGTACGGCGTAGGACGTGATCCTTGAACTCTTGCTGTGACTGTATTTCCCAGGACTCGTATATTGGAGACGGCTCCTTTATTAGCATAGGTGCGTCCTCGCGGCAGGCGATTTTCGTCGTCTATACCATTGAAAGCATCCAGCCACTTTTTTCCCCACCACGTTCTACCGTAGGTCTTCGCTGCCATATTATTTTTCTCCTTGCTGCGGATTTATTGCCTATACGACTTTTTCATATTCTCCAGGCTTAGTATCTAGAGTTTTTTGAATTTTTGCAATCATTTGATCATATTTTTCCCAGAACATATTAACTTTAATGCCTTTGTATTTCTTTTTTATTTCTGCCAGATATTGCTTATGTGGCAGGTTGTCTTCCATTGACTTAATATTTTCGCAGAGTTGTCCGCTCAAAACCAAATCTTTTGCAACATTGTAAAAATTATGGTGATATCCGCAATCCAGGGTATCTTCCAGTATTTTTCTATATAATAGCACGGCAGTCAGAGGATATTCTTTCTGCAGCGCTTCGGCTATTGCACGTATTTTTCCGTCATAAAAAATTGTTGATGATCCAAAATTATCAATAATGTTATTTACATATTCTGCGCATTCCGCAAGCCAATTCATTTCAAGCAAAAAAGAGATTACAACAAAATAATTTTTATATTCTGGCAGAGATTTTATAAACTTCTGTCGAAAATCTTTCATAAAAATTTTTGTAGCATTTGCCTCGATTTCTTTATATATCTCGCTTTCCAAGGTTCTATTGAACATTTTTATACGTTCATTTTGCGCTTGTTCTTTGTGCCCAGTTTCCGACAAAAGACGAATAAACGCTTCAAGTAATCTTCTGCTCATTCGAATATAAGATTGTTCCGGAAATTGCTCCATCCACTTGATTGCATCTGAAACTCTGCGCGTATCTATGAGATATTGTGCAATTTCAATTTTTTGATCATCGCTAAAATCGCTAGAAGAATAAGATATTTTTGGATAAACATATGACATTATGTATTCCTCATGATCATTCTGATATTCGGCTATTTTCTTTAAATTCTTTCGTACACGTTTTAATACGAGTTCTGTAGCAAGTCCAACAAAATCCCTTTCTTTTTTTGCTTTTTTGCCATGGAAATAAAAAGTAGAAGAATTATTTTTAGATTCTTCTTCTATGGTATTTTTTTGATTTTTTATGGCTTTTTCGTTCACGTAGGCGTCGCAGATTTTAGACTTCAGCAATGTTATTCCTTCATGCTGTAGTATGCTGGAAAGAGCCTTAATAGCATTTTCATAGACATCCTCTTTACATCTCGGTTCGGACACCAGCAGATTACATGCGATTTCGGCAACATCGTCAATTCTGGCGTTGGCGCGTTCGCAGATTTTTACGAAAATCCGGAGTGCTTCTTGAAATGCGTTGGTAACATCAGTCTCGTTGGCTCTGAAGCAAACCGAGTGACCAGATTTAAGAAATTCCTTCATTAAATTAAAGGCTTCTTTGGGAGCAAAATCTGATAGATTGAATATTGCATCACAGATTAAATCCAATAGGGAAGCCAATTTCGCGGCGTCTTCTCCATATAATTGGCGTTTGGCTTTTGCTATGGACGATACGACTTTTTTCACCATAGATACCACTTCCTGCGCATTTGAGGAATTTGCAGCGATTATCATTTCGATATCTTTATGAATATTTTTATTTCTCATGTAAATATTAAATATAATTTTCGATAATTTTTTAGGCGAAAATTCTTCTAATTTTTCTTCATCAATCATTTAATAACTCTCATTGTTCTATTTATAAGGTATTTTAAAAAAGGCATGCTAGACCCGAGCAACTTTTGCGAAATTTACGGCAATTTCATGTAGCTATCGTGCATCCATCAAATGGATTCATGTTTTTTGTGTATTTTTATCAAAATTTTCCCAATTTCTTGCTATTTTTATCACTACTTTCTACATGTTGTCCATTCCTCGGCCTGGATAGTATCAGAGAAAGTAGAAATAGTCAAGAAAAAAATACCGATTTGTTCCCTGCGAATTTAAAAACTGAAAAACGCCAGGGCAGTAAAAAAAATCGCCTTACCATCCTACGGATTAAATAATGAAACCAACTATGCAGTTGGATGCGTTTACTGGAGTTACGCCGCTCAGGCGGCAGTCGCATAATTTTCTAGACTCAGCTCTGTGTTACAGATACAGCTGGCATACACTGCAATCGGTAGCGATAGCATTAACGCATGCTGCAAGCACAAATTTCTGTCAGAATGGTAACTGGTGGAGAGTGCCTCGCGCCGGCGGGAAGGAGGAAATAAAAAAACGACGGGTGGTAGGCTTCACTATAGAATTATTAAATTTTTCGATTCGCCAATGCCGACATGATTAATCCGCAGCTGATCATGAACGTAATCATGGAACTTCCTCCGTAGGAAAGCATAGGGAGCGGAATGCCCACCACCGGAAGCATTCCCATGACCATCGCGATGTTTATGAATACGTGTGAAAACAAGAGCAATCCGAGTCCGTAGCATAAAAATTTAGCGAACGGCGTTTTGGTGACCGAGCCGCACCACAAAAAATATAAAATCAGACCTAAAAACAGCAAAATAATTATTGTGGCTCCGAGAAATCCGAATTCTTCTGCTAAAGTTGTGAATATGAAGTCTGTATTTTTTTCCGGAAGAAAATTTAATTTGCTCTGACTGCCCTGCAAAAATCCTTTTCCGAGCATATGTCCTGATCCTATGGCTATTTTCGACTGCAGCACGTGATATCCAGTTCCCAGGGGGTCTCTGTCCGGATCAATAAAGGTGAGGATTCTATTTTTTTGATAATCGTGGAGAAAATACCATCCAAATGGACATAACAGCAGTCCGGTCATAACACTCAGTAGAAAAATTTTCAATGGGAATCCGGATAAAAATATAATACTGCAGCCCACGAAAAACAGAACCCCGGCGGTGCCGAGATCCGGCTGCTTCAGGACCAAAATTGTTGGCAGCAGCGTTAGCATCAGCGGCAAAAGATGATTTTTCACCAGACGTACCTCGTACAACGGCAGTATGGAATAGTAGCGAGACAGCGCGAGAATCAGCGATAATTTCATGAGCTCCGACGGCTGAAAGGTAAAAAAATACAGATCGATCCAGCGCTGCGCTCCGAGTCTCACAACTCCCAGTAGCTCCACGATTATGAGCGAAATAAACGTAAACGCATAGAATACATAGGCAAAATTATTCCATATTTTGAAATCGTAAAAATACACAAGACCCATCACCAAGATTCCAGCCACAATTCTCAGTAGATGCCTTTGTACGAGCTCAGAAAATACGCCGTTGAACGCGCTCAGTTGTCCCAGTATGCTGATGGTGAATATCAGAGCTATAATAAGAAACAGAATCTTGAACTCGTTCAGAAATAAAAATCTATTTTTAAGTTTATCCATGCTCATTTGGGGACGATTTCCAGTGATTTTTGGTCGATTTCCATTAATTTATCAAATATTTTTCTGGCGATGGGAGCGGCTACGCTGGCGCCTCCGCCTCCGTGTTCTATAAAAACCGCGACCACATAGCGAGGATTCCCATGAGGCGCAACACCGGCAAAAAATGCGTGGTCCCTCAGATGCCACGGAAATTTTTTTTGCCCTATGCCAGCTTCTCCTGTTTTTATTTTTCTTACCTGGGACGATCCGGTTTTTCCTGAAATTCCATAGTTGGTTTTGCAAGATCCGACGGCAGTACCGTTCCAGGCATTGCACACCTGATAGAGAGCGTCTTTGATAGTCGTCGCATGTTTAGCATTGATGGGATTTCGTTCTTTGATTGCTGATTCATCTTTGCTTTTTATCAAGGTAGGAGCGAAGTTATAGTCGCCTGCATACAATTTTCCCAGCATGGTAGCTGTTTGGAGCAGAGTTGCCAGCAGAGCTCCCTGGCCTATGCTGGTGATGAGGGTCTCGTACGGCTTCCAGCTGCTGCCGTAGCGCAGTAATTTCCATTTTTTGCTGGGAAGCAGGCCCATGCTTTCGTTGGAAAGCTCCAGACCGGTTTTTTTTCCGAAGCCGAATTTTTCTGCATATTCGACGATTTTATCTATGCCCAATTTTTTTGATGTTTCAAAGAAAAAGCAGTCGCAGGACATGCAGAGAGCGTCGCATACGTTTACTCGTCCGTGTCCATGTCTATTCCAGCAATGGAAGACGCCGTTGTCCTGAGCGATTTCTCCGGAACAGTAGACCACGTCCCGCGGAGTGATCACGCCTTCACACAGAGCGGCAAATGCCACGACTATCTTGAAAATGGACCCAGGAGGATAGGTGCCGACTACAGCTCTATTCATCAACGGCAAAAGCGGGTCACTGAGCATGGAATTCCACTGGTCCTGATTGATTTTAGAGGCTATCAGATTGGTATCGAAGCCCGGTGCCGAAACCAGAGCAATGACTCCGCCGTTGCTGATGTCCAGCACGACACAAGCTCCGGCTTTTTCCTGCGATATCAGATCGTAGGCATACTTCTGCAGGTCTGCGTTCAGAGTGAGAACGACGTCATTGCCGTTTACAGGAGCGACTTCGTTGAGAACGCGCATTTTTCTGCCGGCAGCGTTGATCTCGGTTTTTATATTGCCGATTTCTCCGATTAATTCTTCGTTTTTGCTCAGTTCTATGCCGGTTTTGCCCATCAGAATTTGCAAGCCATTATCGCTTTTGGTGGCGTAGCCGATCACATGACTGAACTCAAGTGGCATGGCATACTCGCGCACATATATATAATCTATAGACACATGATTTAATTTGTAAAAAATAAGCGATAGTTTGGCATATTCGTCCCAGGACAAACCATCTTTTACGACTATAGGAGTATATCTGGGAACTTTTTTGCGAGTGTTCAGAATTTCTTTTTTCTCGTCTTCTTCTATGGGAATACAGGTTTCCAGAAGATTTACATTTTCCAAAAAAACATTTTCGGCGCAGGACTCCAGTGTCAATGTATACTTATATTTATTGCTGGCGATCACTTTGCCATCTGCTGTAAAGATGCGTCCGCGTTTTGGCAGCAGTGGCGACAGCCGTATCCTATTTTTTTCCGAAAGCATGGCGTATTTATGATGACAATCCACCTGCAAAAAATATAAATAGTACACCAGCAGTCCCATCATTAGCAGCACCATCGACAGCACGATTTTTATGCGCAGTTGAATTTCTTTTTTGGTGTCGTCGTTATGCAGCATAGGAGTTGCCTCTAATTTTTCTTCGGACGAAAGCAATCAGGAGACAGCCTGCGCACTGCGTTACAACCATGATCAGCCGTATCAGATGATAATACCAATTGAAAGAGCCTCCCCGGATTATGGTTACAGCAAAAGCAAGACACTCAGACACGCAAAACAACAGACAAAAATAGCAGCCTCCCCAGGCAATGCGAACGTTCAGCAGAAGAGATCTAAACCTGCTTGCAACCAGATATATAAAAGAATATTGAAGAAATAATACTCCGATAAATTGATGTGCACTGATGTCCAGCAACAGCGACGTAGCAAATATCGTTGGCATCGTGACCAAATACGGATGCCCCAAAGTCACCATAAAAATAAAACAGAAAAAAAGATCAATGGAGAAATCCACAGAAACGAACGATAACAGCGTAAATATCGACGTAATGGCAATGGTCCTTTTGAATTTTACGGGTGTGTTATATTTCATTTATTTTTTGGTTCAAGAGTAGATTAGAGAGGAGATTTTCTTAGCCTACTTAACAACAATTTATAAATATTTTCATGCCTATGATTAAAACGCCATTCGGTCTCCTTCAAGTGTAGATAGAA
>JAITDT010000051.1 GCA_031282425.1 Holosporaceae bacterium | reverse complement strand
GCGTCCATAAGTCCATCTTTTAGAATATGATCAGTAATTTTTCTGTCACCAAAGCGATATCCAGAACGGGCTTTTTCCAGCAGATGCGGTGCGCCGGTCATGCTCTCCATTCCCCCAGCGATGACAACGTCGTTTTCTCCAACTAGAATAGAGTTTCTGGCCAATATAACGGAAGTCATTCCTGATGCGCAAACTTTGTTGACATTTACGCAATTTACGGCGTCGCTTAATCCAGCTCCCAGCGCCGCTTGACGAGCGGCCGACTGACCAAGACCAGCGGATAACGCGCAGCCCATATAGACGGCGTCAACATTTGTGTCTAGATCTTCGGCGACTTTTTTAACGGCGACTTTTCCGAGCTCCACAGCGGACAACGATTTAAAACATCCATTAAACGCACCCAACGGAGTCCGCGCAGCGGTAACAATTACAACAGGATCCATATCTTTTTAACCAACCACAATAAAAATATCAATAAAATATCTATCGAGTAAATACTATTTTAAATAATAATTTTTAGATTTTATTGACGCGTTAATAATTATCCGACAGAAGTAAAAAATATTTCATTCGCTACACTTCTTGGACATTCTGTGCCAAATAACTTCCGCGGCTTTTTGGATTTTTACTTCTTTGTTTGACGCGCCTTTTCCAAAAAAAATTTCGCTTTTTTCGCCGCAATTACGCAGCAGCTTGCATAATATCGTTTTTCCGTCCATCAGTTGCGCAATGATTACTCTTCCCTCCATACTTTGCAAATCGGCCACTTCACCGGCAACGCAGTCGCTTTTTTTATAGCGAGAATTCATGAAATCCTCATCCACCACATGAAATAATGCGTTTTTATGTATATTGATGAAAAAACTCAATTCCCGACGTATATCTTCATCTAAAAAGAGAGGCATAACGGGCAGATAACTCTTCAACATTGACTCGTCCATGCGGCCGTTTATGTCTTCTGAGATGAAAAAGGACTTTTCTACATCCTTCATCAAACGAGGAGGACTTCCGGCGCCTGATAATAACCACTCGCTAGCACAATGAATGCCGACTTTTTTAAACGCTTCGCAAACTCTTGCGGCGCTTTTTTCGCTCAGCTCTACGCGACCACTTTCCCATGTGTCTATAGTTGATGTAGCAATACCTATTTTTTCATATAATTCCTGGCGAGAAAGCCCGGCCAGCGCACGCGTCATACGCAATCTGCGCCCTTTTAGTTGGGCTAGCGTATGAACTATCAATTGATCGTCGAACAGTAAACTCTTTTTCTGCAGCTCCACGATTTTCTCCGTTAGATTTTTATAAAACTTATTGAAATAAAAATCAACATTGTTTAAAATAAACGATACTGGAGAAGTATATCTAATAATACGTTGATTGAATTTTTATTAATGCTGAAATGCTCAATAAAACATAAACGATAATTGTGGTATTTAAACAAAAGCCTAGTAAGGAATTTAAACATGGTTTAAAATCATATTGTTGGATTTTTTAGAAAGGATTCGTCATGGCTGATGAGCTCAGCTCAATTATCGAAGAAATAAATGAAGAACTGAAAAACGATCAATTATTGATGTTTTTGAAAAAGTACAAGAGCGCTATTTTTGCGGTAATTTCAGTCGCCGTATTAGGCATATTGATATATTCTTCATGGTACTCTCGCAAAATCAAGCAAAGGGAAGAAATTACCAACGCTCTTTTGCAAGAGCTACAGTCTCCTAGCCACAAAGATTCTCGACTGATAGACGGTTTGCTCGAAGATGCTCCTATGGAGTTAAAGCCGATTCTTTCCGTCATAAAATCCGGGAGGAGATTGTCAAATTTTGAAGATATGTTAGAAAGTGCAAATGCTCTCCTAGCTTTGAGCAAAAAACACGGCGTTGATACTGAATGGAAGGATCTAGCGACGATCATCTATGTTTCGTATCAGCTGAAGCCCGCGAACGAATTAATAAAGACGCTGGAGCCGCTAACGGAAAAAGGAAGACCGTTCCGATTCACAGCTTGCGAGTTCGTAGCCATGATCTATGAAAACAGCGGCAACCACGAAAAAGCTCTGGAGTATTTAAATAAGATTATCGAAAACCAAGGAGCACCCAAGGCATTGAAAAAAAGAATGGCAATGTTGCGAAACCATATAAAAAATAATTTGGAGAAGAAGTAATGATAGGGAAAAATAGCGGCGTTCTACTGGGTATTTTAGGATTACTGTTGGCCGGATGTTCCTCCAAGGAAGTTCTGAAAGGTACTCGCGAGGAGCTGATTGTTTCTGAAGCTAGTAGGGAAATAAAAATGGGAAATGACTTCAGTCCTGTCGTGGCGGAGTCATTGATGGAAATTAATTCTCAGTTCACACAGGCACATTTTAATTCTTCTCATTGTTATGCGCCGCTGCACTTTCCTACGACTCTAGCGACGGAATTCTGGAAAAGTTCCCTAGATTTCGAATCAACTCCAGCTCTGAAAATGACAGCGTCCCCCGTCGTGGCGGAGGGCAAGGTATTTTGCATCGACGCGGCTGGCATTGTCTATGCCTTTGATCAAAATACCGGGAAAAGATTATGGAGAAGGAGTGTCACCCTTGCTGGCAAAGATGGTCAAATCGGCGGAGCCATCGCCTATGATGATAGTCGTCTCATTGTTACGTCTAGTTTCGCCGAGGGTTTCAGCTTAGATGCGCGAGATGGGCCAATTCTATGGCGTATAAAATTGCCGGCTCCGTGCAAAGGCGACGGCCTAACTATTCACAATGGCAAAGCCTTCATCATGTGCAGCAACAGCAGTGTGCATTGCGTAGATATAAGCGGCGGCAAGATTTTGTGGTCCCATTCGGGAATGATAGCAGATACAACATTTCTAGGCAGTTCTGGTATAGCTGTAGAGGATGGAGTTGTTTGCTTTGCCTATCCGTCCGGAGAAGTCTACGCATTGCTAGAAGAAACAGGGTCCGTCATTTGGGATGCAATGCTCTCGAAGTTTTCCCTTACCAATGCCTCCAACGCCTTCTCCCATCCGCGTGCTAGCCCGGTTGTGAAGGATGGCGTGGCGTATTTCGTATCGGCAAATGAGCAGACTACGGCATTTGATATTAAAAGCGGCAAACAACTGTGGCGAAATGATTATGGCGGTATTCAAACTCCTATAGTAAGCGGCAATAGCATCTTCGTGTTTAATTCAAAATCTGAAGTTGTGTGCTTAAATAAAAATACTGGGAAAAAACGTTGGCTCGCAAAGCTAACGACGGAGGAAAAAGAATTGGCGGATTGGTACGGCATGATTCTGATAAAAGATCATTTGCTGATGATATCTCCGAGTGGGCGCGTTATTTTCCTTTCCGTGTACGACGGTAAAATCAAGAAGACTGTGAATATAGGGGATGAAGAGGATGTAGTCTCAGTTAACCCAGTGATTGCCGACGGTATTATGTATGTTCTTCTGAATTGTGGAAAAATCGTAGCGTATAAATGAAAATTGCCATAATCGGAAGGCCAAACGTCGGGAAATCTACGTTGTTCAACAGACTTATTGGAAAGAAGTCCGCCATCGTTAACAACACTCCGGGGGTTACGCGAGATCGCAAAATGGCTCAAGCAGAACTGTGCGGTTTGGAGTTTTCGCTGTACGATACTCCCGGAATAGATCCTTTTTCACGAGATACTCTTGCTCTTTCTATGAATGAACAATCGCAAATGGCCGTTAAGGAAGCGGATTTGATTTTTTGGGTTGTGGATGCCGTCGAAGGTATCCTAGAGGCGGACAAAGCCATTGCTGATTGGATAAGAACTGTATTCAAAAAAGAAGGCAACCGTCACATTATTCTCATTAGGAATAAATCTGAAGGGAAAACCTCCACAATGAACGCGGAGATATTAGGTTTTGGGGAGGGAATTGCCACATCTGCCGAGCATGGTCTTGGATTAGACGAGATCTATCGGGAATTAGCAAAATACGAGTTTAAAAATGAAGAATCGCAAATGAACGATGGCATTCCTCTGAAAGTAGCCATAGTAGGACGGCCGAATGTCGGTAAATCGACGTTGATAAATGCGATTATAGAAGAAGAAAGGCTTTTGACTGGAGATCAACCTGGAATTACCAGAGATACAATCGCGTTGGAATGGAAATTCAAAAATCGTCGTATTTTTTTAATGGATACTGCGGGGCAAAGGAGAAAATCTAAGATCGAAGAACCCATTGAAGCCGTGTCTGTAGCAGACGCTTGGAAGCACATACGTCAGGCCAATGTGGTAGTCGTTCTGATGGACATACAAAATCCTCTTGAAAAGCAAGATATTACCATTGCACGAAAAGTTTTTGAGGAGGGAAAAATTATTATATTTGCTCTAAACAAGAGCGATCTAGTGGCAAATCCGGAGGATATTCTGAAATCCGTACAAAAACGAGCTGAAAAAGAGTTCGCACAACTACCGGCGGTATCTTGTTTATTGGTTTCTGCGAAAGAGAAGAAAGGGTTGATCCGTATTTTCAATACTTCCGTGAAGCTATATGATAATTGGTCCAGAAGAATTTCCACCGGCGCTTTAAACAAGTGGTTCCAGGCGGCCGTTGGACAAAATCCGCCGCCGTTGGTAAACGGAATGCCTATAAAATTGAAATATATCTCCCAAATAAGCTGTAAACCGCCGACTTTTTCGCTTTTCGCCAATCGACTAGAGCATCTTCCCAAAAGCTACGAAAGATACCTGCTGAATCAGCTTAGAAAATCGTTTGATTTCAATGGCGTGCCTCTTCGACTCTTTTTGAGACATCAAGAAAATCCATACCATAAACAATAGGAGGGAATATGAACCAGCATCTATGTACATTGGAAAATTTATCTGGCGGCGTTGCATTGATTACGTCAATTATCGGACTATTTCCGCAGGTCTACAAGTCTTACAGAACAAAATCCACAGTGGATATCTCAATGCTTATGTTGATTAATTATATGGTTTGCTCCATAGCTTGGATTATTCATGGAGTATCTACAGATGCGATATTTGTCATATATAGCAATGTCGTTGGCGTGATCTTAGCCGGCATATCAATAGTTCAAAAGGTTGTTTATGATAAACGTTCTGGAAGATTTATATAAATATAAGTCCATATTATGTCTGGATGGCGATCTGCCTTGCGATCTTATAAAAAAAATCAATCTCCCCATTATAGCGGCGGATGGTGCTGCCAATACTCTAATTCCAAATGGCCTAGAGCCAATGATGATAATAGGAGATTTAGACAGCGTCGATCCTAGTCTATTATCCAACCGAGCGCATTGGCGAGTAGAGTGTCAGGACAGTACCGACTTTGAAAAATCGCTGAATTTCATTAAAGCAAAATCTCTGGATCCAACCATTGTTATGGGCATAAGCGGAGGATGTATCGATCATACGCTTGGAAATATTAGTATATTTTCCGAGACCGAATTTATCGCTATCTCCGGCAATATAATTTTTATGCCGCTGAACGGAAGTCGAAACTTTAACGTTCCTATAGGTACAAAAATTTCCATTTTTGGAATGCCATCTTGCACCATTAGATCCAAAGGACTTAAATGGGAGTTGAACGGACAAATATCACTGTCGGGAAAAAACTCGATCAGCAATAGAGCCGCTACTGCCATTGTAGAATTGGAAATCCTATCGGGGCGAGCAATGATTTTTATTTATAGAAGAAGTAACCGCAAGAATTCGCCAGCATCTCCGCAAAGTAGGGGCATGCTTTTTGAAGAACAATGGCGGTTTTGAAACAATCTTGCGATTGGTAATATCCAGCTCGGCGGGAAATTTCTTTGTAGCCAAAATCTTTATATACCTTCCGAGCAACGACATTATCTTCTGAGACTTCCAAAAAAATATTCTTGACGAAGTGACGAGCAGCGTAGTTGTCAATTTCCGTCAGTAACGTTTTTCCTATTCCACGATTTTGAAATTCCGGAAGGATGCAGAATGTGATGATTTCAATTTCACAGCAAACGATTTTCCCCAGGATAAATCCTCTGGGATCTTTTCCCTTATAGATAAATCCGAAAAATACATCCTGGGACAGCAGTTCATGGAAACTCTTTGCGCTCCAGTAATCATCAAAACAGCAACGATGAATTTCGGCGAGTATCTCAGAATCATCAACGGAGATATCAGCTATCATGGGAAAAATATTTTTTCAAAAAGAGAAGATATATTTTTTCTAAATTTTTTAGATCTTCGACTTTCACTTTTTCATTTTTTTGATGAATCGTTGAATCTGGAAGCCCGAATTCAATTATATTGCAATAGCGAATCATAAAACGACCATCTGACGTTCCTCCAGCGGCGGAAAAACAAGGATTGATACCGACGATGGTTTTGATTGCTGCAGATAGAGTATTTTTGAGAAATTCGTTGTCGCAGTAGTAGGCTTCTCCACTAGGTCGAAAAGTAAACGCACCATCGAAACCCTTCGCTTCCTGCTGGACGATGGTTTTCAACTCTTCTGTCGTATAATCAGCTCCAAATCGGATATTTAGGTTTGCCGTAGACAAGTCCGGCACCACGTTAGCGGCATAATTGTTGGTGAAAAGCATTGTAGCTTCCAGATTGGTTTCGGGAAACTTTTT
>JAITDT010000010.1 GCA_031282425.1 Holosporaceae bacterium | reverse complement strand
AAATCAAGCTACAGCCTGCATCTTTAAGCAATTTCGTTCTTTTTCGGTTGTGAAAACTTGCGTTGTCCAAAACTACCACACTGTCCGGAGGAAGGTCAGGTATGAGCACTTCTTTCATCTCATGACCTTCGTCGCTATCGCTCTTATTAAATTACATGTTTGTTAACAGTGCCTAAATTTCAAAGAAATTGGCCATGAATTAACTGACGCCTTTTCTACATTTCATCATTGCAAACATAGTGAAGTATCCCAGAAGTAGGTTACAGCTCTAATAAATACCAAGCATTGATCTTCCTCTGTTTTTATTAACGTTGTCCTCGTCTATCAAATCTGAGATATTATTCTTTTTAGCATGAACATATTGTTTTTCTGGATCGTCATCTTTAAATGCTTCGACGATTGTATTTGAGCTATTTCCGAAAGATTCGTCACCAACGTCAGCGTTTATCTTTCTCAGTTTTATGCCTTTGGGAACCTTAAAGGGTTTTGGCGTAAGATATTTCTTCGCCTCCAGCATAAAATCTATGAAAATTGGAAGCGCCGTGTTTGTGCCATTGGCGTTCTTCCCCAAAGATTTCGAGTGCTCGTCGAAGCCGACGAAAATACCAATGGCGATGTCAGGCGTATATCCAATAAACCATGCATCCCTACTTTCATTGCTGGTTCCCGTTTTTCCTCCCATCGGGAAGTTGAGGAAGTTAGCGCTAGCGCCGGATCCCCTCTGCATTACCCCCTCCAACAATGACGTCAATTGATAAATACTTTCCTCGCTTAATATTTGTTGCCGAGTATCATTTAACTTTGGAGGAAGTTTGGCAGTGTAATCTAAATCGTCTGCAATCGTTCGTTCGTCAATTTTATACATGACGTTTCCACACTTATCCTGGATATATTCCACCATAGTTGGAGTAATTCTCTTCCCACCGTTGGCTAGCATAGCGTAAGCCGTCGTTAATTTAAGCAACGAAGATTCACCGGCTCCTAGCGCATAGGAAAGTAGTCGAGGCATGGAGTCAAACACGCCAAATTGTTCGGCAATTTTTGCTATTTTCTCAATTCCTACCTCTAGCGCTATCCGCAGCGTGGCGGTGTTGACTGATCTTTCGATAGCCTGCCGAAAGGTGATTTTGTCCAGCACAACTCCGCGATAATTTTTTGGCTTCCAGATCCCCAAATTGCCGCCAAGGTCTACTTCAATGGGACTGGCGTCGATAACGGAATTGGGCGCAAAACCATTTTCCAAACCGGCTAGATACACAAAAGGCTTAAAAACAGATCCAGTTTGGCGCCGCGCTTGGTTTGTTCTATTAAATTCACTCTGGGTGAACGAATATCCTCCCTGCATTGCCAAAACTCTACCACTGTTTACTTCGATGATAAGCATAGCGCCCTGAACGTTGGGTAGCTGCCGAATAGAAAATTGACCTTTATTTTTACCGGTGGAGATTGCAGTCACAAAGATTACATCTCCAGGCTTTATTTTTTTTGCCCATTTAACGTCGTCGTCAAGAATTTTGCCCATTTCATTTTTTTCCGTAACTACTGATACATTTTTGTTGTCACAGGACAGCACTATAGCTTTCAAAAATGGTTCAGTGCCTTTTGGTATTGAAATGCGTTGCAATTCTTCGATAATTTTCACTGGCGGCATCGAGGGGTTGAGTTCGGCAAGAGGTCCTCGCCATCCGAAACGTCGATCTACCTCTTCAAGCCCCTTCCGGAGCGCATTGCAGACGCATCGTTGAAGATTAGCGTCCAAAGTTGTGCGAATAATTAACCCTTCTTTGTTTAAACTTTGGAATGAAAATTTTTCAATTAAATACTTTCGAATTTCCTCCGCAAAATACTCGGCGGTAACGCTGTTATCTTCAATTTGACCCTTAGTATTCAGTTCTTCCTTTAGCGCTTCTTCCATTTCATTTTGTGTAATGCTTCCATCTTCCCACTGCCGTCTTATGGCCCAATTCCTCCGGCTAATCGCCTTATCTCGATACTTTGTGGGATGGTAGTTGCCGGCGCCCTTTGCCAACGCCGCCAGGTAGGAGCATTCGCCAAGTGACAATTCATCCAAAGTTTTATCAAAATAAGCTTTAGCGGCGGCGGCTACGCCGTAGCTTCCGTACCCCAAATAAATCTGATTAAGATAAAGCTCTAGAATTTGCATTTTTGAGAGTGAATTTTCTATTCTGTAAGAGAGAATTGCTTCTTTTATTTTCCGAATATAGGAGATTTCATTATTTTTTATCAGAAAGATTCTAGCTACTTGCTGGGTTATGGTGGAAGCACCTTGCGGTCGTTTTCCAGCGCCCAGGTTTTCCAAATTTTTGATGAATGATCTGATTATCCCGGTAAAATCAATGCCCATATGCTCAAAAAAGCGCTTATCTTCAACAGACAAAAACGCATTGATCAGCTTTGATGGAATCTTATCAATGGGAACAAAGTACCTTTTCTCATTTGCGTACTCGCATAGTTTACTGCCATCCCGCAGGAAAACGCGGCTGGCCAAATCCGGAGAGTATTCTCGTAGTGAATTATGGTTCGGAAGTTCCGTCGAAAAAAAACATAAGACAAGAAAGACGGCGGCTGCTCCTATGCCGGCCAGCAATAGTAGCGTGCCGATGATGCATCTCATATAATGCAATAGTTTCATCTATTTTCCCTTTTAAAAAAATCATCCAGTGCATATTTGATGGCTCGTATTGTTTTCTCCCGAAAACTACGAGAATGCAACAACTCGTCATCTTTTTGGTTGGAAATACATCCCAACTCCACCAAGATTGCCGGAATATTTATGTCGAGAATTTTAAAGTCGCTATGACGGCATGGGTGATTTTTTATTTGGCAAATGCCGGGTATATATCGTATCAAATTATCGGCAAATCTCCGCGATTGCACGGCAACCTCGGGAGAGGTTTCAACATTGTTCAAATCCGAAGGCGATGGCGAATAGACTGTCATTCCTCTAAGGCTTTTATCACTATTACTGTCGGTGTGGAGCGATATTAGAATATCCGCCTTCGTCGATTTTATTTTTTCTTTTCTTTCGTCAATGGAAGCGTAAACATCGCCGCTACGCGTTAGAATAACTTTATATCTATTGCTTTGTAGGAGCAAATTTCTTAATTCAATGGCGGTAATCAGCGTAATGTTCTTCTCATAATTTCCCGAAACACCTTTGGCGCCAGGGTCTCTTCCGCCATGACCAGCGTCTAGGATAACAGTGTGTTTCTTGTCGATTTTAAAACATATTTTTATGGAACTCTTGGTGTATTTCTTCGATATAATCGTAACGTTTTCATTTAGAGCGACCACAAACATCAGCGATGATGGAGAAAATCTTTCAAAAAAATACCCTCTAATCACCGGATGAATTATTTTTCTTGTTTTTGGAACAGTTACTTCCTGATCGAAGGATAACAGTATCTTTACGCCATTCGAAAGCGTATGCATACGCGGTGTAAACGCTACCTTCGCGCTAAAATCGACGCATAAAGCGTAAAAATCTTTTTCCTTCCGGAGATATATTTTGCTTACCGGCTGAAGCGACGAATCGTCTCCCAGCGCTTCCAGCACAAAGCACGATAACGCAACAACTATGATAGCCTTTATTCTGCTACGTAAACACCAACGTCGAATCATCGTAGATCTTCCGACAAATTGCTCGGATTATAACAGCATCCGCGCAATTGCCGAATTAATTTTTTACCGTTCGCCTGTGGAATATTGTGAAAATTAATCTTTTTTTATTTTTTATTTATTATATTTGATGTGTAAAAAGTGTTTTATTCATAATAGGCAATAAGGAAGTAAAAACATGAAAAAAAATATCGGAAATATTCTATTATCGGGAGTTGTTTTATGTTGTTCTCAATCGAGAACATTAGAGAGAATCAACTCTTCTCCACGTATTCTCACGCAACCGAAAGGAGAGTCACCGCAAATTACAAACCTTGAAGATATATACGAATCGGATACAGATGCGTTTCTTCCGCCTGCCAAAAAATCTGAAGTAGTCCACTGGCGACGTTCAACATCAGGTGCAGCGATCAACAATGAATTGTTGAAGGATACACAAGCAGTAGTGGCAAGTTTTTCTTTTTTAGATGATAGTAATGACATAATTGTCGCTTTGCGAAACTTGGCGCAATGTTTTGGTATTATGGAAACTAACGGAAGAAAAGTACTAGATATTTCATACCCTCAAGTGGTGAAATATGTTGAGAAATTAAAGGGAGGAAATTGTTTTCACGAGAAAGGCAATGCGCTTCAGTATGTAGAGGATGTAATAAGCACAAAAGTGCGCCTTCCAGAAGGAGAGATAAATTCAGAAGGGAGAGATAAATTGTGTGACTTAGTTATGAATGTTTTATTTGATATTTCAGATACATATGCTGATCTCAGCTCTGAAGAACCTTGTCTGACCGATGATGATAAAATACGTTTAAAAGAAACATTGAAAAAAATAGTTGCCGTCTCCACCGGCGAACAAAGAGTTAAGTCACTCCTGATTATTCAGAAGCTGATTGACTGTGATATTGGCGTCGTAGGAGCATCGTTTTATAAAGGGGAAAAAATAAAAGTATTTAATAGCAAAATCGCTGGTAAAGGTTGTTACGACCGAATGAATAATCGTTTGGTACTGGCAATGGAAGGCAAAGCGGAAGGATATATACTGTTTCGGTCTCTTGATACGGAGGAAAGCCTTGATACGGAGGAAAGCATAGATACGATACTTTTCCATGAGCTTTCTCATGCTTTTCATGCTAGGTTAGGTCTCGATGCTAATGATATACGTAATGCTGTTCGGGCAGCTTATTTTTCAGATAAAAGTCTTAGGGATTATTTTGTACCTTTTTTAAATGAAGGTGTTTGCCTAAGGATAGCAGGTAAAGTTAAAGATGCCGGATTACGACTAACGCCACCAAAAAGAATGATGGATGATTTATCTGCGGTTGAGAGTTTTTATGAAGGTAATAATTTTTTCGGGAATGAATATCTAAAATCTTCAAAAGATGACACAGCAATTGCTTTGAAACAGCTTGCAGGCATGTCAACTTTGATGTGGAGTAACTTTGAAGAAATATTAACAATTTTCGGATTTGTTCCACTAAAATTAAAAAATGAGGAGGAATATTTAATTATTGATCGGCAAAATGAAGGTGTACAACTAATCAGATGTGCAGATAAATATAGAATATTTCATGCCGGAGCACCGTTTG
This sequence comes from Holosporaceae bacterium, assembly GCA_031282425.1. Taxonomy (GTDB): domain Bacteria; phylum Pseudomonadota; class Alphaproteobacteria; order UBA3830; family UBA3830; genus JAIRMQ01. The sequence goes on along the minus strand of JAITDT010000010.1, from coordinate 7,252 downwards.
TAACAGATTTTATTTCTGAAGAAGATAAAAAATTAACTTTTTTGCAAATGTTGTTGAGGGCTATAACTGAGTCGTGCCCGGCTCCTTATCGTCCACAAGCAGAAATGGGAACGACTCCTGAAGCTTCTTATTCAGAAATTCTTTACGAATCAATTCCTATTGACAAAACAAATATAGAAGGAGAAATAGTTGCAAATATACAAAGAATAGTAATAAAATTTAGTTCTCAAAATATTTCATTGCTTCTTCCTTCTGCGCTTGAGCTTTTGTATAAATTTCACAGTGCATGGATAAATGATATAATTGCATTCGCTATCCGCGAAAGTATAGAAATACACGCTCCTATTGTTTATGAAGCCACACAGCACTGCCTATTGACTTCTCCTTTACTTGAACATTATCTCTCTTTATTTCCTACTGATGATGAGAAGGTGCGAGAGCTTAGTAAATTGCTGCAAGTGCCAATTGCTGGCTTTGGAGCGCCCGCCAAAGAAGCGCCGTTTCTAAAAAACAGGCAAACAGAACTTTTAGTCAAACGTTTGCGGGGGATGCCCCCCGGAAGGTAAATAAAAAAACATCCTACAACCATTTACTGACCACAAAAATTGTAATAAATTGTTGGAGTGGAATAGATCATAAAGATTACATGCCCGATTGTGAGTCGTATACTGCCCCAAAGAGAAAGTTAACCGTATGACCTATTTCCTGTTTTTTATAGGAATTTTCTGTGCGGTGGCTTTAGCTGGATTTATTTCTGGATCGGAAACCGCCATTACCAGCGCGTCGCGCGCGTATCTATATCACCTCGCCAAAAGAGGAAATGGAAAAGCAAAGAAGATCGTCGCTCTCCAGGAGAATTTGTCCACCACTATAAGCACGATATTGATTTTGAACCAGCTGGTGCTGTATTTGATACCGACTGTAAGCACTCTTTTTTCTATCAGATACTTTTCAGCAACTGAAGCGACTATTTTTCAGGTAGTTTTGGCGTTTTTGCTAATGGTTTATGCAGAGATTTTTCCCAAAATGTTAGTGATAAAATTTACCATACCTTTTGCTCTTTCCATTGCTTCTTTTCTTTTCCATTTGGTAAGGATTCTAAGACCCATCACCATAATCTTGGAATCCTGCGCCAAATACACATTAAAAGCTATCGGTATAACCACAGGTAAACAAATTTCCGCCGACCAAGCGGATGAGGAACTCCGCGGCGCTATAGAAATGCATTCAGCCGACGGCGATAAAGAAGAAGCCCAAAAGAAAAGTATGTTGAAGAGCATTTTGGATCTTGAAGAAATTTCTGTCAGCCACACAATGATTCACCGAAAAAACCTCAAAACCATTGATATTTCTCTACCCATTGAAAAAATTGCGGCCGCGCTAATGTCTTGCCATTTTTCCAGAATTCCTCTCTGGAAAGATAATTCGGAAAATATTGTAGGAATTCTACACACAAAGACTTTTTTTCGCGCGCTGCAGTTACAAAATGGGAATCTAGAGAAGATCAAAATTCAACAGCTAATGTTGGCGCCCTGGTTTATTCCGGAAACAAAGCATTTGCTGGAACAGTTGCAGGATTTCCGAAAAAGAAGAGAACATTTTGCGCTGGTTGTGGATGAATATGGAGATCTACAGGGATGTATCACGCTGGAAGATATTCTAGAAGAAATCGTTGGCGAAATAGTAGATGAATACGACGCTATGACTACCGGCATTAAATTGCAACCAGATGGATCTGTGATTGCAGACGGCTCTATCACCATTCGTGATCTGAATCGAGAATTTGATTGGAATATCCCAGAGGAAGAGGCGGCGACCATTGCCGGTTACATCATGCGGGAAATTCGTCGGATACCAGACGATGGTCAAGCCTTTACCTTGTCAGGCTTCAAGATGGAAATATTAAAAAGACAGCGCAATCAAATAAGTCTGGTGAAAATCACACCGCCAGTTGCGTGAGATGTTCATCATTGTGTTAGACATTTTGTGCAGTTCGATGTATAAATTCAAAGTATCGGGAGTGAGCTATAGTGATGAAGTCATTCGGTAATAAGGAAGATATAGCTAAAATAGCAGTTGAAAGCGAAATTTGTCAGAAAAAAATGCAGCCGTGCTGTCAGAGTGGCGGCTTTTTTTTTGCGCTGAAAAATCTTCCGCGCGGCGTTTTCGCCATTTCGTTGTTTGGGCTATTTCTGGGCTTATCAACGACCATGGTCTACAGTCAGCTTGGTTTATTTCTGAAAAATGAACTAGGAGCGTCAGCATCTGATGTTTCTTCTCTTGATGGTATAGTAGAGTTTTTATCCTTTTTGATGCGCATTTTTTCTGGTCCCGTCAGCGATTTCCTTAGGGAAAGGAAAATGATTTTATATGTCGGGTGTTTTATTACGCTTTTTGCAAGGTCGCTTTTATCGTTTGCTGGATCATGGTGGATGATTCTGTTTGTGCAATCGTCCGAAAGGCTGGGTAACGGCATCCAAGCCACGCCCCGTGACGCGCTCATCGCTGATCTCAGTCCCAGTGAATTTCGGGGAAGAGCTTTTGGCTTCAGCAGATCACTAAAAACTGTTGGAAGTTTTCTGGGAACGCTGATAGCCATTCAGATAATGCTGTTTACGTCAGGAAATTATCGGATAGTTTTCGGCTGCGCGGTGATCCCTGTGATTGTTGCTATTTTTTGTCTCTCCAATGTGAAGACTCATCGCGAAATAAGCGGATTGCCGCAGAAAAAGGAAAAATGCGAAAACCCCTTTAAAAAAAAGTATCTAAAATCTCTTGATAAGGTTTTTTGGAAAATAATTCTGTTGGCGTTAGTTTGCGAAATGGGGCACTTCAGCGAACATTTATTCCCTATATATGCGAATGAGTTTCTGTCGACAAACATATCTGGGTCCGTCAGCATGTTCGTGAGTATGGGGCAGGTAGCACTATGTTTTCCAATAGGAATCTTAGCTGATAAATATGGTAAGGGAAAATTGATCGCGGTTTGCATAGTACTGATGATTTTGGCGAACATCTTCTTTATATCGGCGCGATTCGTGAGCGCATTACCAATAGCCAATGTTTATCTGGGAGCATTTCTATGGGGAGGACAAATGACTGCGTCGCAAGGATTATATCTATCATTGATTTGCGAGCGAGTCGACTTTCACCTAAGAGCCACAGCTATGGGCATATACTCGCTTATGCTGGGAATAGCGTATCTGACGGCATCGTTTATCTGCGGCTCGATTTGGGATAAATGGGGCAGTTCTTACGCCTTCTTATACAGCATGTCGTTTTCAATTTTTGCGCTGAGTCTCCTAAATATATTGCTACCGCGAAAGCAGAAACGCCAGCAGGCGGTATGATTTTTTGGAAAGCTCCGAAATTTTGGTACAAAAAGCCTTCGCGACTGCAAAAAATAATTCTTAAACCAATTGCTGATATTTATTCTTATGTATCGACGAGAAACTACCAAAGCAGCTACAGCCACGAACTCAAAGGAACAAAAGTAATAGCGGTTGGAGGAATTACCGTCGGAGGATCCGGAAAAACAATGGTCGTTAAAGCCATCTGCGAGATTCTCAAATCAAGAAACAGAAAAGCAGCGATCTTAAGTCGGGGATACGGTAGGAATAGCACAGAAACGCTGCGGGTAAATACAGAAATTCATTCTTATCGAGACGTGGGAGATGAGCCGTTATTGCTGGCTGAAATCGCGCCGGTTTTCGTGGGCAGAGATAGATTTAAAAGCGCTAAACTTGCTAAAAATGAAGGTTTTGACGCATTTATTCTGGACGATGGAATTACTCAAAAATTTCTTAAACCGGATATAAAACTGGTCGTGGTAGATGATAACCAACGTTTTGGTAATGGAGAAATGTTTCCACTGGGGCCCAATCGTTTAAATTTTGAAAAAATAAAAGCAGATATTGATGGAGTAGTCGTTATAGGCAAACAAGAAGAGAAGGGCGCGTTTAATTATGGCGATATTCCGGTGTTTTTGGGAGAAATATTGCAGGACTTCTCTAAAATTCGGGAAAAAATCATCATCTTTTGCGGAATTGGGTATCCGGATAAATTTTTTAATTCTTTCGGAAATTTCGAAGTAATCGAAAGAGTTACTTTTCCAGATCATAATCCATATTCTAATGAAGATCTGGAAAGATTAATTTTAACAGCGAAAATCCACGACGCCCAACTTATCACCACTGAAAAAGATTTTATACGCGTTCCAACAAAATACCGCGGCGCTGTTACTTCAGTATCGGCGTGCATTACATGGGTGGAGCCCGAGAAAACGATCCGAAAAATCGAATGCATGTTACTCTAAATGGCAAATTAATTTCGAAACATTAACATGTATCCTGAAGAAACCCCGTATTATTTCTTGTGAAGTACTTAAAACTGCTATACACTTTACAAATTTTACGAGGGATTTTTGTTTAGAAAAGCTTATTACGTTTTGATCTGTATTCTTGTTTTTTCACATGTTTTGGCAGATAAAGATCCTGATAGTATAGTTAATTCCGACGCAGAGGAAAAAGAGAGTTTTTTAAACATCGAAACCGCTCATGAAAGAAATAACGAGCAAGTGTTTGGTCCAAAAAATACTTCGGCTGTAGCTTTGAACCCAGTGCTGTTCCTGCTGTCAGAAAAGAACTTTGTTCTGGAAGGCGACGTGTCATATGGTCGCCAATTTAACTACGGCCGCTACTGGAAAAGTCCGCAAAGATGGTCTGCCATAGCTGCGGATAAAGCAGCGTTTCACGATGAGTTTAGTCTGCACAGAAAAGGTCTATTGAAAGTAACCGAAAACGCTGTGGATAAGAGTCGATTTCACAGGACTTACACAAGAGGCGTATACAAAAATAACGCTGAGAACTTCCGCGCGATTATTGGTGATGCGACAACGCACAATACCATCGGTTTTCAGCAGGCTTTAGCTGGCGCCGGCGTCAGCATTTTCCGGCAAGATGGGAACGGTGACGTCATTAACAAAGGCTCTCCGATAGTGATTACTGTACTTAGTAAAGTCGAATGTCGGTTAAGTGGCAAAGTTATTGCCGCTCGAGTTCTTGGTCCTGGCTTGTATTCTATTGACGATCTACCGGAGGAAGCAAAATTGCCCAACGTCAGTCTAAAAATAACCGATCAATTTGGTAGATCAGAAATCCTAAAAGTGGATTTCAATGGTGGCTACAAAATGCTAGCGCCAGGACTGAACGACTGGGATATCACAGCTGTTTGTCCGGCAAAATATGACTTGGAAGATCCGGGGAAACTAAAATATAAGGGGAAACCACGTTTCAGCGCCAATTACAGGCAAGGGTATACCGACGATGTCACAGTAGGTATTGGCGGACAGGTATACGGCAGTTCGTTCATCATCGATAGCACAGCAATCTTTGCCGGAAAATTTGGGAAAATTTCCCCAAACTTGGCCTACAGCGACGCTAAGCGTAAAGGAAAGAATATAAAGAGAGCCGGCGGAGTCGGGCTATTTTATGCCATTCCAGAAAATAAACATGGCGTTTTTATGGAAACGTTTTGGGCATTTAAAGGTAAAGGATTTGGAGATCTGGATAAAAGCGCAGATGCGGAAAATGTTTATAATGCTTTCATAGACGAGCACTTTAGTTCTGAAAATACGAAGGCAAAGTTTCGAAATTCCGGCGAAGAGTCATCGACCAGACAAGTTACCATTCGCCTATATTCCAAACCAATCGTTGGAGTTACGCCAGCATTTGTCTTTTACGGCGCATGGGGCAGTAGTGAGGACAGATCAAAGAACAGTAAATTACGCGAGTATACGCTGAGCTTCATGCGTGAAATATTTTCAGATTGCGTTGCTGTGATGGCGGTGGGTCTGACCTACGATGATCCATCGAAGGGACGAAACCAGAGATCTCCAGATAGGAGGTTGTCGGTAACGTTTACGTGGCGTATTAATCAGGAATTTTCTAATAATTATAGTTATAAGTGCTATGATGAAGAGCGCAGGAAATGTCACGGACGCGTTGCCTACACCCCGCAAGATATTCCAGGTTTAGAGTTGTGCGCGGAGATGGTTCGTCGGCCGGGGCTTAGTGAACCATCCTTCTCGTGCAAGTATGAGGCGCCATATTTTTACGTTAAGGCCAACGAATTCATTACCAGTACGTACGAAGATAAGGGAGCCAACACTATTAATAGCCATACTAACCGCCAAAGATTTGTGTTTGGCACAAGCGTATCTGAAACAAAGACCAAAGCCAATCGTAAAAGTGGTTTCAATACTTTACGATAGAAAGAAATGGCAAGTTGCCCAATAAAGATGGTGGGGGAGGGATTGTGTCTTTATTTTTATAATTTTTTTCCCCTTGAAGATAACTCTGTAAAAGAAGATTCTGAGAAGAATGTATGAATCTCAGGATTTTCTTTCGATTGATACTGAATAGATTAACCTTGCAGTATTAAAATAGTTAAATTATAAGAAATATCATATTCTAGTAGTATGCGCTAAAATATGCCGTTTCAGTAATAAATCATATTAGAGCTAAAAAATTTTCTATGCAGAATTTCATGTTGTCTAATAATTATTTTCTTTATGCGGATGCTTATGTTAAGACAATGTTTATAAGGAAAGATTGGTTTTATGATAATTCCTAGCTCATGAAAAAAGCGTTGATTACGGGCATATTTGGACAAGATGGTAGTTATCTGTGTGAGATTTTATATTCATTGAGGTATAAATATGGGATAGCCAAAACAGCATTAAGCAGAAATTCCTTAACAATACAAAATTATTTGCAAAATAAAGGTATTATTCCCAATATAAGTTTTGTTGATTTAAATGATTACGAATCTTTAAAAGATTTATTACTAAAAATCAAGCCGGATGAAATTTACCACATCGCAGCCTTTCATCTTAGCTCACAGTCTATGAATACCAACAATATTTTAATTGAAAAAAAATATATTTGATGCCAATGTGAAAGCAACATCAAATATACTTGCGATATGTCACGAATTTCTTCCCGCAACAAAAACAGTAGTTGCCGGATCATGTTTAATGTTCGATAATTCAAATACTTATGTTCAAAATGAGAATACTGTTTTTGAATCGAATAGTTTATATGGATTGGCCAAAATAGCAGAAAATTTCCTAGTATATCATTTTCGTCTAGATTTTTCCGTGAGGTTGTCGTATAATTAACACAGAGTTTAATTTAGGGGTTATGGCATATTCATTAAAATTCAGAGAAGAAATTATGGAGTACATAGATGG
>JAITDT010000006.1 GCA_031282425.1 Holosporaceae bacterium | reverse complement strand
ATTTTTATTTACAGCGCCATTTTGTTTTAAAAAAAAGACAGCCCCATTCATCGAGCTCTGGGAATACGCCGCTTTTGCGATGGGAAGCGCGCAAAAGACAGAATGCTTTTGATAACGCGGCTATGGATTAGCTAAGACATCAAAACATGAACAAAGAAATTTTTCGGAGACTTGTGTCGCGAATGCTCAAGCATTTAGTCAATTTAATTCCTTTTTCGAAGAGTTTTCGAAATAGATTTTACGTTAACTAAGTCTTTACTTCTCTTTAATATTTTGATATACAGTTATTGGTTATTGAGTAGTATGAGTTGAGGTAAGAAATATGAGCACTTTAAAAAAAAAATGCGACAAATAGCACAAAAATTTTGTCATTATTAAGTTGTTTTGCTATGGCGAATCTTTTAGCGGAAAATCAGGAACAAAAGGATCAAGACTCACAAGAGGAAGTAATTATATCTCCGGAAAATCACATTGATCACAATCAGATGATGCCTGGAACAGATCCTGTCGCCGAGCCGAAAAATAAACACGGCTTTTGGAAAGTTCCTGATACCGAAACGTATGTACAAGTTCTGGGAATTATAAAGGCTACAGCAGCGACGGATATAAGCGGTGGAGACAGCTATCCTGAAAGCAATTATCTGTATGCAAATAATATAAATGTTCCAACCAAAAACGGCCATAATTTCCGCTTATGTGCAAGGGAGAGTGTCTTTCATTTTCAGGCATTAATGCCATTTTTCGACAAACAAAAGATTAGCGCTCACATCGAAACTGATTTCATGGGCGGAGAAAACACATCAAAAGATACAGAGAGCTGTGGCTATGACGCTAGAATACGAAAAGCCTATGTTCATGCTGGAAATTTTTTAGTCGGGCAAACCTGGTCAGGCTTTGTGGATATAGATTCATTCCCGGAAACCATAACAGCTGGGCCTGTAGGACTTCCACAATTAAGACAAACACTTATCGGATACGAACAGAGACATAAATTGGATGTCGGAAAACTATTCATTCGCGCAACTATAGAAAACGCGAGAAGCGAAGCAAAAATTAATCCACAAGAAGCGGCAGTGACGGCAAAAACAGCCAATCAGTCGCCGGATGTCATTCTCGGAGCTGGAATAGATGATGAAAATTATAAAGTGTTTTTGAGAGGAGTCCTCAGACGGAATTGCGTGACCTACAATACCAATACGCATCGTAAATCTGGCTATGGGCTGGCATTGTCCGGATTCTATAAAATCCCAGAAATCAAAGATAAAATATCTTTCAGTGTTGCATATGGATCTGGAATAGGCCGATATTTCCACGATTCCGCAGGGCAGGCTACTTATTTCGATGAAAGAACCTGCCTTTTCGTTAACAACAAAACTACAGCCGGAAGCATAGGTTATCAACACTTTTTCGGAACAAAATATAATTTAAGAAGTGTAATTTCATGCGCTTTCATGAGAATGGGTAACAACGAAAAATTTGTCGACAGCACTATGGCTTCTGGAGACAAAAACAAGCAAGTACACTCATTCCAGATTAATATGCTCGGACTTGTGGCGGAAAAATTTACCGTAGGTATTGAATTTATGCATGCAAAACGTAAATTGGAAAATAACACTTCTGGAAAATTAAACAGATTACTTGCGATGGTAAGATTTTCGTTCTAAGAAGATTGTGTAAAAGTTTGCCAATAGTTCCCGTTAATACATTGAAATCATGCCGAAACTTTATCAATGATTCCGCCGCCTAATAGCATGTTTTTATTATAAAAGACGCAATGCTGCTCCTGCGCTACTCCATATTCCGGATGCTGCAGTTCCACACAATAATCATTCAGGATTTTTCTAACCGCGGCGGAAGTTTTTTTGTTTACGGATCGTATTTTTACTTCACACTCTCCCAGGTATTCTTCGTTTAAAAAATTCACATCCCTCAAAAAGATTTTTTCAACCTTCACGCCGTTTTTATCCGAAACGATTACCCTATTTTTATCGACGTCTATGCCGCAAACAAAGAATGGACCGCCCGAAAGCCCCAACCCTTTGCGCTGGCCTATAGTGTAGTTGATTATTCCCGAATGCTTTCCCATTACGTTTCCTGAAATATCAACCACATCTCCGGCAACGCATGCTTTTAACGAATGTTCTTTTACAAACGTTATGTAATCGTTGTCTAGGATGAAGCAAATATCTTGACTTTCCGGCTGTTCTGCCACGTGTATGCCGAATCCACGCGCCAACTCTCGTGTATAACTTTTCGGATGACCGCCTAACGGAAACTCTGTTGCCATTAGAATTTCACGATCAATACCGTAGAGAAAATAACTCTGATCTTTCTTTAATTCGCTCGCCTGATACAATTCAACGCGCGTTGCGGTTTTTTTCAGCTGCGCATAATGGCCCGTCACTAGCAAATCTGCTCCACATTTTTTTCGAAAATCGTCTAAATACTTGAATTTCACAAACTTATTACACATAACACACGGATTAGGAGTGGATCCATTTCCATAGGAACAAACGAAATAATCCATAACAGATTTTTTAAACGCCGCTGTACAATTCACAACTTCATGATCGATTTTCAGAAAATCTGCTACTTTTTTAGCGTTGGCGATGGCAGCGTTGGACTTTTCTGCCTCAAACATTCGAAAAGTACAGCCGATAACTTCAAATCCCCGCTCCTTCATAATAGCGGCGGAAGTGGAACTATCCACGCCACCGGACATGCCTACTACGCACTTCATCTTTCGCCTACACTATGCCGCCCCGGCCATTAAACATTGACCCACCAATCCAAGTCAAGCACGACGTAGATGCATGGGCTGCCCAACAACCATAAGAACGTCCCATTAAGGCTGGACGATACCAACGGATGGGCACAGGCGATTTGACGAATTCTGTCCGAGCCGCTTATATTCCAGATCCGTTTTTAAGAGAACGTCTAATTCCACTCCTAAACAAGGGCTTTTTTATGGACGTACTCCAAAGAATGCGAGATAGTGGTCTAGGCACCGATCTGGAGAATAATCATTATGAAAGGCTCAAATGGGAGTACAATTACAGATTTCTCGAAGCCAACCAATTCTTTGGCAATGAACTTCTTGCAATGCCAGCAGAGTTACCTGTTGAGGAAAGAAAAATTGTTGCAGCTCTTGGATATATGATTTGTGATTTCATCGATGGATGGGATAATTTCGAGGAGATGCTTACGATTATAGGTTTTGCTCCAATCAGATTAATCGATGGAATGTATCTTATAGCAGACAGGCAAAATGAAAATGTCCAAAGTATAAGAGAGCAAAACAGATTCCGATTAACGCATGCATGTTCATTTTTGCTTTCCTGTTTTAAAACAAGAGAAAATGACTTTTTGCAAATATTCTCCGAAGAGATGCAAAGACATAATTTATATGTTTATCGATCTCAGAGTGAAATGCCGCAAACTCCTTCGGAAATTTATTTATCAACTCCAGAGATTACTTTTGGACATGGGCCAACTACGACCAGCGTCAATGAGTGTCTACAGTATTATTTGTCAGAATGCGTGAGATTTAAAGCTGTTCCAAGATCAGAAGCGTTTTGCTACGTTGGAGATATCGCAATGTATGGCGTCAGCATCGGTGCTAAAATAACTCCAGAGACTTTAAAACTGTGTATAAAGAAGTGTGCATGGCCGGATTCAGTCATAGATAATTTTCTTCAAGGATTTGCAGATAAAAGAAGTGAAATAATGCAGTTGGTGGAACAATTTCCGGATGAGAGGTTCGTTCAAGCTGTTTTGAATTACTCTGGAAAAAATACCATTAACCTCTACGAATTACCAGAATTCGTTGCTTCCATCGATAAAGAAATCGCGGAGTGTACAAAAAGTTCAGCTGTAGCTAAAACATTGTGGCCTATCCTAAGCTATGCCGCAGATCATGCACTGATTATACCACAATTACATGCTAATTTTCAGCGTGTTTTGGAATACTTCATTGATAGCAGAAGTTCTGTTGGTGTTGCTGCATTGCTGAAATATGCAACAAAGCATAATTTGCAAGTAGGAAATATCGAAGATCTTATACAGAAATCTTATGCTGCAGTTAGGAAAGGATATCCTGCTGTTTTTATTAATTTTTGCCGATATTCCATTGACAAAATTCCTAACGTCGCCCTCTTGCTGAAACAGTTTGTGAGCTGCGCACTTCCAACAAGTGTGGTATACGAAATTTTAGCGGATGCAGGTGCGTTGAGAATTGATTCTGCTACAGCTACATGGTAGCAGCTATACTCTCTCAGCAATATTATCCTGGTACTTTCGCATGGCTGGATTCGAAAATTTTCGACAAATTTCTAAAACCATTTGTTGTGAATGAGCTGAAAAATAAAAGCGGATATGCCGTTCCTATACTGCAATACTGCGTAGACAAGGGAATCGCATTAGATGATCGGCATGACATGCCAGATTTATTAAAAGATGCATAGATATCGATTGCCTGATGTCCGATGAATTTGGCATATACGATACTCTGCATGATGATATTCCTAACGGTGCAGAATTCTCTAAGCTGATAATAAAAAACAATGAAAATCTTGATTTTTAACGGGGAAAAAGGGGAATTGGGGAAAATACTAATATTTCAGTATTATTGTGCACTTAAAAAGTGGAATCATTCCCTGTTTTGGTCGGATGGAATCGGTTGATATTTCAGTTTTTTCCCACTTTTCCCCTTTTTCCTCTTCTTTTTTTGATATTTTTGCGATGGCGTTTTTTTCTATAGCGGGGGATCTAAAAAAGATTCTATCGGTAATGCGGATGGTAATACTTGCTTTCCTAACCGATCTATATAATTACATTCTTTTTCATAAAACTCATTTAAATATTTTGTCAAAGCAATCGAAGGCTTACGCCGAAACTCTGATTGCAAAAACGAGAGAATTTCTATTTTATTTTTTATAAGGCTCTTCTGCAATTTTTGGCGAAGCTTGGGATAACGCTGCATAGCTGCACGAATATCATTATCACTGTACCGGTATACCTGTCAACACTGCCACCTGGCCTGTTAACAGCACGCCTAATGCTCCTTTCTATATTTTTATCTTCTTTCAGTAGCGGCATTTCAATTAATCCTCACGCAAAAAGCTACCATAAAACGCCATAAAAAACAAAAAACTCCCTTTTTTCCCGCTAAAGTACGCAAAATAGCCAGAATAAGCCATTCATAATTTACTTAATTAATTGTTTTAACTGTCTTTTCCTAAAGTATTGATCACAGTAATCGATATGGGTGAGGTCTTTGCGATGGCAATGCCTTCTTCGTATCTGTCAATCCAACACCCCCAATAGTCAGTTTCATCACGTGCGCATTTTTCGTAATCGAAAAGAGTTCATTTCACATCTTCACCCTTTAGACTTCGAATCGCCAAATCGCGATAGCGTTCGCCTCTTTCATCCTGTTCCGCAAATAAACTTCTCTCATTGAGAGGCATTACAATGCATCTTATGAGATTAATAGCGTACTGCCGCCTATCTTGCGCTTGCTTAAGTGTTTTTACTTGCATTTCTGAAGTCAATTTTCTTACCCCTACTGCTTATCCCTTAATGATTTTATCTGTTCAACCGGTAATTCAGTCAAATCTGCAATATCCTCAATTGATGCGCCTTTTTTTAGCATCTTAAGCGCTAATGCTCCGGCTTTTTTTAGCTCACCTTCTATGATGCCTTCGGCTTTGCTTTCATTTCTGGCATTGGCAATATCGTTAGCATAGTCGTGCAGTGCTTTTTCCCTGGTTTCGATCAGTTCGCGAGCCTTCGGATCAGACTTAGCTTTCTCAAATATATCTTTTGCCTCTCGAATTTCAGGCACGTAGTCGCATAGTGCTCGAACGCTTTCCGAGTAAGGATTTCTAAAAAATTCTATCCAAAATGTTATCGGGCTTTCTTTATCGACCTGACGCATTTTGTTCAGTTCGATAAACTGCATTTCCAACAGTTCAGTCGTTTTTTCTTTGGTCTCGTCATCGGTGATATGGTTTTTTCTCCAATACCTGTCGTCATCAAATAATCTGAAATCCAAGATGCTAATGGAAACGGTTCTTTTCAATTTATAATATTCGTCGCTTACTTCTATCTGTCCGGCAAACATTTTTGACCAATAAAAAAGGACTCGCGCAACCATATGTTTTTCGGTTCCGCACTGCATTTCCACATTTATTAGCTCACCGCTCCGGGTTTTTGCTTTTATGTCGAGACGCGAACCTTTTTGTCCGATGTATTCCGGAGTCAATTCAGTATTGATTATTTCCACGCTTTCTATCGGAGTTTCAGACTTTATCGCCGAATTTAAAAAATGGATAAGCAGACGTGTATGCTTCGGAGCACCAAGGATAATCTTGAACATAACGTCATTTGTAGCCGTAATCTCTTTGCTCTTTGTCATTTTTTTAGCTCCAATCATGCGTTTATCAATATGTTATAAGTATATCACCAATCATCATCTGTTGCCACTTTTTCGTAACTTTATTTGGTTACAAAAATATTGTCGTCTCTGTGCTGCTTGATCTTATCTTCGAATGTGTTTACGGCCTTCTTCAAATGATCGGGAGCCAGATGTGAGTATCTTTCCGTCATTGCAACAGTTGAGTGTCCCATCAATCTTTGTACTGTGTAAAGATCTACTCCGCTCATGACAAGCCAGCTGGCATAAGTGTGCCGAAGAGTGTGAAATACGACTTTATGTCGTGAATCCGTAACTCCGTTATTAAATCCGAGTGCATCTGTAACACGATCAAAAGTGCGAGAAACTTCTGTTATTCTCTCGCCTGTCCTTGAGGAAAATACGAGGGCGGATTTTGTGCAACATTCTCTTTTTCTTAGCATAGTTCTCACGTCTTTAGTCATTATAGCGTTCCTATTTTTGCCGCTTTTTGTATCTTTGATCAAAATAATTCCGTTGTCGAAATCAATATCTTTCCAAGCGAGGTTGAAAATTTCTCCGGCTCTCAGACCACAATGCAGAGAAAGTAATGAAATATCATGAGTGATCGGACTAATCTTGCTCAATTTTTCAAGCAGTAAATCTGCCTCTTCATGACTTAAGAATCTGGATCTCCTATTATCTTGTGAAGGTTTTTTTACTTTTGATACCGGATTGTCTCCACAATACAGATCGAAGTTTCTTGCGTAGTTAAATGCCTGACGAATAATCGCAAGCGCATAGGTAATCGACCTGGGAGACAACCCGGAATCCTTCATATTTTTTTCAATTTTTCTAAAGCAGGCGGAGATATATTTTTCATGGGAAGATTCCCCCCAATACCGGATTTATCCACTTATCAAACAGTCCTTTTTCTGTTTTAAATGTTTTTGCGGCTTTATCGCGGTATGCCTGCTCAATGTACTTTACAAAAATAGTGCTGAAAGTAATCTGCTCTTTCTCTTGCATTAATTTTGCAGCTTCTTCTGTTTTTCGTTTTTCATTCGCGTTTTTTCTCTTTTCTGCTAATGTCACTTCTCCGGAACCGACACGTTGATTTTCTTTCAGTTCGTAGAGTTTAGCCGCAGCTTTCTGCTCTGACCATCCAATGGATGCCCAGCCCAGGGCTTCTTCATGTACTTTTCCGTTCAACCTGTATCTTATCGTAAAGTATTTGTCTTTACATATGCCGTGTTTTCTCGTGTCATGCTCGTAGTAGCGAACTCCCTTAGCTTTAGCTTTGATCCACTTTACGCTCATGATGTATAATTTTCGATATTGTTCTCTGCAGACTCAATGGAGCTCAATACTCTCAATAAGTCGTCTGCACTTCTCTCGTAATCCATTAATCGAATCCTTATGCCATTAATGAAATTTCGGTGTAGCACTTCCAACTCCGTCAGCAGCCTGATGCGCTCTTCAATATTTCATTCTTTTCTCTTCCCTCTTTGCCATATTCCCAGACCTGCTAATTCGGTTTTTCACGTGTCAGACAGGTCTCGTTTCTCCCACTCCTCTCCCACGTTTTTATGTGATTGTTGCAAAAAAATGCAGGATGAGTCGTGACAATATTGTTGCAGATTCTATTTGATATTTCAAGATATAAATTATCATTAAGGACGCATGGAGATTGTGGATTAAAACTAATTTGTAGGCAGTATGTGGCAGTGACTGCTTTTGTTAGAACTTCGAATGGCGACGAGTGGGGCAAACGGATTGAATTTGAGAATCTCAGCGGAGAAATTTGCGCTGTGGATGTTCCAAGTTCGGCTTTTTTTCCGCGAAATAGAGCGTTAAGGATT
>JAITDT010000023.1 GCA_031282425.1 Holosporaceae bacterium | reverse complement strand
CGCATGCTGAAAGTTCTGTCAGAGAGAGGATTAGTGCAAAAATCTGCGTCTGCTCCAAGGAGAAAGAAAGCCAGAGTCTTCGATAAACATGCTCAGCCTTGGATTTTCAAAGATTATCGGACGATAGTAATTGGTGAGCGAGTTCAAATCGATCACATGACAGTCGAGAAAAATGGCTCAGAAATGAAGGAATTTCATGCTTGGGAACGAAAATCAAAACACCTTACGGTGGGAATTTTTGATGCAGCAACGGCAGAAAATGCCAAAAAATTTCTGATGGATTTCCAAAGAAATGCTCCATTCAAAATTTTATCCATACAGGTAGATGGAGGCTCTGAATTCAGAGCAGCTTTTGAAAAAGCGTGCCAAGAATTGAAGATCCCTCTCATTGCTTTACCGCCAGCAAGGCCAAAATACAACGGAGGCGTCAAACGCTTTAACCGCACTCTCCGAGAGGAATTTTGGAGCAAAAATTTCGCATCAGTATCGATAAAAGATATGAACGATGAATTACAAAAATATGTCGAAAAATATAATAATTTTCGACCACATAACAGCTTGCACGGTATGACTCCAATGGAGTACATTAATTCAACCTGTGGGAGACATAATCAGTCTCATATGTCGTGAACTATTACAAAATAATGCTCGCTGAGACTGAAAAAATCACAATTATGCTAAGCGATATTCTTCTCTTCGAAATTTTTCAAAATATAGACCAGATCCGCCGATATACTCCATATTATTCAGGAAATCCATATCATCGTCCGTGATAGAAAAATCAAAAACATCTATGTTATTTTTAATACGTTCTTCGGAAACTGATTTTACCAACGGTAATGTGTTGTTTTGCAGACACCAGCGCAGACACAATTGCGCAACGCTAATATCGTACTTTTCTGCGATTTTTATCAAAGCCGGATGATTTACAATTTCTCCTCCGCCAAGAGGTCCCCAAGCCTCTATTAAAATATCATTTTTGTTGCAGAGTTCAACTGTCTTGGAATCCACTTGCCCAATGTGAAATTCTATTTGATTAACCATCGGAATGATTTCTGCTTTTTCTAATAGAGGCTCCAGATATTCAACAAGAAAATTACTTACGCCTATCGCTCTTACTTCGCCATTTCGATACAAATATTCCAAAGCCTTCCAGGCGTCCAAATTTATTTTGTGACAATCCGTGGTTTCTTCTAAAGTTGTCGGCCAGTGTATTAAATACAAGTCTGCATAGTCGGTTCCAAGATCATCCAGTGATTTCCTAAACGCCTTGATCGCTTTTTCATAGTTGTGTTCCGTATCCCATAATTTTGTCGTGACAAACAGATCGCTACGTTCGACGTCGTTTTTTTCTATTGCTGCTCCAACGCTTTTTTCATTACCATAAATGGCCGCGGTATCGATGTGCGAATATCCGCAGGATATTGCAGTACTTACGGATTTCACCGCAACTTCACCATCAGGAATCCTCCAGGTGCCGAAACCTATACATGGAATCGAAACTTCATTACTTAGTCGAAACTCTCTATTACCGAAATGTACTTGCATATCTTATCCTTTCTATAAAAACCATCATAACTCCTTAACACTTAATGAGGTCGTCGTAAATGCTATTCCTCAATTTTAACAGTTTCTATACTAAATGCTAGATGTTCAAAACACGTTTTTTAAATCAATAAACGACATACCTGTTTAACAGCTATAGCCCAAGATTCTTTAAACTCACAACGAATCTAAAAGCAGTTTCTGGCTTGACGTCTCCGCTTCTATAGTTCGTTCGCTCAATTGTCATATCTATTCGAGCACACTCATTCTCATATTCTAAGCCAACACTGTGTTTTATTAATTTATTTTTCTCGCTTCCGAATATTACTCCAGCTTTTAATTTTATTGTCTTGCTCGTTTTCCATTCGAAATCAAACATGGAGCCTCTATATTTCTGAGTTTTTTCATCTTCCCTCATTGGAGTAACGCTGAATGGATTATATAAGCATTGTTTCCCATCGAATATGAAAGCGCTAGCATTGAATTTTTCTGTGGACAATCTCAATCCTGATTCCATTTTTCCAAATCTGTTGGTTTTGCTGGAGTAGCTGCCGTTAAAAAAGAGAGAGAGCGGCTCTGTTATGAATACATCTGCAGACGTCACGATATTGGAATTTTGATATTTCAATCCTGTTGCCTCCAGCTTTTCCGAAACGGACGTTAATTCTCTCGATCTACCAATGGTTAGACGGAAGATATTTCTTCCATCTTTGTACGTCGATATTTTAGCGCCGTAGCACAGACGGCTGCCGTAATCTATATTGTACGGCGATATTGTTCTGCTTCCGTCGAGAAAATTTATATCATTGATTTCGCAGAATGGATCTTCAAAAGCGTCGAAGCGCTTCTTGTTACCTGCTACTACAACGCCAATGATGGGAGTGAAAATAGTTTTTGCGAAATCGGCAGTCATGAGTATCGGCCATTTCCATGCGAGACATAGCTGCGGAGTAGCCTCGATTCTTGAGTTGTATTCGGAATGTTCTTTTTCGGAAACATTCATTCCTTTCAAAGATAATAATAATTTTACGTCAAACATATTTCCGTACGGAGCCAAAAAATTCTTGGACCAAAAAATATTGGACGATATTTTTTGCGCAGATCTTGAGTCGTTGAAATCAAAATTTACGAACATTGTTTCTATATCCAAAGTTCCATTGTAGAGAACAGTTGAGAAATTACGCTCGATCACTGGCAGTATTCTTGGCAGAATGTTCATACAGTCTCCCTGAAACATTGACGCCTTTATTAAAGTATAATTTCGTCCATCGAATCCTTCAAACATAGCTTTGCTTTCCAGAAGTCGATCCGTTTTTCGCAGAAACGGAAATCTTTTTAGATAATATCTGTCGGACGTTAAATTGATATCAAAACCGCATCTCCAGATATCGTTTATTTCGTATCTCATTTTGGAAAATATGTGTCCTCGATATCCTGATTTTTGAATTTTTTCGACGAAACTTCTGTTGTTGTCGTCGACGGGATAATTTTTTACGGATTCCACTCCGGTAAAACTTGCGTCGAAACTAAATTCTCCGTTTTTAAAACGATTCCCGTAGTATATCCACCCAACGCTTCCT
>JAITDT010000009.1 GCA_031282425.1 Holosporaceae bacterium | reverse complement strand
GAGCGAACCATTCCAACTAGAACAGGTCCTATATCATGAAAACAAAATTTCATCCAGAGTGGAAGATACCTGATCCAGAGCCGTATCCACCAACAACAGACAAATAACGCCTGGTTTTTCAATGGATTATATTACTATCAGCAATATTAATTGAAATTGGTGTTTTTGTTGAAAATTTAGAGATATCTTCTATCTCTATTGGATAATCCCGAGACAGTTATAATAACAGCTCAATCTCATAGTTCAATCCTCCGTTGCCTTATGAAGATTGGTCGATTATTATCTGATCAGTTTAGAGAAGTGGCGGTCGTAGCTCAGCTGGATAGAGCACGGGATTCCTAATCCCGGGGTCATGGGTTCAAATCCCGTCGATCGCACCATTGGGGAATCTCTATGAGAGTACAGTAGTTTGACTCGTAATTTTTTTGATAGTAATTCTTTAACATCCTATGTTGCGGGAATTAGAAGGTTTCCGATGCTAAAAGACGATGAGGAATTCGAATTGGCGGTTAGATGGAAGGAAAAAGGCGACAAAAAAGCTCTAGAAAAAATAATTTCCAGTCATCTGCGGCTTGTGGTAAGAATCGCCAATGGCTATTCCGGGTACGGTTTATCGAAAGCCGACCTTATAGCCGAAGGAAATCTCGGAATAATGCATGCTGTTCAGCATTTTGATCCATCCATCGGATATCGCTTTTCAACCTATGCTTCCTGGTGGATAAAATCAAAGATTCGGGATTTCGTATATAATACCTGGTCAATTGTAAAACTCAGCTCCAACAAAAATTACAGAAAATTGTTTTTTGGACTTCGAAAACTCAAAAATATAATGGGCCTAGAATCCGTATCCGAAGAAAGCGCAGCCGTAATTGCGGAGAAAATGGATGTGAGCGAAGCAGATGTTATGACATTGGAGACTCGGTTTACCCATAAGGATTTCTCCACAAACATTCTCGTTGGAGAGAATGCGAAGTCCAGTCTGCAAGATCTATTGGTCGAAAACGCCGATTCTCAGGAAACTCAGTTGCTGGAAAAACAAGAATTGGAATATAGAAAAAAAGTTTTGCACAACGCGCTGAATACGCTTTCGAAAAAAGAGCATGATATCGTATGTTCCTATAGACTGCACTCTCCATCAAAAAGCCTGCGCGACATCGGAAAAATCATGAATTTATCCTCCGAGCGTGTCCGCCAGATCGAAAAAAACGCTTTTCTCAAAATCCAAAAATATGTAAAATCCGTCGAGTGGAAAACAAATCATCCCAAAAACCATCAGAATGTTTAGTGAAATTATCCAGAATTATGAGGTGGGATTTTTATGCATAAGATAGATGTTGTTCCATACAATCCGGACTGGCCTCAAATATTTGAAGTCGAAAGGGAAATTATTGCGGAAACTCTCGGTGATAATTGCGTGACGATTCATCATATTGGATCAACTGCGGTTCATGGATTAGCGGCAAAACCGAAAATAGATATAATAATTGTGGCGAAAGAGCGGGAAAGCGTGATTGCAAATTTAGAAAAAGCTGAATACTGCTATCGAGGCGAATGGAACGTTCCTCTGAAATGCGGATTTACCAAGCGAGGCAATATCAATATAAATTTACATGTGTTTTTCGAAAAAGATCATCCGGAGATAGAGTTGAATTTACTGTTTCGAGATTATTTGAGAACGCATTCGGATATCTGCGACGAATATGCAGCTCTTAAGACAAAAATTTTGCAGGACGAATCTTCCCAAGAAAAAATTGGAATACTACCAGCTTACACTATCAAAAAAAGATGCTTCATCGACGATATAATAAGGAGAACTGGTTTTAATCGTCTACGAGTTCTGAAATGCGCTACCGACAATGAGTGGATAGCTGTAAAAAATTTCCGGCAAAAATATTTTGACGAACGAAAAAAACCAGATCCATGTGGAGAAATTTCTGCTCCAAATCACGAACATTTTATGTTGTACCGAGGAGTAGAAATTATCGGATATGCTCATATTCAAATTTATCCAAAATCCTCTGAGGCGCGCTTACACATGGTTGTATTCACAGATGAAAAAGACAAGCTAAGTTATTGCTCGTATTTCTTATCGACTATAGAAAAATGGACCATGGTGCATGGCTATAAATTTTAACAGCAAAATAGCAACCGCTTATTGTGGAGAATAGAATGGCTTCCTATGAGGTTCCATATTTTTATAATGAATGGAGTAAGACTTTTTAAGGTTTTTAATCGTTTGTCGAAATTGTAAGCATTAACAAATGTTAGCAGTTGTTTTTTTTAATTGCTCATGGTCTTCAGTAACAGTGAACAGTCGTTTTTGTTAATTCTTTCGACCTGTCCGTTGGTCCAGCGCCGGCTGCATCCGTCGATGCTCGAATTCTCGACAGACTCTGCCGAAAATGTGCGGCAGAGCTAATGCTCCAGATTCGTAAATTGAACGCCGTTGTCGGTCAGAATTGTGTGAATTTTGTATGGAACAGCGGCGATCAGGTTCCTCAAAAACTGAACTGCCTGCATTTTGCCTTGTTTTTCAAGAAGTTCCACGTAAACAAATTTGCTGGCGCGATCGATGGCCACAAAAAATACAATTTGAACTTTTTCTTTCTTTTTGTCATCAAGCGAACCACTTCTTCTTCGTGGCTAAGCACTGTAGAATAAGGATCTATCGGAGAGTCGTGTACGTAATCTCTTTTCTTCCATTTTATTATTCAGTGCATTGCCTCTGTTATGCTATGGTAAATAATGAAGATCTTATGTATCGTCAACCGGTGATACCGTATGTTAGTATTTTCGGACTTGTGCTAAAGGATCAATCGTGCTATATATCCTATATTATCGCGGGATGGAGCAGTCTGGTAGCTCGTCAGGCTCATAACCTGAAGGTCGGAGGTTCAAATCCTTCTCCCGCAACCAGAAGTGCAAATAATCGCTTGTAAATTATGGAAAAATCTTCCAATTTTTAGAAATCTTCAGTAAGAGCTATCGATACGGAGGTCGTTGTCTCTGTTATAGCGAGAAATAGCTAGAGTTATCAATCGATCCAACAGCTCTCCGTATTCAACGCCGGACGCTTCCCATAATTTCGGATACATGCTTATTTCCGTAAAACCTGGGATCGTATTGATTTCATTTACCAACACTTCAGCGTTATCTTTCAGAAAGAAATCCACGCGAGCCATGCCTTCGCAGCACAAAACTTTGAATGCCTTCACGGCCATCTCTCGAATTTTAACGGAAACTTCTTCCGTCAGATCTGCTGGTATTTTTAAATTTACGTTGTATTCGTTCAGGTATTTTGCCGAGTAGGAATAGAAACATCCATGGACGATGATTTCACCCAGAACCGATGCTTCCGGATGCTCGTTGCCAAGAATAGCGCACTCGATCTCTCTTCCATCTATATATTCTTCTATGATAATTTTGTTGTCGTACGAGTAAGCTTCTGCTACGGCATCGTAAAATTCCGCTTCCACGCATACTTTATTAACTCCTACCGACGACCCAAGGCTGGCGGGCTTCACGAAAACGACATTTCCCAATTTGGATACTGTCTTCTCATATGTTATGCCATTTTTTTCATGGCGCTCATATGTCAGATGCTTTGCTACGGGAATGCCAGCCTCTCTCAATAGACGCTTGGTAACGTCTTTGTCCATACCAATGGCAGAACCGAGAACTCCAGCGCCTACAAACGGTACTTGGAGCATACGCAACAGTCCCTGTATTGCTCCGTCTTCTCCATAGGAACCGTGGAAAATTGGGAAAGCCGCATCGATACAGGCGCTGATGCTACCGTCTATTCCTCCAGCAAATCTATCAGGATAAATCAATGCTGCTGCATTTTTTTTTAAATCTTCCAGCAGTGGCGTTGCCAATGGTACATTAGTAGAGATGAAGTCTGCTCCAAAATGAGCTCTCCCTTCCCTATCTACTCCTACTAGTAGTATTTCGTACTTATTTTTATCCAGATTTCTTATGATACTTTCGGCAGACTTGACGGAAATATCATGCTCAGACGAGCGTCCACCGAAAAGTATAGCAAGCCTAATTTTCTCCATTTTTTTTACCCATGGCGAGTCCTAAAATATCCCCGAGACTTGCCCCGCTATCGGAAGAACCATACTCGGCCATTGCTTGTTGTTCCTCCTCAATCTCCAGAGCCCTTATGGATAAAATAACCTTTCGGCCGGTCTTATCTACGGATAAAACTTTCGCGTCGACCTTCTCTCCTACCGCAAACCTATCAATTCGGCGATCCTGCCTATCCTTTGCCAGCTCTGTTTTCTTTATGTTACCGGTAGCGCCATTTGGTAATGTCACTTCGATACCACTTGTTTCAATGGCTTTTACAATACAAGTAATAATATCGCCACTTTTGACGCTGCTGCTAGGACCATCGTCCGGCTTTTTTATCAATTGCTTAATACCAAGCGATATTCGCTCCTTCTCCATATCTATATCCAGAACTTTGACTGTTACGACATCCCCTTTCTTATAGCTGGTCAGCGCCTCACTTAAATCCCATGAAACATCGTTAAGATGAACCATACCGTCAATTTCGTCATGAACCTTTACGAAAATTCCAAAATCCGTAATGTTGGAAATAGTTCCCTCAAACACATGATCCACCGGAAAATTCTGAGCTATATGCCCCCATGGATTTGTTTGCAGTTGTTTCAATCCCAATCCCATACGTCTCTTCGCCATGTCCACATCCAGCACGACAACTTCCATTTCATCGCCAACCGACGCGACCTTAGCCGGATGAGTGCTCTTTTTCCAACTGATTTCCGAGACGTAAACCAATCCCTCTACGCCTTCCTTCACCTCCACAAAGAGGCCGTAATCCGTCACATTCGTGACCTTTCCTTTAATTCTGGAGCCCACGGCGAATTCCTCCGCTATGCCGCTCCACGGATCCGAAGTCAACTGCTTCATACCCAGAGAAATACGTCGCGCTTCTTTATCGCACTTTATTACTGCAACCTTAATACTTTGCCCCGGCGATAACATTTCCGAAGGATGGTTGATGCGCTTCCATGACATATCAACGCTGTGGAGCAGACCATCTATCCCGCCGATATCAACGAATGCTCCATAGTTTGTGATATTCTTTACGATGCCGTTCAGCTCTTGCCCTTCTTCCAAACCATCCAATACTTTCGCTCTACTGTCGGCATCGGCTCCCTTCATAGCGCCGCGCCGTGAAACAACAATATTTTCCCGTGGCTTATCCATTTTTATGATAACAAACTGTTGCTTACTATTCATCAGAGGGGCAACATCCTTTACCGGCCATGTATCCACCTGACTTGATGGTAAAAATGCCGTCACCTCTCCGAGATCTACCATAAAACCACCTTTTACACGATTGTACATAACGCCCGTAATACAGGCGCCCTCCTTGAAGGCTTTTTCAAAATCACTCCAGGCCGCTTCTCGGAGAGCCTTTTCACGGCTCAGCATGATCTCGCCGGTTTTATTCTCATAGCGTTCAATAAAAACGTCTATTTTATCTCCCACTCTAAGCTCGATTTTTTTTCCGCCATGAGTAAATTCGCTCGCAGCTATGCGTCCCTCTGATTTAAGCCCAACATCCATGGTGATAAAATTATCGTCGATACTCACAACTACGCCCTTTACAACCTTCTCTGCATAGATTACCGCCCTACCATCTCGTTCAAAAAGTTCCGCAAAAGCGCCCGACTTTTCCGTCATTTAAATATCCTCTTTTTTATTGTTTGTAATTGAAAACATTCTTAACAGGAATCTACCCTTGCCTCGCCTTGAAGCGAGGATTGGTTTTGTTTATTATATAGATTCTGCCTTTACGCCGAACGAGGCGGCAATTCTTGTGTCTAGATCTGATAGTCTTTAAAGAATTCACTATCTTCATGAAAAACTCCCTTTCAACACTTCTATTACGCGTTTTTCACGAAAAAGTCAAGCGATCAAATAAAATTAATTGCGATGGTTTATTTGGGAAATTTCTCTGCTTCATCAAAGAGTATTCGGCATAGACTGTGTTTTTTGCGAAAAAATATAACATTTTTTTGCTAAAATTTACAGTTTAGTAAGATTTTTTTGATTTAATAATGGGGAAGCGTAAAGAATGAATTTGACTTTTGAGGAAAAACGAGCAAGAAAATGAAAAAAGCTATTTTTTTGATGGGCTATTTAAGTCTTGAATTTTGTCATTTGGATATGGCGAACGCAACGAATGCGGTGCAGCAAATAGTACCGATGAGTATTGTAGCCAGAGGGGCCGCTCAGCCTCTCGATACTCTACTAATCTCCAGCGGATTTACTTCTGCGATATCAAAAAATATATTGGCCGTGAAGATACTTGCGTCGTGTGTATTCTACATCATACAAAAAAATCTCAACCTCATACATTCCACCCACATAGATAGCGCTCGGCAGTGTCTTGACAAAATCATAACGTCTATGAGGGAAGCGAAGAGTGAGAAATATAACCAATTGAAAAAGTTAAGCGCCTTGTTGAACTCCGTATTGCGATGCAAAAACGATATTCTACGCATACTTAGATTGGAAAAAAACAATATCGACCATGGCTTTGCAGATTTCAACAATCCACTAATGGCCGATATTTTGTGCATGTTCGCGTATGTCGAACGGGATCAGTTACATGCAATCGCCAAATTTCTCGCATATATGGCGAAGGATCCTAAAGCCGGCGACTATCGGAACACATACGAAACAGTGGCAAAAAAAATAAATGATTTACTGAACGACATAGCTGATATCGAGGAATTGATTAAGAGTCTATCTCCCACTAAAGATGATCTTCTGGAAAGCATGCCCGCCGTGTCTGCAGAAGACAAAGACGCTCTGCTTAAAGATTTGCATAATTTAACGGAGCGGGCGGAACACATGAAACGGCTGCTGGAAAAACGAACTTCTTGAGGGGGGGGGGGGGGCAGCTTCACTTATCTTTTCATAGCGACGTTATAGGTATAACCCAGTTGCTATTAGGAATGAAACGACGAGGTGATCTGCACTGTATTTACCTGAGGTTAAAGATGCTTTACACAATAGTGCTTCCTATACACTATTATTTACAAGACCATCGTTTTCCACTCGTCGCTGTAAATCTTAGAATCATCCATGGATTACCAATTAAAAGCATGTAAGAATTATTGTTGTTAATAGGAGTATGATTTGATAGAAGAATATAAATTTTATGGCTCGAAATGTCTGAGGAAAGAGAGGTTAAAAGGAAGAACTCAAAGCTACAGAAAAACTGTATTCAGAAGGCAGTGGCTTCAGAAGAATTGCTCTGCTAGAGTTTGAAATTTTCAAGAGAAGATTATCAAACGAAAGTGGATCAGAAAGTTTGAGAATGAAGTTTCTATGAAAGAAAAATGAAAGGATAGAGATTTTAGAAATGGACAAACTTCTTATGTTAAAAAAAAAAAGAACAATCGCGTCAGGACTGCTGTAGACAGAAACAGATTGCGTTTTAGTGCTGAAGTAGAAGCTAGTGAACAGGTACTTTAAGGAAGCTGTTGAACAAATTGAATGAGAATAACTTAAAAATACATAGACGGAAATCCAGCATATGGAGAAGAGCTTTCTCCAAATAAAATATACGGTATGTCATAACAAAAGCGGAAGCATGCCTGGTGGAGTCTTATAATTCAGTACTCCGACACTATCTCGCAAGACTTTATCGAAAAATCAAATACTTATTAAAAATCAAAATTGTAATGATTGGTTTCTAAATATAATTTCACATAATTAATATTATTTAATTTTGGGGAGAAGCAGAAACTGAGCTCCTTATTCGAGGCCAGTTGCAAAACATCATCAGAAATGGATTCATTGCACGATGTTGATTTGCTACTAAAATTAAATAATATTAAGTATGTGAAATTATTTTTTTTATTTGAATTTGTTTCTTTTTCTACACAAGTATTTTCTTTATTCATATTGTTCACCTTTCTTTACTTTAGTGAACTCATTCTTTTGGTACTTGTTAAAAAAAAATCAAATTTTGTTGTTGACTTCTTTTCTTCCTAACTCTATCTTCCAAACAACCATTGTTTGAAAGTTTGAGTTAGAGCTTTTTCCTTTGGAATAAGTTCTAACTTTTACTCTAATTAGTAAAAATTCATTTTTCGATACCATTTTTATGCACATGCTAAACCTCTAATTTAGCAAGAAAGCATTTTCCATATTTTTCTTCATATTATTTCTGCAATTTGTTCGCTTTTGCTGTCGTCTTTTTGAACGTCGATGCAGTTATCGTCGATTTCGCATTCGCAATCTTCCCGATTGAAATAATCATCATCGCGCAGAGCGCAAATTGCATTGATATCGAGTTTTTCCTGCGGCATTTTTTTTAAAATTCTTCTGATTACCGTTTTTTTGGCCATTTCGTCGTAGAAAGTGTTCCAGGGAGAATCGGGTCTTTGAATTCCCTTTGACTTTTTCATAATGAAATCTATTTCGCTTTTGTCCATTATCTCGATAATCTGCTCTTCCTTAAATTTCGCGATGCAGTAGGCGCACATGAATTCTCCTCTGTTTCCAAATGCTCGAATGTGTTTAATCATGCTTTCGGAACCGTCGACGAATTCGAAAACATCGCTGGAATATACAACATTTACTTTTATGAATTTCATTCCGCATCGATACAGTAGTTTCAGCATTCCCTGATACCCTATCTGCAGCTGACACGTATCCTTGTATGGAACAAGATACGCGTCTCCGGTGTTGACGTACAATCCGAGGGACGCTGCTTTTATCAGACATCCCAATACGGTTTCTCCTTTGCAGATGCGAAAATGATCGTTTCTACTTATTTCAAGCCGGGCCAACATCAGAAATTTTTCCGCGCCATCCCCATTCGGCAATGCGCTTTTTATTCGGTTTAACGCCGTTGGCGATTTCAATAAAGCTTCTGATTCCGTACGCATGTTAATCTCCAAAATTATAGGACGGATTTATTTTGAAAATTCTTGAAGAATTTTCTTTCAAAAAATTTGCATAAAGATTCGGTTCTTTCTGTTTTAAAAGAGTCGTATCGAATCTTTTTGAATAGATGCTGCGCCATGTGCAAATTTTTTCTCCGTCTTTGTTTATGACTGAAGATGCATCTTTCATCGCCGCGCAACCCGCGGGAATGAAGATTAGTCATCTTGTTCTTCTCCTTCACTTACCGTATTGCATGTTTCATTTTCTAACGAATACTCTTTCAGGCCTTTACGCATTTCTTCTAGTAAAGAAGGCGGTACTTTCATTATAGGAAGATCTGCCATTTTCTTTATATAATTACTGGCAATTTTCGCAAGCCCATATAGGTCATATTTCAAGGCTACACACATTAATCCCTCAAATCTTCTATAAATTGCGTTAAAATGTGGCGGAACTTTCCTCTCCATCAAATCTATCATTTCGATACATTCCTTAATCTCAACATTTATTTCCTTTTCCACTACTTTGTAAAAAGTATTTTTTAGCTTTTCTTTGTAATACATTTGTATGTAATTCATTTCTTTCTCCTTTTCTAAAATCCCATTAGCCTTAAGCATGCCCGATCGTAAGCGTCCTGCCTCAACCTATAATGAAGTTCATGATAAGCGATGGGCAACTTCGAGTTCTTGATTGCCTCCAGCT
>JAITDT010000008.1 GCA_031282425.1 Holosporaceae bacterium | reverse complement strand
AGCTGGAGGCAATCAAGAACTCGAAGTTGCCCATCGCTTATCATGAACTTCATTATAGGTTGAGGCAGGACGCTTACGATCGGGCATGCTTAAGGCTAATGGGATTTTAGAAAAGGAGATGAATAATGGAAAAAGAAAAAATATCGGCAGAAGAAGTACAAAACGTTTTGAGTAAAAGGCTTCGTAATTTTGAGACAAGCTCCAACATTGATGGAGTAATTAGTAAGATAATTTACAACGATACAGAGTACAAAGTAAGATTCTTATATGAAAATCAAATAAAAACCAAAGTTTTGATAGTTAGTGGATGGCCGGAGGATTTTTTCCGCAACTGAAAATTTCTGCGCCAAAAGAGGAATTTTATGAAGCGAAAAAGAGACTTCTTGAAACGGTTACAAGTTTTTCCGAAAAAGAAAATTTTATTGAAATTTCCATGACCGGTTTTTCCTAAGGGGATAATTCTGTCGAGATTTTGGCTATTATCTTGACAATCCAAACACCAGAATCGCATCCGCCAGAGAGGCTTACCCCCACCCCCCGCGTCAGGAAGTCACTAATTTTTACAAAAAGCCGCATCTTAAATTCAACTTGCCTATAATTATCATGGCAGAGAAAAGTTAAGAATTTGATAATTTGCGAGGGGCGAAACGGAGCGCCGCCGACATCTAAAATGGTCGTCCCATTTTTTTTATCTCAGAATTTTCCAAAATTGGATAGCATATCTTTTTTTTGGATACATATGCTTTGATGAATCCCGTATTTACGCCCCCTTGTTGAAAAATTATATCATCAATGGGAAATTCGCAGCGATCCGTCAGTTTCAGTAGTTTCTTCGCCCCTTCCGCGCTTATGATATAGGCATACATACCGTAAACAAGATTTGTCGGTTCGATTCTGGCCACCAGGTCATTCCCCTTCACATGATCAAGATCACGAAAAATGCTGTCTATATTGGGAAAGAGTACCATTTTATCTCGGCGTCGACCAACGCCGAGAAATGTTATGTCCGCGTCTTTCGGAATATGGCAAATCAATTCAACTACATTTTTTCTAAAATTTTCTAATAAAACCACATCGTCTTCAAAAATGATGACATTTTTACCGTTATTTTTTACGATTTCACTCCAAATTGCCCGATGACTAAAGGCGACACCGATTTCTCCAGCGCTGAATTTTCTGTATTTCACGAACAAATCAAACGCTGCGTCTTTGTATTTGTCGTCGTAATTTACGCGGTATAGTCCGGGGCGTTTTTCCCATGTATATTCTCTTACAACGCTCATGGCTTCTTTCCCCGCAATAATTTCGCCGGTAGTGTTTACAAGTTGTACTCCGTAACCATCGACAGCGCTAAATCTAGTATAATTCCTTATACCCTCCCTCCGAAACTGTTCCTTCATGAGGTCAAAGCGCTTTGGAGTTCTATCTAAATTTATCACGTAAATGGTATCATAGTTTTCTGGAGGAAGGCACGAATTCAGTAATAGAAAAAGAAAAACAAGCAATTTCCTCATTGTTTACTTTCGCCAACGACTACTTTATCTGAAATTACAGATATACGTCGTCCCATCGTATGAATCTCAGATTTTTCCCCATTCACATAAAGCATTTTTTTTCTAGCTACATATTGTGAAATATTATTCATCCACATGATATGATTGTCTATTGGCCACCGCAGGGTTTTAGAGTTCTTAATAAGTTTCTCTGCGCCTGCCTTCGTAACCATATAAGCATGTGCTCCGAATGTATTGGAACTTTTATCTCGAAGCCGTACCACATATTTATTGTCGGACTGAAGTCGTTCAAAACTCTGTAACAGCGCGCCAGGGCTAACAAAATACGGAGTTGCACATTCTCCGTGAATAACCCCAACGTCCAGAAACAATATATCAACATCTGATGGGACATTTTTCAGCGTTTCCTTTAGGATTTGTGGGAAATTATTTTCAAAGCAAACGTCATCCTCAAAAATGATAGCGCGCTTGTATCCGTGCCTTACAATGTCGAGCCATATTCGGATATGACTTAGGGCGCAACCTAATTCCCCACAGCATAACGCCTCTCTGTAACGCAAAACACATCTGATATACTCCACGGTAATGCCATCGTCCTGTATTAAATATACGCCGTCATCACAATTCTTATGGAATTGCTTGTTGTCTTCTATTTTTCCTGTATTCTTATTTACAATTTTAATATTATAGCCATCGGAAGCCCTTAGTTTTTGGAATCTGATACCAAATTTGCCTAGCTGTTCCTTCATCTCTTTCAATCGTTCCGGGTTACGATCAAGATTTATGACATACACAGCATCTACGCCGTCATGCTCAAGTGTCCTAACTTCTATAAAAAGTAAAACGAAAGTCAAAAACACTATCTTTCGCCAGTTTTTGTTATAATTCATGGATTACTCTGTTTATTTCCTGTTCGCTCACTGCACCCTGCCGCAGGATTTTTTGGGTTGTAAGATCGATAATAGTCGACTCCACACCATAGCGACAGACTCCACCGTCTAGAACTATCAAATCAGCGTAATCTTTTAGTGTAGCTAATACCTGTTCCGCCGTTATTGGACTTGGTTCTCCCGACATATTCGCGCTCGATACAGCCAAAGGAAATGGTAATTGTGCCAGTAGTTGTAACGCTATCAAGTTGGACGGTACTCGAATCGCCACGGTAGATAATCCAGCTGTACACAGCGCCGATAGACGCGTTTCGGGACGGCGCCGCAGCACCAGCGTCATCGGACCAGGCAACAACCTCTCTGCTAAAGCGTGCGCCCGACCATCCATCTCAATATCTTCGTAGGCTTTCTCGAGACCGGCATAGCAAACACTCAGCGCTTTTGTTTTTGGTCTATTTTTATATGCATATATTCGCGCGATAGCCTCATCGCTATATGCATTCCCGCCTAATCCATAAACAGTCTCCGTCGGGAATGCCACAAGATCTCCGTTCTTTAGAGCTTCTGCCGCTATACCGATATTTTCTTTGGTATGAGCAAGGATACGCAGCGCCACCAAGCTATTTGGCTATCAAGCGGGAGCGGCCATTTGGATCAATGATCAGAAGCGCCGACTGTCCAGGCGCCAAAACTACATCTGTCCCCTGTACTATCGTCCGCATTCCGCCGGACTCCAGCTCTACAACATATTCGAAAGCTTCTTGAGATTTTAAGCTCTTCTCCGCATAGGCTCCGGCAACTGCTCCGCCTAACGCACCAGCGACGGTAGTCAGCGTGCGACCACGCCCCCCGCCCGCAGCATTACCCAGCGCACCACCAGCGAGGGCTCCCATAATACCGCCGGCCTTGTTGTCTTCTAGACGCTCTCCCTCTTCCACCTGCACACGGCGCACTTTAACAATAGTGCATGGATATGTAGACGATGCAGAACCCAACGTTCGTGCGTCGTAGGTAGAGGAGGAAATATTTCTGGCACATCCGCCAATCGCCAAAACACAACTTAATAAAAGCACAGAAACTACAGACTTTTTCATAACAACATCTCCACAAATCTATTTGCATCCTATCCCAAACAACGATGTTAATCAACTGGTTACAGTAAGCAAGAATTGGGGACTGTCTACCTAATATACATATTTTTATACTAAAGAGTAATTATATGAAAAGCCTAAGCATTTTCTCTGATTTTAGAATAGCATTTGTTTTTTCTATGGAGTCTAGATTATATCGTCACGAGACATATGATAAATGATATCATAGTAGGGATTTGAGTCACTATGGAGATGTTCAACGTCACGATATTTCTGATGAATTTTGGAGTAAGTTAGAGCCTCTTTTGCAGCAGGAGCGGTCGGATGCAATCAGGAAAGGGGGGGGGCTCAACTCAAAAATATATCGTGGATGCGGTTGGTGTACCGGTCAGATTTCTTCTTACAGACGGCGTCACAGCTAACTGTTCAAAGGCTGGCGAGCTTATTGACGAAATGACGAAGGTGCAATTGCCCAGCTTATGATGATAAAATCGTAAAAAATTGTGAAAATTTAGGAATGAAAGTCGTCATTCCTCCGAGAAAAAACAGAAAAATTCAGCGAGAATAAAGAAGCCTATAAAATCAGATGAATTGAAAATCTCTTACAAAAACTAAAAACTCAATTGCACTGGCATTCGTCGCTAGCGCTTTTATTAAAATAGAGGTTTGTTAATGGTACCTAGCCATCCAAAGATGCTGATTGGCTGCGTCAGGAAACTGCCCATAATTTTTGTTAATTTGGATTATCTTTCTCGGTTGTTTAAATAGATTAAAACCCTCTGGCGTTTTTACGTTCTGTTGATGATAGGAGAATTTCATGGTTGTTATGTTAAAACGTATCACGTCGCAGGTTGTATTGTCTTTGCATACGAAAAAGTAGGTAGATTCCTCCAACTGGAGGCTGATTTTTACATATTGAGAAGCTATACGCATGATTGGG
>JAITDT010000052.1 GCA_031282425.1 Holosporaceae bacterium | reverse complement strand
ATTCAGCCTTCCCCAAAATCGGAAATGCAATTATGAGAAAAGCCCTTTACCGGCTGCACTGAAGGCTTTGCAAGATTTACTTCTTGAAAGCAAGAAAAAAGTTGGCAAACAAATCCTCGCGGCAATTATAAGAAAAATAATCCACGCGATATTCAGAGTACTAAAAAAATAACTTAAAATTCAATGAAAAATTACTATTCAAATATACTTGAATTCCTTAAAAATATACCGCACCTGCGAAAAATTTATCCTAAAAAAGATTGAAAATTCAGAGTTTTTTTCGATACTATTTATCTTTATTTGGCAATCCCAAGATCTTAGCCTTCTTTCCTATCGGAGAGAATGTAGTTTTTAAAACCAATTCTCTCCTTGGTAGGATTCTCAACATACATCTGACAGCGCTTTCACTCAGATCCATGCCGCACAACATCAGAATTTTTTTCTAAAAGTGCAATAAATGAAACTACTGTAACATCGAATTCATCGAAAGCGACCTGCCGATGCCTAAATCATCAGAGACCAAAGGAGAATCCGTATACTCCACACTTTCATCAGAAGAAACAACCGCGCCGTGCCCAAAACGAGATTGGCGCTCGATGCATGAAAGCAGAAAAGACTAACGGATGGCTGCTCAGCTCATTCCCGCGATCTACGATCAGGTCTAAATCCAGACCGACGATTACCGCCATCTCTATCGCCACCAGAATGAGATTCAGAAACGAACATCATGCGTCCCTCGAACTCGCTTCGATTCAATTTCTCTATGGCCACTGCAGCTTGATCGTCTGTGGCCATTTCCACAAATCCAAACCCTTTGCTTCTGCCGCTAACTTTATCCGCAACAACAGTCGCCGATTCTACTTCTCCCACTTTAGAAAACGTGTTTCTCAACATGTCTCCAGTTACCGAGTACGCAAGATTTCCAATGTATAGCTTCTTTCCCATAGTCCACCAAGTATTAAGGAGCTCCTAAAAACACCGTAAGTCCACTGAACTCCCATAAAATGGACTAGGTATATACGTTTAACACAAAAACGTTAATGAAAAAACAAAAAAATGTTTTTTTAATGCGAATTATGGATTAATTGAATCGCCACGACCGGGCGATATTCTCCGCGTAATGAGCAAAATTCTTGACCAATCCGATTTAGCGACCGAAAAACGACATGTTATTTCTCAGCAGAATCAGCGCAGAAATCGTTCCTTTTCTGACCTTTCCCCAATCATCTTCGAAAATTCCGGTTGCATTGCTTGCCTTTTCCATGTTTTCGCGATACACGCCTAGGTTATCAATCAGCTTGCCAACCATCTTGCTGGGACCGCGTCCGAAAATGCTGTATAAAACTAATCCGCACTGCGATTTAGAAAGCTTGGATATGTCCACAAACAATTTATCGAGGACTTTTTGAGGATCCGTATCCAGCATCTGCGGTATGACTTTGGCTGATAATCCAATGTCTCGCAGCGTTTTCTGAGCGGTCGCTCCCAATCTTGGCGCAATGGATAATTTCTGCAGCATTCCGGAAACCAAAGTACCGACTTGTTCTGATCCCTTTCTGAAGGACATGATGGTCATTGTCAATGCTGCAATCTGATGCGACATTACCAGAAGAAATGCTTAAGCTTTCCATACAATTATTACTTTATAAAAAATATGTATAATTGGTGGCTATGTTTTATATTTGTGGTATTACTTGCATTTGAGTAAAATATAATGTTTTATACTTTCTCAACAAAAGTGGTGGAGGTTACGTCCCTTCCAGCGAAAATTCTCTCTGCTGCCATGCATCTCTTATCCGTAAAAAGGATATCATGTCTATTGTCATTTTGGCACTACACAACAAAATCCATAGCCTTCCAATGATCGTTGCTTCTATAATCTTTAACGAGTATTTTTCTCTCCTGCCGCCTAAAAGTCTTTCTCACAGTTTCGTTACCACCACCCTGATGCTTCCCGCGCCTGTGCTCTTTCATCATCATCAAGGTATATATCCTTATTTTGGGACAGTTTTAATGGGCAAATTACCTTATTCAATTTTTTACATTTGGCAAAGCATCCATTCCCAATACTCTCAACACAGTCAGGAATTGTTATTGATGGTAGCGGAGTAGACGCAAAGGCACTTTTCCCTATGGTTTTTAGTTTAGATCCTGGCTCAAACTCCACTTTTTCCAATTTTTCGCAATTGGAAAAACATCCATCATAGATACTCTCAACACTAGCTGGGATGGTTATTGACAGTAACGCACTATAAGCAAAGGCACTTTCTTCTAGGGATTTCAGTTTAGATCCTGGCTCAAACTCCACTTTTTCTAATTTTTTGCAATTGGAAAAACATCCCTTTTGGATATACTCAACACTGGCCGGAATGATTATTGATGGTAACGCACTATAAGCAAAGGCACTTTCTCTTAGGGATTCAAGTTTAGAT
Organism: Holosporaceae bacterium; assembly: GCA_031282425.1. Taxonomy (GTDB): domain Bacteria; phylum Pseudomonadota; class Alphaproteobacteria; order UBA3830; family UBA3830; genus JAIRMQ01. The sequence goes on along the minus strand of JAITDT010000052.1, from coordinate 22,822 downwards.
CCTGACTCAAATTCCACTTTTTCTAATTTTTTGCAATTGGAAAAACATCCCCTTTGGATATACTCAACACTGGCTGGGATAATTATTGATGGTAACGCACTATAAGCAAAGGTACTCCCTTCTAGGGATTCAAGTTTAGATCCTGACTCAAATTCCACTTTTTCTAATTTTTTGCAATTGGAAAAACACCCACCACCGATACTATCAACACTGGCCGGGATGATTATTGATGGTAACGCACTATAAGCAAAGGCACTTTCTCCTAGGGATTCAAGTTTAGATCCTGGCTCAAACTCCACTTTTTCTAATTTTTCACAATTGGAAAAACATTCGCTCCAGATAGTCTTAACACTGGCCGGGATGGTTATTGATAGTAACGCACTATAGGCAAAGGCACTTTCTCCTAGGAATTTCAGTTTAGATCCTGGCTCAAATTCCACTTTTCCCAATTTTTTACAATTGGAAAAACACCCACCACCGATACTCTCAACACCGGTAAGAATGATTATTGATGATAATGGAGTAGAAGCAAAGGCTTTCTCTCCCAAGGATTTCAGTCTAGATCCCGGCTCAAACTCCACTTTTTCTAATTTTTTGCAATTGAAAAAGCATTCCTTTTGGATAGACTCAACGCTGGCGGGGATAGTTATTGGTAGTAATGCATTATAGGCAAAGGCCCTTTCCCCTATGATTTTCAGTTTAGATCCCGGCTCAAACTCTACTTTTTCCAATTTTCCGCAATTGGAAAAACACCCCTTCTCGATAGTCTCAACACTGGAGGGGATGGTTATTGATAGTAACGCACTATAAGCAAAGACGTTATCTCCCAAGGATTTCAGTCTAGATCCCGGCTCAAACTCTACTTTTTCCAATTTTCCGCAACTGGAAAAACACCCCTTCTCGATAGTCTCAACACTAGACGGAATTACTATTTTCTCCAAATTCTTCAATTGTGAAAATGCAGTCATCGAAAAAGTTTTTATCTTGGAACCTTTGGCAAATGTTACCTTTTTGAAATTTGAACATCCTTTAAAATAATCCGAGGTAAGTTCTGTTACATCAGCCTCAACTTTAAGGCATTCTAACGGCGAACCACCAATTGATTGTAAAAGATCAGAATCAAAAACTTGCTTTCCTACAAACTTCAGTTGAGATCTTGGTCTATATATTACCGTCGTTAATTTTGGACAATTGGAAAAACATCCATCACCGATAGACTCAACGCTGCCCGGGATGGTTATTGACTGCAATGAACTGCAAGAAGCAAAGGCCTTCTCTGCTATTTTGATCAGTCCGGTTTTCTCCGGATTTGTAAATTTTATGCTCACCAATTTTCCGCAGGAATCAAAACATCCTCTCCCGATACTCATAAGATCTGACGGTAAAGCTATTGACGGTAACGAACTGAAAGCAAAGGCCTGCTCTCCCAGAGATTTAAGTCGAGATCCTGGCCCAAATTTTACTTCTGTCAAATTTTTACAATTAGCAAAACAACGCCCTCCAATATTCTCAACGCTGTCTGGAATGACTATCGACTGCAACGAACTAAAAGCAAAAGTGCCATCTTTTATGATCCGCAGTTTGGAGTTCTGTGAAAACGCTACTGTCGACAGATTACTGCAAAGGTTAAAACATTCCACTCCGATACTTCCAACATTGTCCGGAATAGTTATTGATTCCAATGAACTACAAGCAATAAAAGCGCCATCTCCTATGGTTTTCAGTTTAGATTCTGGCTCAAACTCTACTTTTTTCAATTTCTTGCAATTAGAAAAACATTTTGCTTCAATAATCGCAACGCTAGCCGGGATTACTATTTCCTCCAAATCCTTTAATTGTGAGAATACGTCCGCCGGAAGAGTATCTATATTGGAGCCTTTAGCGAAGGTTAATTTTTTTAAATTCATATGCCATCTAAAATCCTTTAAAGTGAGTTTTATTACTTTAGCCTCAACTGTAAAACACTCTTTTGATGAATATTCGGCGCTGACCTGTTGCTGCGACGGATCTGCAATACCAATAATAAGCTGCAAAATTACAGCCGCTAACATAAATTTTTTCATTTTTTTCCTTTACATATTTGCATTTATTGTTATAATAATTGCAAAAGATTAATATAAAGTTTATATTACCGACAATGATAAAAAAATAGATTATTTTGCGCAGAGAATTATAAGATCATTGTACGAAGGTGGCAAAGGATTTAATTTTTACAGGGAAGGCAACTAGCTAAAAACGAGTTTTCCACTGCTGATTGCCTTGTGGTGCGCTTATTTCAGCGCTTCCAAAAAAGTTCCTGGAGGAATTTTCACGTTACCGATTTCGCGCATTTTTTTCTTTCCGGCTTTTTGTTTATCGAGAAGCTTGCGCTTTCGGGTTACGTCTCCGCCATAGCATTTGGCGATAACGTCCTTGCGGAAGGCGGCCACGGTTTCGCGGGCGACGATTTTTCCACCGACCGCCGCCTGGATAGGAATTTTAAACATATGTCGAGGTATTAGAGTCTTCAGGCGTTCGCATAGTTGCCGTCCTCGATGCTCGGAAGAATTACGATGAACGATCAAGGACAAAGCATCTGCCGGTTCGCCGTTAATTAAGATAGTCATCTTAACAAGATCTTCTGGTTTATGGCCATCTAGTTGGTAATCGAAACTGGCATATCCTTTGGTGAGAGATTTTAGGCGATCATAAAAATCATAGACAACTTCATTCAACGGAAGTTGATACTCTAACATGGCGCGAGAACCCACATATGATAATGCAAGCTGCACGCCGCGCTTGCGTTCGCACAGAGATAAAATATCCCCCAAATATTCATCGGGGACCATAATTTTAGCGTGAATCCACGGCTCTTCGATGGAGGAGATTTGAGATGGATCTGGCATGTCGGAAGGATTGTGTACTTCTACAATGCTTCCGTTGCTTAAGAGTACTTTGTAACCGACGCTGGGAGCGGTGGTTACCAATTCCAGATGGTATTCTCGATCTAATCTTTCCGCCACCACTTCCAAATGAAGCAAACCCAAGAAGCCGCAGCGAAATCCTGATCCAAGGATTTGAGAAGTTTCCGGCTCAAATGAAAAACTCGCATCATTTAATCGCAATTTTACTAGACAATCCCTTAATTTCTCGTAATCTACAGCGTCGACCGGAAACATACTGCAAAATACGACGGGTATACATGGCTTGAAACCTGGAAGCGCCTCCGTAGCCGGTCTATTTTCCGCAGTTATGGTGTCGCCCACTCGAGCGTCTCCGACGCTCTTTATGCCGGCGACAAAATACCCAATTTCGCCAGATTTTAACACGGAAACTTCAGTTGGCTTTGGTCTAAATACGCCAACTTTGTCGATAGTATAGGTCATGCCGGCTGCCATCAGCTTAACCTTCATGCCGGGTTTTAGAAATCCATCTTTAATGCGAACCAGCGTCACTACGCCCATATAAGGATCGTACCAGCTGTCCACCAGCAATGCTTTCAAAGGCGCGTCTTCGTTGCCAGACGGCGGCGGCATTTTCTCGACGAGCGCTTCCAGCACATCAGCGATCCCGGCGCCTAATTTCGCCGACACAGAAATAGCAGACGAGCAATCCAGACCCACAACCTCCTCTATCTGCTGTCGTACTTTATCAACATCTGCCGCCGGAAGATCTATTTTATTAAGAACAATGATGATCTCGTGATCATGTTCCAACGCCTGATATAGGTTAGCCAATGTCTGAGCTTCTACACCCTGCGTTGCGTCCACTACAAGCACAGATCCTTCGCAGGCCGCCAGCGAACGACTAACTTCGTAGGCGAAATCCACATGACCGGGAGTATCCATGAGATTTATCTGATAAGTTTGTCCATCTTTTGCGCGATAATCTAGCCGAACGGTCTGAGCTTTTATGGTAATGCCACGTTCTCTTTCTATATCCATTGAATCCAGCATTTGATCCCGGAATTCCCGAGCATCAACAGCTCCACAAAACTGCATTAACCGATCCGCCAGCGTAGATTTGCCGTGATCGATGTGAGCAATTATCGCAAAATTCCTAATGCGATTCATTTTTTACGCAACTCTCCGCCAATACTTTCCATGTATTTTATTACCTTTTTTGAGACTACTTGAGCTTCATCTTCAGTTAATGTTCTGTCGACCGCCTCCAACGTTACGGAAATGCCTATGGACTTTTGGATGATACTAGATTCAAAACAATCAAATATTGAAACTTCCGTTATCAATGGATCTAACTCATATATAGCATTCACAGCGTTTCCTATAGAAGTTTTGGACGCGAACAGAAAAGCAAAATCCCGATGGATCTTGGGAAAGATCTTACCGTTGATATATGATTTTCTAGCTTGCGACCAGAGCAATTTCTGAAGTAATACCTCAAAACAGACAATCTTTTCCGAAAAATCAAATAATTTATTAATTTTTGGATGCAATTCCCCAAAATAACCGATTTCGTTATGGCCAAACAGGATAGCGCCGCTCCTGGATGGATGATAGTAGGAAGGAGCTTTATTGAGTGTAATGATATTTCGATCGTCCATATTGCAATAATTCAAGATCGAAAACAGATCGCCTTTGACATCAAATATGTCAGCGACACGGCTTTTCTCCAACCAGTTTCTACTATGAATATTCCCTATGCGAATACCTGTCATCTGAAGTTCCTGCTCACAGGAACCATAAAATACATTTCCAACTTCGAAGATGCTAACGTCAGTCGAACCATAATCAAGAAATTTCTTGGCGCTGAGCAACAATGCCGGAAGCAACGAAGACCGCATGACGCCGAGATCCGTACTAATTGGATTTAGCAAATGAATTAGACTTCTATCTTCTTCAAATACCTCTGAGTAATTTTGCTTGATAAAAGAGTAGGTAATTATCTCGGACAATCCACGAGAAGCTAGCAATCTCTTCATGCCGACAATCTGATTTTTTCTTTCGATAATTTCATCTTTACCTGTGGGAACTATGTCAATGCATTGGGGAACAATACTGTCATATCCTTTCAAGCGAAGAACCTCTTCTACCAAATCTTCTTCAATGCTTAAATCTGATCTCCAACTTGGTATTGAAAAAGTAGCTCGCGATTTATCGGACTTCGTTTCTTTTAATCCTAATTTCTCTAGAAGAAGTTTGGACGCATTCCAATCTATACTGCTGCCACTAATACTGTTGAGTTTGTCTTTCTCGAGAGTTACTTCTTTATAGCTATCCGGCTGCTTACCAACGATGCAAATAGCGCTGGCTTCTCCGCCGCAATTTTTAAGAATTAATTCCGTAATTCCCTCCAACCCAGAAACACAGGAATTTTTGTCGATACCTCTTTCAAACCGTACGCGCGATTCGCTAGAAATGTTCAGCATTGTTCCTGTTTTAGAAACTGAAATCTGATCGAACAGTCCAGATTCCACCAAAATATCCGTTGTATTTTCATCGCAAGCGGTTCTTTTGCCGCCCATAACGCCCATCAGACATAGAGGCGATTCTTCGTCTGCCGCCACTAACATATCGGGGAGTAGCTGATGCCTGTTTCCTTTAATATCCTCGAATACTTCCTTACTTTTAGCAAAACGAAGGCTGACGGCTCCTTTTATTTTTCCTAGATCATAAACATGAGTTGGTCTTCCGCTGTCAACCATCCAAAAATTCGACAAATCAACTAGCATAGATATACTGTTGAATCCGGCAGCTCTGATAGTAGACTTAAGCCATTTAGGACTTTCGCCATTTCGTACTCCGCGAATTATGCGAAAAGCGACATGAGGTGCGTATTTGCAGCATAACACACTATTTTCATAGTGAATATTCAATGGAAACTCAAAGGACGAAGCGCAAACAATATCTTCAGAAATCAAAAATTTTCCAGCGCCAGCGGCGGCCAAATCGCGAGCTATACCCTTAACAGAAAAGCAGTCTCCTCTGTTTGGAGTAACCGAAACATCCAAAGTCTCGCTGTCATATCCCAAAACCTCCGCAACAGATGTAGACAAATCAATGTTCGGTTCGAGTTCTATGATTCCGCCTTTTTGGCCCACCAAAGACAGTTCTTCAGGAGAACACATCATCCCTTCGCTAACGATTTCGCGGATGATACTCTTTCTCAAAATCTCTCCGGACGCGGGAATTATTGCTTCCGGCATGGCCAAAATAGTTTTTAGTCCGACGCGCGCATTTTCCGCTCCACAGACAATACGCGACTCGTTACCTTCCGCATCTTCTACAACGCAAACTTTCAGTCTATCAGCCTTTGGATGCTTTTGGGCGTCTTTTATACGAACTAATTTAAAATTTTTAAATATTACGGATGGATCCTCGATATGCTCCACCTCCAACCCAATGGCCGTTAATTTATTTGATATTTCGTAAACATTGAGGTCTGTGGACAAATAACGCCTTAACCAATTAACCGAAAACTTCATTATCTCCTCTTTATCTTATTGCATGAGAAAATCCAAATGTATCAATCCAACGTTCGTCTGCCTCAAAATAACCCCTTAAATCTGGAATGCCATATTTCAAAGAAGCAAGTCGCTCTAGACCAAAACCAAACGCGAGTCCCTGATATCTGCCGGCATCTACTTTGCCATGGCCCAAAACAACTGGATGCACGATACCGCAGCCGCATATCTCGAGCCATTCCTCCCCTTCCCCGAATATGATTTTACCGCCTTCAACTTTATAGTTTATGTCCACCTCGGCAGACGGCTCCGTGAAAGGAAAAAAACTCGGCCTAAACCTCATTTTTAGATCCTTAACTTCAAAGAATTTCTTTAAAAAGTCCGCAAGAATCCATTTCAAATGGGAAAATCCAACATTTTTTTCAACTATAAGCCCTTCTATCTGACTAAACATAGGTGTATGAGTGGCATCGTAATCACTACGATAAACTCTACCTATGGAAAAAACCCGCAGCGGCGGTTTATGAGCCAACATTGCGCGGATTTGCACCGGAGATGTATGCGTGCGCAATAATTTTCGACCATTATCATCCGCAGGCCGATGGACATAGAAGGTATCGTGCATGGTTCTGGCCGGGTGATGATTCGGCATATTCAGCGCAGTAAAATTAAGATGCTCGCCTTCAATGTCAGGACCGTCTGCGAATACAAATCCATAGGATGATAGGATATCTACAACTTCCTCCTCTACCTTTGTGAGTGGATGAATTTTCCCACAGTGCTCCGGACGAGGCGGCAAAGCGACATCCACAAACTCAGAAAGCAATTTTTGCTCTAACTCTTTCATTTCAAGCTCGTGAAATTTGGAATTTAACTTCCCCAAAATACCGCTCTTTAGCAAATTGATTTCAGAGCCAAGCTTGCGTTTTTGTTCGTTGTTCAAATTTCGCAATTCTTTCATAAGTTCCACTATTTTCCCGCCTTTACCGAAAATGGAATTTTTGAGCGCATCAAGCTTTTTTAAATTATCGCAGCCGCCAATTTCCAAAAAACAACTCGCCTGCAGTTTTTCTAATTCTGTCATTTATCTTCACTACACTAAAAATAACTCGGCAATAATTTTAGCAAAAAAATTAACTATTAACCACTAAATCTTTTCTGAAAATTATCCAACGAAACTCGTTTTTTGATCATTGGCGATAAAAATCTGACTAAGTGACAATACATTCGTTTCTATGTCAGGCTTTTTCCTAAGATGGACTTGAGTTAATATTCACCATGGAACCGGTAGAGGAGTTGTGCTTGGTTGTTTTTTGCGTCTGCCAATGACAGTTGAACTATTCGATGTCGTTAGAGCGGCTATCTCGTCTTTATCTGCTACGAACGGCACCAAGAATGGAATAGTCGATTCTATGCCGCGATCGAATGCTGTCAGTTCATGTCTATCAAAACCGCAGTAGTATACAAAAGGGATGTCATCGAGCGATAATCCAATACTGGATTCACGCCAAACATCAACATTGGCTGTAAGAATTATGACTGCTCTTGAATTTACGCCATTGAACCTAAAACTTTTCCACCTATCCAAAACTATACCTTCGCTAACTGCCAATAGTCCTTCATCTTGTTTATCATAGATGACAGATATCCGCCTATTCAGATCTTCTGTTACTTTGGTTATGCAATTACGCAAAGGATTATATACAAAAACAGTAATTTTATTCATCGCATTGACAACCACTCCATAACAGCATAATGCGACCAAGACTGATTTCAATATTGTTTTCATTTTCTTTTCCCCTATCCTGATATTTTACGTAACATGCCTTGCATAACACTTGCATTAACGTCAAAAACTATTTTTACGTTCTTTATTAAATAATCGACTTTTATATATCATTCTATTTTTTATTAATCAAACTTTAATAAAAGAAAAACTAAACTTTGGACTGGACTCTGTCGTCACGAGATTTTTAACTAAGCATAAAGCGCCTAACTTGCGCTGAAGCTACGAAAGATTCAACATTTTGGCGTATCTAATAACAAATCCCACCTCTTGCAAGATCAGCCTTTAAAAGCTCTTTTATGAGCAAGAATTGGCAATTTGGTGCATCCTGCTTATTTGACTGCGATCAATATCCTGCCGGCTATTGTTGTTCCACACAAGTCACACAAATTTCGCCATTGCAAGGAACGCAGTGACGGCCAAAAAATACCACTCAATTAATCTATCCTTTACTTTTTCCCATTACAATTATTCTAAATTTACGGAGGTTAAGATGCGTTTTTTGCAAAAAGTTGGCGACTACCTGACACAGAGGGGGGGGGGGCAATTACTCTTCAAGTAAAAATTATGCTTGCCTAAAGAAGAAGGCCCGCGGAGCTATACTTATAGAGTACGTGCTTTGTATTGCCTTCATCGGAGGAATGGCAATTTGGGGACTTAATTCCCTGAGGGATGCTGTCAATGATATGGTGGCGAAATTATGTGACACACTCAGAGATGGAATGGACATACCGCATTGAATCATTATAGATACAATGCTTCGAGGATCCCTCAGTCAGCGTTCCAGCTTCTAGAAATGATAATGTCTTCATTTGTCATTCTTTGGCATCCAGCTATGCCGTGTCATTGAAGCATAAATGATGGAGTTTTGCATAATCTTCCACTGAAATCTCTTCTGCACGGGCGTTGGCGTCGTACCCCAGATCTCGTAGAGTTTGCTCCGGGTTTTTTATAAATTTGGTTAGCGTTTTTGCTACAGTTTTTCGACGATAAGCGAAGGCGTGCGTTAGTAGAGTTAAAAAGGAATCGCTCCATACTCTGGGATTCAGATGCGGCGTGATTTTTATTACCGTTGACTTCACCTTCGGTGCAGGTAAAAAGCTACCTGGCTCGACTTCGAATATTTTTTCAATTTTCACCAAGTGTTGCACCATAACAGATAGTTTGCCGTAGGCTTTTGTAGCCGGTTGGGTGCAGAGCCGATCCGCAACTTCTTTTTGGAACATCAAAATCAAATTCTCAAAAGTATTCAATTCTGTAAGCCATTTACATAGTAGAGGCACGGATATGTTATAGGGTAGATTCGAAATAATTACGTCTGGAGAAATGCTTTTATAGTCGCAAAGTAGAGCGTCCTGCTCTAGAATTTCTACCTTCCTGTCGAATTGCGCTCCAAGATTGTTCCAAACATTGCACCAGTGGGAATCAATCTCTACCAGGATAACCTTTTTTACGGCCTGTTTTAAAATCTCTAACGTCAATCCGCCAGGACCAGGTCCTACTTCAACTACGACTTTATCCCGTAGATCTCCTGCTAATGAAACGATTTTTCGATTAATTTTCGCGTCGAACAAAAAGTGCTGGCCAAATTTCTTTTTGATCGCGCATGGACGCATATGAAATAACAAATTTGCCGTGATTTTCGTCAAATCATTTGGCGGCGGCAAACATCGCTCCTGCACTCATTTTAATGTCGGCTTTTTTCCGCAGATCTTGTACTTCTCGATCGGCGAAAACGCTCAGGCGTTCATTGACTTTTTCCGCACGAATCTCCTCTCGAGTTGGTTCTGGAATCTTCTGAGTTTTCCTATCCAACATGCATATGGCAACAACGCCGTTGGGCATTGCCATCGGATTTCCTACGCTTCTGGCAGGAAGCGCTGCTAGCATTGGGCGAAATTGTGGCTGCGCTTCTTCTAAAACTATCTCAACTGGATCTGTTATCGCGCAAATTTCAGATTCTCGAGCTCTTTTTATGAAATCCTGGCAACCGCTGGAGTTTCTTCTCATATCAATCAAAAAATTCTCGATATGCCCAAGCTCCTCTTTCGTAAGTTTTGATTCTCGAAACGGCACAACGACTTGAACAAATCGTAAAGTCGTAAACGAACTCGAGCCGGCTTCTTTCTTATCGCGAAGAAATAAAATTACATACCCACGGCTATTACGGATTACGGCACGACCGCCAACAGGCATTTTCTGGAGCGCCGCATTTTCTTCCGGAGATAACTGACCATGAAAAATCCATCCGATTTCTCCTCCTTTATTGGCGTCTGCACTTTGGGAAAATTGTCGGGCAAGATTGTTAAAATTTGCGCCGTTTGAAAGCATTTGCATTATGTTGTTTGCGCGCGACGACACAACGCTTTCATTTCTGGAATCGCTTACCGGAAAAAACATTCGACAGACGTAGTATGAGGCTTTATTTCGCTTTTCCTTAAATTCAGCGACTGCTCTATTTATTTCCGACTCAGAAATATTTATAAACCTTCCGAAACGCGCATTTATGTAGGCTATCCAAGAGAGATTTCCGCGAATCTGCTGGAGTAGAACTTCCTTGTTTATGTTTTTACTTTTCAGTAATTTACAAAAACTCTCGTCATCCATGTTATTACGTTTTGCGATACTAGAGAAAGCTGATCTTTCCATTTCCGGAGACACCCATCCTTCCTTTGGTGAGTATTTTTTCGTGCATTGCAGCTTTAACTTTTCCTGTATCATTTCTTTGAGAACTTCGCGTGTAATTTGCGCTCTAAGTTCTGGAGATACACTACTATCATCCGAAAATAGCACTAGACGCACCCGCTCTTCGAGATCTTGCAGCGTGATAATATCATCATTCACAATGGCAACGATTCCTTCGTACTTTTTTAACGAACGCTCAGAATCCGTCGCCACTCCGCTAACGCAAGAAAGAGAAAGTATTGCCGCCAAATTCATGCAAAAAAAACTTTTCAAGAGAATCTCCGATTTTTAAAAACGCATAATTTGCCCAAAATACTATGAAAAGGCATAGAAATCAAACCTCGAGGCTAGTATACTTTCGACCAAAGGAGTTAGCAATTGCGGAATTTATCAAATGTGGTATTTGGGAGAATTTTCAGAACCACGGTGTATTCGACAGTTGCTCTTACCTTCTGCGCCTGGATGGTGCAATCTTCTCGGTATTTGTGGATTTTAAATAATAATGGCATAGGATTTGCGAAATTTTTAAGGTTCATATCCTATTTATCTATAGATATTATCGCCGTAATTTTACCAATATCGTTGTCCATTTCTGCAGCGTTTGTGTATCAAAGATTCAACGAATCAAACCAATTGATAGCTCTACAGGCAGCCGGATTTTCTCCGCGAAGAGTGTTTATTCCCCTTCTGCATATGATCGTGCTGGTAACCGGTTATTTGTATATCAGTAACGCCTATATTTCCCCTAGGGCCTGGCAGGAATTTCGCTCTTCGGAATTTAAAATAATAAACAATATTGATCCACCAGAAAAAGCCGGCGCAATTTTCTCCAATAGTGGATTTTCTGTGTATGCTCAAAAATATATGGGAGATTTTTATTTTGGAAATTTATTTGTAATCGACGCTAGAAACCCACTAAACGTTCTTAGTTATTCCGCAGAAAGTGGGACAATTCAGGATAATGTTCTGATTCTGAAAAGAGGGGAGCGTATAGAGATAGATTTTATAAATCACAAAAATTCGATTATGTATTTTGAGTTATATAATTGCAATTTGAGGGAAATTTTGAAAATAGAAAAAAAAGCCGCACAACCGAATGAAAAGTATATTTACGAGTTATTGCAGAAAAATGATGATGAATCTTTTACAAAAACGACTCGCGCTCTTTTTCATCAAAAAATCACGTCGCCACTGTTGGCTGCAATATTCCCCATGTTATCTTTTTTGCTGATTTTGCTTACACCTTATGATCGTAAATTTTCCTACAGAAATATGATACTCCTGGTTGCGACCATCGTTATATTTCAGGGGAGTTATTTTTGGATAGCAAATGCGGCCGCAAAAAACTTGGAATTTATTAAATTAAACTATGCGCTGATAATCTCCTCTTTGGTTATCCTCATTACATCAATCATGAAAAAGACGTAGACAATCAAATGAATAAAACATTATTCAAATATATTTTCAAAATGCAGTTAAAAGCGATGATTTTTGTGTCCATTTTTGTGTTTTGTCTAATTTTATTATTTGATTTTGCGGAAATGACGAGGAAGCATCCAATATCAAATGTATCTGAAACTCTTTTTGCGATTAAGCTGTCTTTACTCAGAACTCCATCGACCTTTTGTGAAATTTTTCATTACGTATATTTTATTACGGCTACTTTTAGTCTGTGGAATCTGTGCCAATCCAATCAAATAACCATACTAAAAGCAGCGGGAAAATCACCGCAGCAAATTTTATATCCATTTTTTTGTTTTGCAGTATTAATGGCGGTCATGTGGCTATTTATAGCGCATCCGATGGGACTGTTGGCGGAAGTCGCGTATAATAAAAACATATCGGCAGATGCTTCAGCGGAGGTAAATTCCGATGTTTGGATAGATTGCTCAACAAACAATAATCGTATGATTTTTATGAAAAATATCTGCGATGGTAAAATTGAAGGGCTCGGTATTTTTAATGTAAATGACGGTCAAAGAATATTCGCGCAACAGGCGTTAGTGAAAGAAGCTTCCTTGATTCTGAAAAATGTCACGCTAATAAACGGAGATGGAATGAAAAATGTCGATACGATAGAGATTTTTATAGTTTCTAGCGATCTAATAAAGTTACTTTCAAAATCTCCGAAAAAGCAGGACATTTACTATCTTTACAAAGTTTATAGAATCCAAAAGAAAGATAGCGTGACTCTCAAATCATATGAATTGGAACTACACAGATTGCTGTCTAACTGCTATAACTTCATTTTATTCGCTCTGGCAGCGGCCATCATATGTTTTCCTGTAAATCGCTATAAAACAAAAACCAACATTGCAATAAAGGTAATATCCATATCTATCTTCCTCAAATTCACAAATAATATGCTGGAATCCTTAGCCTATAGCGGAGCAGTTCCGGTGCAATTCGCCTGCTGGTCAATTCTGCTGACATTAACATGTATATTAATTGCGATATTGATTTGGAAAGAGGCATGAAGAAAAAAATATTAGCTCTTATGGTAATGATATTATTATTTCTGGAGGCGCCAGCTGAAGATATTACTTTTATCAACGCTGATACTGCGCAATCTTCCCAAGACGCTGTCCACTGCGAGGGAAACGTCATCATCGTCTATTGTAATCGAATTATCTCTGCCGATACTATTTCCTACGATAGAAAAAAAGAAATTATTAATGCGCAGGGAAATATAATCATAAAAGACGAGTGGCAAAACGTTTATTTTCTGGATTCGTTGTCGGTGAATAAAAACTTCTCTCTTGGCGAGGGAAAGAATGTTAAAATAATTATGTCAGATCAATCGAGATTAGCCGCCGCCGAATTTTTAATTAAGAACGGGAAATATGAGCTGAAAAACGTTATTTATACGCCCTGCTACGCCTGCTCGAACTTGGGAGAATTGACGTGGCAAATGAAAGCGCTAAATGTAACCTTCGATCCTGAAAATTACGTCGAATATCGGAATACTTACTTTGAACTTTTCGGAACTTCCATTTTTCACACGCCATATTTTGCGCATGTAAGTCCAAAAATAAAAAGAAAGAGCGGATTCCTTGCTCCTAAATTTTCCGTCTCCAGTAAAAATGGGCTCAGCGTATTACCGCAATATTTATTTGCAATTTCCGACTCTCAAGAGTTAATACTTAAGCCAATTGTCACATCAAAAATCGGAAATGTTGGATGGATGTACTACGCTCTCAGATTTCCCAACGGTGAATTTGACGTGGATACTAGCCTTACAAATACCAGATCTGTAAAAGGTCAAATTGGCGATAATGATTCTGAAAAAAAAGCCATAAAAAAAATACAAGATTCCGGATATCGAGGCCATATATTTTCAAAATTGAAATATGAAATAAATGATGTTTGGAGGTATAGTTTTGACATAAATCTTGCATCTGATAGCTATTATCTTAAGAAATTTCCTTTTCTAAAAAGCATAGATAGGCTTTTGGAAAGCAATATGAAATTTGAAGGATTCGATGGGCGAAATTATACCTCTGTGAAGACAGCGATGTTTCAAAGTGAAAATCCAGAATATACTCCACGGTTGCTACCGGTTGTGGAGCGCAATTACTCTAGGGATTTATGGAATGGAACTTTCGGTTTAGATTGCTGCGTCATGAATTTAGATTTTCGCCATCATAGATCGGCAAGAAAAGCCGTCTCCAATGCTTCATGGGAAAAAGAAATATTACTATCGGATGGTCATCTCATTGATTTTAAAGGTATTTTATCTTTACAAGGGGAAAAAGTTTCAAGATGGGAACGATCCGGTTACGATTCATCATTTATGGCTAAGCCTCAAGTAAATGTTGCCTGGAAACAACCTCTTGTTTTGACGATGCCAGGCCAAACGAGCGCAATTTTTACACCCATCATCGGTATAATTATCGCCGGAAACAAAAAAAATGTGGACTTTTTTGAAGAACCATTCTGCGAAATCAATCCCATCAATTTTCTAGTGGGGAATAAGTGCATTTCTCCATATAACATAGATTCCGGAGATAGGATTTACTATGGATTGAAACTATCCGGCTACCAAGATGGAAAAAATCTATACCGCTATACGATGGGAAGATCCACCGAATTAACCGCAATCCCAGACAGATTTGAAGCATCGGGCTTAAAACAAAGAAATTCTAATATAGTAAGCTCATTGGAAGCTTTTTTATCCAGCGAATGGACTTTTATTATGAACACTAGCTACTCTACTCATTCAAAAAGATTATCCAATATCGATGCGGGATTGAATTTTTCCGATAAAAAGATTTGTTTTGATTTGATGATTTTTCGAGGAAAGCAATGCGCTTATAACCAATCCTTTATTGATTATAAAAATATTTCGGAAGAACAGACAACTCAAAAATACAAAGGCATAATGTTCAATGCCGGCTGGAATGTATCTTCCACCATAAAGTTGAAAGGAGGCGTTGTCTTTGGGAATGAAGTTAATACCGTAACGATCGCAAACAAAGACAACGTTCGACTTATAAAGCAAAATATCGGAATTGAATACAAAAATGAGTGCACGACGGTCGACTTCATAGTAGAAAGAAAAAATTTTTCCACCGGAGATTTGAAGCCAGAAACAAATTTTCAGCTGGCGGTTCATCTAAAAAACTTGGGTATTTAGCAGCTCCAAACTACCCCTGACATAGGATAATGACAGCCGTTTTTTTTGCTGAAGAGATAGCTTATCTAGTTCCTTCAAGATATCAGCAATGAAGCTTACTTTGCGTTCCATCGTGTTCAATATATACCTCATAGCATCATCAGGAATTGTTATTTCTAAATCCTTGGCTATCTTCTGGGATATTTTCAAAAGAAGGTCGTCTCCAGGAACGGCAATGTTGACGCTGGGAATAGCCAGTAATCGCGATCTCAAATCTTCCAGTTCTATGGACCAAAAAGATTGGTGCGTCCTGCTCAGCAACAGTAAAAATTTATTTTTTTCTTTTACGATATTAAGAAAATGGAACATCCAATCGTGACTAAATTTTGGGCATGACGCTCCAATGAAATCTTCACAATTATCAATAACAAAATTGTTTTCCATCGCAAATAAGTCCCGCGGACTATGATTTAAACTTTCCTTTAGAATGTAGACGGCACCTGCTGTTCTGGCCCATAACGACGCCAAATGAGTTTTCCCGGCGCCGGATTCGCCATAAATAATCAATCCACTGCTGCCCCAGGCAGGCCATTTCACAAGAGATAAAATTGCATCGCGATTTTCTTCGCTTACAATGAAATCGCTCCAATCCAACCTTTCAATTTTGTGAAAATCAAAAATTTCCTGCTGCATTTTGCTACTGTTTATACGTCTGACTTGCTCTAAATTTGCCGACGGCAAACTTTATCAAATTTCGTATAACAGCCGCCAGAGGAATGGCCGCCAATACGCCTCCAACTCCCCCCAATTGAATACCGGCAAAAAATGAAAACAATATCCACAGTGGATGAAGTCCCGTTCTTTTGCCTACAAATTTCGGATATAATATATAGCCTTCGATAAATTGTCCCACCGCATAAATCACCAGTATGATATGCAATTTAGCGAGAGTTAACGTTGGTACATTGATAAAAAGTACCAATAAACATGAAAATAAAGCCCCTATAAACGGAACAAACGAAAATATGCCGGACAAAATTCCCAAATAAACACAAGTCGTAAGATCGATTAGCGTCAATAGTAGAGCGTAATATATAGATAAAATCGCGACCACATAAAATTGTCCGCGAAAAAAGTTTACAAATGTTTTTCTTACTATACGAGACGCTTCCAACACTGTGCTTTTTTGTCGATTGGGGATGCAATTGTACAGATAATCCATCATACTGTTCCAATCCCGTAGAAAATAAAAAAGCGAAATTGGCATAATTACGAGAAACGAAAAGAAGTTAGTGATAATTCCTCTTTTGGATGCGATTTCCCCTATAATGGACGCAAAGATATAAATTTTCTGATCCAAATATTTTTGGATTTCAAGCTTTATTGAAGTAATTTCCGATTTATATTGCACAAAATTTACAGAGGAAAAAGCGCTGTCTAAAAATGAAATAAGATGGTCGTAATAGGATGGAATATTTTTGGCAATAAATATCAAATATTCCTTTAATCTTGGGAAAAGCTCCAAGCCGGCAACGACAAAAATACAAATAGATCCAATTGATAGAACACCGCTCAGAAACGTTCTATTTACATATTTAGAAGTAAAATCCACAAAAGGAGAGCAAAGGTATGCAATGGTAAATCCAACGACAAATGGAAAACATATATTCGAGAACATGTAAAAAAATAAAAGCAGAAGTCCGGAAAAGACAATCCAAAAGACAAATTTACCGTCAAAGAATTTTATCTTTGATCCAATAGTACTTTTGCGCATATTCTGCTCCGGAAAAGATCGTCGAAATACTAACAATTAATCCGCACAATTCTGTGGCCCATGGTACATTCATCGCCAAGCTCTTACAAGCTAAAACTCCTACCAGGAAGAGCAGTTGAATAGCGGTATTGATCTTACTGGATAAAAGTGGCTGAATCTCTAAAGGTATACGCCGCAATTTGCAGATCGTCACGACGCCCAATATCAAAAAGTCTCTTCCAACTACAAGCGCAGCTACATATGTCTGTATAAATTTTACATACGCAAACAGCACATAGGAAGATATCATCAGTGCCTTGTCTGCCAGTGGATCCAACATACTTCCCAAATCCGACGATACATGAAATTTTCTAGCCAAATAGCCGTCCAAAAAATCAGAGCTCGCAGCTAGACTAAAAATGACAAATGCAGATTTAAAGTCGTTCTTCAAAATCATCGGCACCAAAAAAATAGGCGCTGCAAGTCTGAAAAAGGATAATATATTAGGTGTGAATTTTATCATAATATCTGCGCATATTTCATGCGCAACTTCCGGAAATCACCGATATATTTTCTATTAATATTGAATACAACTTTTTTATCGGAAAATTTTTCAACGATTACCTTTAATTTATTCAGCTCATTGCTCCGACGAATAAAATCTTTCCAATAAACTGCGAGCTTTACAATGTTGTTTTCTTCATTTTGAAAATCCATATGTATTCCGTGCGATTTTAAAAGAGAAGATATTCTACTTTTGTAAAATCTATAGAAAAACTCACCGATATAAACAGACGCTGAAAATTTTTCTCGCTCAATGGAATAATCATAAATACAATCTTGAATCTCCCCATCGGAAACAGATTCTATCGTCTTCAACTCCATGTTTAGTGCTTTGCTGAACGCCAATCGATTAGCCCGCCGTAGCGCAGCCTGCTTCGCCTCTAGGGAATTTCTTCCTTCTTGTTTTACTTTGACATTTCTACTTTCTAAATACCTAGAATCTGCAAAAACACAAAGATTTACCGTAAACAACAAGAAGAAAAGGGGTTTCATAACCTCCTCTATTCGACAATTTCCATTTGGCTAAAGAAAAATCCAATTTCAGTCTCTGCATTTTCGGGGCTATCAGAACCATGAACGACATTACGTTCAATACTTTGGCCAAAATCCCTTCGAATTGTGCCAACCTCAGCATTGGCGGGATTGGTGGCTCCCATTATTGCCCTATTTTTTGCAACGGCGTCTTCTCCAGCTAAGACTTGCACAACAACAGGAGCGGAAGATATGTATTCACACAAGCTAGCATAAAATGCTTTCCCCTGATGAATCTCATAGAATTTTTCGGCTTGAGCCTTCGTTAAACACACTCTTTTTTGGCCGACGATTCGAAGACCAGCTTCCTCAAATCTAGTATTAATGCTTCCGGTAAGATTCCTCTCGGTCGCATCCGGTTTTATAATCGAAAGAGTTTTTTGAACGGACATATTACACCTCTAAATCACCTTTTCCCACCCTCGGGCGCTCTGCTTCCAGTAGGTAACATTCTTTGCGTTATTTTTCAAGTCGAAATAGAGCAGCAATCCTCTCTCCTGCTCCTCTTCCTCAAAAATTATAATTATTTTTTCCAAGTTATCGTAATTCTTGTAATCCAATGTATCGACAATTACCGCCACTTGAGCGTTATTAGGATTTTCAAGTTTATCGGTAAGATATATCGGTTGTTTATGGCAAAATCCTAGACTTTTATCCCCATGCGGGACAAAAGCGTTGGTAGAAAACGTCCAGAGTACCTTATCGACATTCGTTATTCGCTCCTCCAAAGGACTGAAAAAAACACATTTCTGCCCCGTCAGATAAATTTTCTCCAGAAGTCGAACAATCGCCGAAATTAACCCTCCCGTCATCACATGATAAAGACTTATTTCCATTTGAATCAAGGAACTGTCGTATAATTTTCGCGTAGAAAATCATACAACAGATGCACTCCAAATCCCGTTGCTCCCTCGGAGCAGATAAACAAATCTTCGGAGGACGTTTCCACTCCTGCTATATCCAGATGGGCCCATTTTTTGCCGTTAATAAATCGCTTGAGGAATTGCGCCGCCGTTATACTACCTCCGTGAATGTGCGATTTTGCGATATTTTGTACATCCGCTATGGCAGAGTCGATACCTTTATCAAAGTGTTCTGACATTGGCATACGCCATACTTTTTCACCGGTAACTGCGGCTGATTTAGACAGTTGATCCGCCAACTGATCGTAATTACTAAACAAGCCGGCGAACTCATGCCCCAACGCAACGACGATTGCCCCTGTTAATGTAGCCAGATCTATTAGAATTTCTGGATTAAACCTATCCTGCGTGTACCACAGCGCATCCGCCAGCACCATACGCCCTTCCGCGTCGGTATTTAACACTTCTATGGTCTGGCCGGACATCGATTTGACCACATCGCCCGGACGTTGCGCAGAACCAGACGGCATATTTTCCACCAACGCCATCACGCCAACGACATTTACGCGCAACTTATTCAGGGCGATCGCTTTCAGCAAACCCAGCACCGTTCCGGATCCGGCCA
Source organism: Holosporaceae bacterium (assembly GCA_031282425.1). Classification (GTDB taxonomy): domain Bacteria; phylum Pseudomonadota; class Alphaproteobacteria; order UBA3830; family UBA3830; genus JAIRMQ01. Next base: position 2,997 of record JAITDT010000052.1, on the reverse strand, counting down.
TATCGTAGCGCATCTCGTGCATTTTTTCACCTGGTTTTAGGCTGATGCCGCCACTATCGAATGTTACTCCCTTTCCAACTACGGCAATTGGACTTTCCGAATTGCTCGCACCAGTCCAGCGCAAAATCGCCAGACGCGGTTTATGCTCGCTACCCTGAGCAACAGCCAGAAGCGCGTTCATACCGAGGTTTTTCATCTGGCTTTCATCCAGTATTTCAACTTCTACACCCAGCGGAAGCAATTCCATCTTTGCGATCTCGGCGAGACTCTCCGGATAGATTACATTGGCCGGCTCCGATACAACCTGTCTCGTTAAGAATATGCCATCCGCAATTTTACGTAGTTCTCCATAGTAATCCTCGGATATTTTCACATCCAGAGTTAGCATTGCTAGATTCTTTAGCTTCGCTTCCTCATCTTTAGAGGTTTTATACTTATCAAAAACCCATGATTTTAATAGCGCTCCAAACCCCATAAATGAAGAAGCGCAATTGCACGGAAAATGAAGATCGGCAGCGTCAATGGCAACAGTAACTGCTGAATCCAATTTCCGCGTTACGGCATATATGGCGGCCCCTAATTTTTTCAATTCAAATTTACTAAATTCTTTATGAGGATCGCCAAGTCCCATCAAGATTATGTGATTATAACTATCTCCACTGTCTAGGAAGGAACTGGTTTTGAATGTCTTTCCGATAAAATTCAGCTTGTTCAAATTTTTTGAAATTATTCCGTCGAGATTTTTATCGATCTTTTGGGCACTCGGGGATAACGATCCGTCGGCATAAACGCCCAGGACAATGCTGCAATTTTTCGGCGGTTCTTTCACAAAAACAACTTCATCGATCATTGATAGGCCCCCTTACAAAAATTACATTTAACGAGCGCATTGTACTAAACGGATTGCAGCAATACAATGCGACGAGACCAAATAGGCTGTTGAAAAATTCATTTAAAGAAGTTCTAATGATCGTGTGAATTATTAATTTTTTAGGAATACGTCGGTGGCTTGCCTTTATTTTTATTATTCGGCGATGAGCGCTGGAAAAACGACTTCCTTATTACAAACTGATCACAATTACCGAGAGAGGGGTATGTCGACGTTATTGTTCACTCCTGCGCTAGATACGAGATATGGTCCGGGAGTAATTACCTCTCGCCTCGGTATAAAAAAGCAAGCCGTGACCTTTGATAAAGATTTTGATTTTTTCTGCTACGTAAAAGGAGCGCGAAACGCTGCCTGCGTTTTGGTGGACGAAGCTCAATTTCTCACTCAGAAACAGGTCGATCAGCTGGGAGAAGTTGTAGATCTGCTTGGTATTCCGGTTTTAACCTATGGATTGAGGACAGATTTTCAGGGAAATAATTTCGACGGTAGCCAAAGGTTACTGGCTATTGCAGACATCCTGGTTGAATTAAAAACCGTATGCCATTGTGGGAAAAAAGCAACAATGAACATGCGTGTGGATGAAAATGGTCGAAAAATATCAATTGGAGAGCAGATTGAGATCGGTGGAAACGAAAAATATATCTCCGTTTGCCGAAAACACTTTCGAAGCGGAGTCAGCAAAAAGCCTAAACACGAGTAGCTAATTTTTTCTTTCAATCCAAATGGCGAAAATGTTGCTGAAAAATTATAGTCTATTCAAACAGTTACCGGTGAAAAAATATTTCGCCAAATGCTGTGTCGGATTTTCCTACGGGTTATCCTTTCCTTTAACACTGACGGTATTGGATTTATGGTTAAAAGATTTTGGGGTTTCCAATACAACGATAGGAATATTTTCTCTTTTTCATTGGCCGTTTACTCTCAAATTTATGTGTGGAATTTTCATAGAAAATTATGATATCGCTTATTTTTCCCAAAAAATAGGAAGAGAGCGTAGTTGGATTATTGTAAGTCATTTCATACTTATTGCCGGCATAATTGGCATGGCCAATTCCAATCCTAGTTCCGGTCTGCAAACATTGATATTTTTCGCTACACTGACGGCATTGGGAGATGGTTGCAAAAATATTGTTTTATATCCGTATCAAATCAATGGAATAAATAAAAATCAATTTGGATACGTGGCCAGCGTAGTTGGTTTTGGTCATAAAATTGGCATAATAACAACAAAGGTATTAGCGTTATATTTGGCCAATATCTTCGGTTGGAAAGTAGCCTATTACGTAGCCGCTGTTTCGATATTTTTGCTAATGATTATGATACTTTTTATACAACCTCCTCAAAAATACCAAAAACCTAAAAGAAATTTATCTTTCAGTGATTCCGTCGAAAAAAGTTTAACTATTCCATTTAAAAAAATTATTGAAAAGAAAGATGGATTGTACATCGTACTCGTCCTATCGCTCTATAAAAGCGCCGATTTCATGATGCAAAAAATGTCCAGGCTTTTTTTGATGGAAATAGGATTTTCAAAAATTGAAATGGCAAACATAGTTCAATTATTTGGATCAATAGCGGCGATTGTGGGAGGTTTAACTGGCGGATATATCATAAAAAAAATCGGAATTCCCAAGGCGATGATTTATTTCGGAAACGGTCATGCGATTTCTTTTTTTTCCTACTTAATTTTTACAAAAATAGGAGCTAACGTCAGTTTCTTGAGCTTGGTAATTTTAGGCGAAGCTTTTACCGGCGGCTGCGTTACCTCCGCATTTCTTGCATTCCTCTACACTAAATGCAAGACTGGGTCTTTATATGCTCTCCTGTGGGCTTTTCATGAAATGAATGGAATATTCTTTATGGGTATTTCTGGGATTATTGCCGACGGAGTCGGATGGAGGTTGTATTTTACGCTCGTGCCCGTCATTTATTCCATTGTTTTGGCGATTTTATGGGGAATGCAACGTCGAATTTCTTTGAAACATCTAATAAGTTTTGTGGTATCGAAGCGCTGAGGAAGGATGGTTTTACGAGAAGGAAGCGACGATATTTTTGAAAAAATTGCGAGAAGAATCAGGTGTATGGAGACGAGCGCGAGAAACATCTTA